>CAJCHN010000151.1 GCA_903970285.1 Rhodanobacteraceae bacterium | reverse complement strand
CGTAAAGGGAAGCGCCGCTTTCAGGAGCGGCATATTTCGTCTGCATCAAAGCTAGACTGAGGGTAGGGATGAGCATGGCGGAATGGTACACCAGACTCAGAAGGCTGCATGTACCGTCCTCCGTATCCATTCCGAGACGCTGAGGTTTTCGGCCTTGGCTGCACGTTCCACCTTGGCGCGATCTTCTGGGCTGAAACGTACAGGCAAGATGCTGCCTTTGGCTTGTCCCTTTGCCAGTTTGGGACGGCCTACAGGGCGCGGCTTAGGCTTGGGCTGCTTGACGGGCATAGAACTCCTGCATGATGGCTGCACGGACGGCGGTGAGGGGTGATATGACGGGTGGAACGTGCAGAACTGTCACATGACGCTTGGGATTGTCCGGGTCGTCGGTTTCATGCGACCAGGCATAGGCTTTGTTGGCTTTGGCGTGTCCGTGCAGGTCGAATACCTCTACGATGCCCTGCCAGACCGTGTGGCCCTCGTGCTGCTCATGGACAGGGACGCTCTCTAGGTGAGTAGCAGTCCCCCCATGCAATTCCTGTATGACCCGCTTTAGGTCGTCTATATGGCTCAACGCGCCACCTCCACTAAATCTCCGATGCTCCATTGAGTGTTGGCGACACCAGCAGCCATTGCCGGGGTGCAACGCAGGGTATTGTGACGCTTCACAAAGAGTTGTAGAACGCAAAGTGAAGTCCGACAGCAGCCTCGAAGTTCTCGCGCTTCTTGCTGAAAGCCAACGTGAGGCGGGTCAGACGGCGCATGTGGAGGCGGGTCGTAGCGTTCAACCGCTCAACATAGCTGGTCGAAATCAAGTCCTTATCGGGTGCGCCTGTCATGGGCGGATGGCGACGGCGGGATAAGACGAGGGTGGACCACCCCCTCTTCCCGATTGTTGCTTACATTCTTCAGAGCATGAGACTTATGGGTGGTTCAGGATACTCGTATGCACCGGATGTTGTGCGTACCTGATGGACGAAAAGCGGCCGCGAGAAGGCTCCTGGAGAGTGTGCGATCGGCTCGCCTGCCGGTAGAATTCGCTGCATACGCCGCCGGGCGATGCGGGGGGAATCCTGAAGATCACGTTTCTACTGCCGCTGCCGGGTACGCATCCGATCGGCGGATTCAAGGTGGTGTACGAGTACGCCAACTTCCTGGCCAGCCGGGGACATGCAGTCTCAGTGGTTCATCCGGCGTTGTTCCGGGTGGACGAGCCGCTGGCCACGATGCCGCTGAAGCGGGCTGTGAAGACAATATGGAGCTATTTGAAGCTGAAGGCGACCGGCGGGTTCCGGCCGACGGCGTGGTTCCAGGTTTCGCCGGCGGTGCGGATGTTGTGGACGCCTTCGCTGGCGGCACGGTACATTCCCCCGGGCGACGTGGTGGTGGCGACGGCGTGGGAGACGGCGGAGTGGGCAGGGCAGTATCCGGCGGAGAAGGGCAGGCGTTTTTACCTGATCCAGCACCTGGAGAGCTGGTCGGGACCCGAGACGCGGGTGCTGGCGACGTGGAAGCTGCCGTTGACAAAGATCGTCATTGCACGATGGCTGCAGGAGATTGCGGAAGGCCTGGGCGAACGGGCGCACCTGGTCTACAACGGACTGGATTTTCGCCGATTTCATCTGACCCACGCGATTGAGGAACGCAATCCGCACCAGGTCCTGATGATCTTCCACGCGCTGGACTGGAAAGGATCGGCGGATGGAATAGCGGCCTTTGAGCTGGCCAGAAGCCAGGAGCCGGGACTGCATCTGACTCTGTTTGGCGTGGCGGCGCGGCCGGATGGGCTGCCCGATGGCGTGGTCTACCACCAGAACCCGTCGCAGGAGGCGATCTGCGAGCTGTATAACGATGCGGCGATTTTCGTCTCGGCGAGCTGGACGGAAGGATTCTCGCTGCCGCCTGCCGAGGCGCTGCAGTGCGGTGCGGCGCTGGCGCTGACTGACATCGCGGGGCCGGCGTCCTACGCGTTCCACGAACGCACGGCGCTGCTGAGCCCGGTCCGGGATCCGGGAGCGCTGGCGGCGAATATCCTGCGGCTCGCGCATGACGGGGAACTGCGCATGCGGCTGGCGCGATCGGGGCATGAGCTCATCCAGGACTTTACCTGGGAGCGGGCGGGGACCGCGCTGGAGGCGATTCTGCGCGGCGGGTGAGGAGTGGGCGTTGTACGTGCCGCGTGCTTGCCGGATCACGGTCCTGGGGAAGTGCTGGAGCGTGAAGGGCGAAGACAGCGATTTCCTCAGGTCAGAGTTTGGAGGGAACCATTTCACAGTGAACCGCCCATCCGGAGTCCGGCCGGCGGGGTGTGCGGAGATCACGGGGTTTCGGCTTCGAGCATGCGGATGGCGTCGCGGTAGGTGAGCGAGGGGCTGACCGGGGCGAAGTGGGACGCCTCCTGGGTAAGGCTGGTGCTGATGGACTTCAGCATCAGCGCCTTGCCGGTGATGTGCAAGGTGAGCCGAGTCAGCTCCCAGTCGTGAGCGGCGACTTCGGTCTGTTCGAGGGTGAAGGTTCCTCCCTGGTTGAGGCGGGCGAGGACGCCGAAGCCAAAGTCGACGTCGGCGATGAAGGAGCCGGAGAGCCGGACGAGGCGCTCCTGGCGGGTGTCGATCCAGACTTCGCCGGCGACGCCGCGCAGCAGGTCGGCTTCAAGGTCGGGCGGATTCCAGCCGGGCCTGGGCGAAAAGCTGAGACGGAAGCACTCGCCGGAGCCGCACGGCACGGTTCCCTGGGGCTGGTAGACGAGCGCGTCGGGCAGCAAAGCCATGAGGTGTGAGACGCGCGCCGCGTCCTTGATTTCGGTGCGGTGGCGGCGCTCCTGGAGGTCGGGATGGGCGGCGAGATTGTCGAGGCGCGCTCGCTCGGCTTGTTCGGCGTCGGGGGTAAGCGGCTTACCGTTGAGGGCGATGAGGCGGGCGACGTCGCCGTCGCGAGTCTCGACGATCTCCTTGGTGGTGTCGCGGCGATCGTCCACCTTGCGCAGTTGGTACCGCAGAGGCTGATGCGTCTTTTCCGCATCGGCGCGGTGCTGGACGGCGCGGCGGACGAGAGCGGCGGCGTCGGCAGCACTTTGCGGAGCGGTCTGGCTGGTTTGCGCGGGCAGCGTGATGCCGGTGAGCAGCGATGCAACCAGGCAGAGCGGATGGAGCCTGCTTCGCAGCAGGGCGCTGAATCTGGGGAAAGCTGGCGTGGCAAGAGTGGGCGTGCAGGTAGACTTGAAGGGGAAAGGTATCACGTGAAGGCTCTCGTAAAGTCGCAAGACGCACCTGGACTCTGGCTGGAAGATGTATCGGAACCGCAAATCGGGATCAATGACGTCAAGATTCGGGTGTTGTACACGGGAATCTGCGGCACTGACCTGCATATTCATGACTGGGATGCGTGGGCGCGGGAGACGATCCAGATCGGGTTGACGATCGGCCACGAGTTTGTGGGCGAGGTGGTGGATTTCGGCGCTAACGTCTTCGACGTTCCACTGGGCGCGCTGGTTTCGGGCGAAGGTCACGTGGTGTGCGGCCGCTGCCGCAACTGTCTGGCCGGGCGTCGCCACCTGTGCGCGCATACGCAGGGCCTGGGGGTGCAGAGGAACGGGTGTTTTGCCGAGTACGTGGTGCTGCCGGCGACCAACATCTGGCAGCATGCGCCTGGGATCGAGCCGGAGGTGGCATCGATCTTCGATCCGTTCGGCAACGCAGTGCATACGGCGCTGGCGTTTCCGGTGCTGGGCGAAGACGTGCTGGTGACCGGCGCGGGGCCGATCGGGATTATGGCCGCGGCGGTGGCGAAGCATGCGGGGGCGCGGCACGTGGTGATCTCCGATCCGAACCCGTATCGGCGGGCGCTGGCGGAGAAGGTGGGGGTGACGCGGGCGGTCGATCCGGCCGCGACGCCGCTGGCAGAGGTGCAGAAGCAGCTGAAGATGGTGGAAGGCTTCGACGTGGGGCTGGAGATGTCGGGCAACGCGCATGCGTTTCGCGACATGATCGCCAACATGAGCCACGGGGCGAAGATCGCGATGCTGGGCATCCCGGCGACCGAGATCTCGGTGGACTGGAACCGGATCATCTTCAACCAGATCACGCTGCGCGGCATCTATGGCCGCGAGATGTACGAGACCTGGTACAAGATGACGGTGATGCTGGAGTCGGGACTGGATATCTCTCCGGTGATCACGCACCGGCTGCACTGGAGCGAGTTTGCGCAAGGGTTCGATGCGATGCGTTCGGGGAACTCCGGCAAGGTGATTCTGGACTGGCGGGATGTGGCTTGAGCGTGCTTCCCGGCGCAGCTTGAGGGGCGGCGGTGATGCGGGCGCGCTCGGGTTACACTACCCGAGAGCCGGAAGGCACGAACGAGAGAGACACCAGCCAAGGACCCCTTTGATGGATCAGACTGTGGATCGGACCGCACGCGAGTTGCGCGCAACCAGCCTGAGACCGAAGACCCGCTTGGAATCGGGAGAGCATGCGGCGGCGGATCAGCTGGCCGGGCACACGCGCCAGGAGCCGGATAGCCTGTTCGAGCGTTGCGCGTGGTTTTATGCCTTGTGCCGGGAGTACCTGTTTCGCGACCACACGCAGGAGATTGCGCAGGCGCTGTTTCCGGCTGATCCGCCGAAGCCGGGGACGCGGCTGCTGGAGCTGGGATGCGGGCCGGGGTTCTATGCCTGTCGCCTGTCCGAGGAGCTGCCGGACCTGCATACCACTGGGATCGATCTTTCGGAGAACCTGATTCAGCGGGCGGAATCGAGAGCGCGCAGCCGTAATCTTTCGAACTGCAGCTTTCAGCATGCGGATGCGCACTCGCTGCCGTTCGCTTCGAATTCGATCGACGCGATCGTGGTGTCGCGGCTGTTTCTGATCATTTCGGATAAAGAAGGGGTGATTCGCGAGATCTTCCGGGTATTGAAGCCCGAAGGCCGATGTTTTATCGCGGAGCCGACGTCGGGTTTCAGGACCAGGTTTCCGCTGGCGTTCATGTGGCTGCTGTCGCGGCTGACGACCAGCCCGGCGGGAAAGTATCGCGAACCGCAGCAGGCCGACGTGATGAGCCGCTCGGACTTTGAAGCGCTGGTGCAATGCGAGCCGTGGGGCGAAAGCGAACTCCACTACGATGGTTGGTACCAGTACGCGGTGTGCCAGAAGGCCAGTGCCGCTTGCTCGATCGCCAACGCGGGAGTCTCGACGCAGTGAGTCCGTACCCGATTCTTGATCCTCAGTTTCCGATCTCCGCGTTGAAGCATCTTTGTGCGCTGACCGTGATGGCCAAGGCGCCGCGCCCCGGTCGGGTGAAGACAAGGCTTTCGCCGCCGCTGACGCTTGAACAGACGGCGGCGCTGAACATCCGCTTCCTGCGCGATACGACGGAGAACCTGGCGACGATCGCGGGTTCGGCCGGGGTGATCTCGTACACACCGGTGGGCGATGAGGCGCTCTTTGCGGACCTGCTGCCGGAGACGTTTGCGCTGGTTCCGCAGCGCGGCGATGGGTTCGGCGAGCGGCTGCTGGCGGCAGCCGAGGACATCCTGGCCATCGGCTACGGCTCGGTGTGCCTGATCGATTCGGACTCGCCGACGGTGCCGAGCGCGGCGTTCGCACAGGCGGTTGAGGCGCTGGCGCAGCCCGGAGATCGCGTGGTGCTGGGGCCTTCGCAGGATGGTGGATATTACCTGATCGGGTTGAAGCAGGCGCATCCAGAGCCGTTCGAGCGGATCTCGTGGTCGACGGGAGCAGTATTTGAGGAGACGGTCGCGCGCTGCCGGGAGGCGAATCTCGAGGTGGTGACGCTGCCGGTGTGGTACGACGTGGACGACGCGGCGACGCTGGCGGTGCTCGAGGAAGAGCTGCTGAACGGGGCTTCGCCGAGCTTTGCGGAGATGAGAGGATATGCAGCGCGGCATACGCGGGAGTTGCTGCTGGCGATGCAGTTCGATCCGGCGGCGGTGGCGCCGGCGGGAGCCGCCACCGCGTGAGCAGCCACGGGAGAGTGTCGAGCGGCTGGAACGAATCGAAGCCGTGGCATACGAACACCGCGCTGATAGCAATCGGGTTCGGGCTTATCTGCTATACGCGGCAGATGATCAGCGAAAACGATCACTTCACGATTGGATTCTCCGGGGTGTCGTCGGCGTCACTGGTGTTGTACCTGGGCGCGGTGCTGATCTTCCTGATCAAGCCGGAGAATACCGACCGGTATACGCTGCCCATCGTGCTGACCTTCGCGATCGCGTGCCGGATCGTCGGGCTCTATGAGGATCCGTTCCTATCGTCGGATGTGTATCGCTACGCGTGGGATGGAGTGGTGCAGCATGCTCACATCAATCCCTACCGGTACGTGGCGAGCGATCCGGCGCTTCAGTTTCTGCGCGCGCCGAATATCGATCTGTACGCGAACATGAACCGGCGCGACTATGCGCATACCATCTATCCGCCGGTGGCGCAGGCGCTCTTCTATGTCATCACGTTCCTCTCGCCGACGGTGACGTTCATGAAGACGGCGATGGTGCTGTTCGAGGGGCTGACGGTCTATGGCTTGACGCTGCTACTGCGCGAACTGGGGCTGCGGCGGGAGTGGGTTCTGCTGTATGCGTGGTGTCCGTTGTGCATCTGGGAGTTTGGTTCGTCGGGCCACCTGGATGCGGCGGTGATCGGGTTCATGGTCTTCGCCTTCTTGTTTCGACTGCGACGGCAGCCGCTCTGGACCGGGTTGTTCCTGGGGCTGGCGGTGCTGACGAAGTTTTATCCGCTGGTG
>CAJCHN010000150.1 GCA_903970285.1 Rhodanobacteraceae bacterium | reverse complement strand
AAACCCGCCGCAAACGATCATCCCTCATATGTTCCCTCCGCTCTAAACTATCCTCATAGCCACCTCCCCCAATTCGCATCTCTTCCTCTCCGCCGGCGAAGCCTCCGGAGACCACTACGGCGCACAGATCATCCACGCGCTCCGCCAATCGCTTCCCGCCGCCACCTTTGCCGGGCTCGGCGGCCTGGAGATGGCCGCCGCCGGCCTCGCCCGCGTCGTGCGCGCCGAGGACGTCGCCCACATGGGCATCACCGAAGTCCTGCGCCACGCGCCCTACATCTATTCGCAATACCGCAAGCTCATCCGCGCCATCGAGTCGCAGAAGCCCGCCGCCGCCATCCTCATCGACTTCCCCGATGTCAACTTCCGCCTCGCGCGCCAACTCAAGCGCCGCGGCGTCCCCGTCATCTGGTTCGTCTCGCCCCAGCTCTGGGCCTGGAAGCGCCGGCGCCTGCGCTGGGTGCAGCAGCGCGTCGCGAAGATGCTCGTCATCTTCCCCTTCGAAGAGCCTTTCTACCGCAACCGCAAAGTCGCCGCCGAGTTCGTCGGCCATCCCTTGGCCGACCTGGCTCTCCCCTCGATCCCACGCGAGACCTACGCCGCGCACCACAACCTCGACCCCGCCAAACCCTGGATCGCGCTCCTGCCCGGTAGCCGCTGGCGCGAGATCGAAGCCAATCTCCCCACCATGGTCGAGATGGCCTGCCGCTATCCGCGCCACGCCGAGTACATCCTCCCGGTCGCCTCGACGATCGACATCAAGCGTTTATCAGCCTTTACCGCCGGCTGGATCACCCACTACCCCGGCCCCGGCGGCGGCGTCGACCCGGCCCTGCCGCTCCCCTATATCCACCTCGTCGCCGACGCCCACGAAGCCCTCCACCACGCCCGCGCCTCCATCGTCGCCAGCGGGACCGCCACCGTCCAGGCCGCGCTCATCGGCAACCCCTTCGTGGTCGTCTATCGCGTCTCTCCACTCACCTTCAAGCTCGCCAGGAACCTGGTCTGGTACCCGCCCGAGATCCCCGCCGAGGTCGACCGCGACGGCAATCTCCCCATCGCCATGGTCAACCTCATCGCCGGCCGCCGCATCGTTCCCGAACTCCTCCAGTCGCGCTTTAATCCCGACACTCTCTCCGAGACCCTCGCTCCCCTGCTCGCCGACACCCCCGCCCGCGCCCGCCAGATCGCCGACCTCGCCGAAATCCGCGCCGCCCTCACCTCACCCGGTGCTCCCGGCGATCAGCGTACCGCCATCGAACGCGTGCGCGACGCTGTGCTCGCGTCGCTTCAGAGATCTCAAGCGCTCCACTCATCGCAGTCTCACCCCGATGAAGTACGCTGACAGAATTTCCTCGGACCGGCGGCTGAGGACCCCCGGCGGACCTTACAGGGAGCGTCCAAGATAGCGCAGCGAGGGCGGGTTCGGTCCAAAAACCGGCTTGTACTCCTCGAACCCGAAGGCAACATACGTCGCATAAGCCGTCGGCATCGAGACCACGTCCGTGTCCAGAATCGCCCGTTCAAATCCATGCTCGGCCGCCCGCTTCAAGGACTCGCCGATCAGCGCCCGCGCAATCCCCTGCCCACGAAACTCCGGCAGCACAAACAGCCTCTTGATCTCGCACGTCGTCGCCGGCTCCTTTGGCGCGGCGCGGAATGCGATGCACCCCGCCCCCTCGCCATCCACCAGCGCCAGCAGCAGTTCGCCATTCGCGTCCGTGTAGGCGGCCGGCAGCGTCCGGATTTCGTCGTTGTAGCGGGCAAAGTCGAAGCAGTGTGTGCTCTCGATCGTCTCCAGAAACTCGCGATAGCCCGCGAACAGCTCCCGAGCCGCGTCCACCAGGCAACCCCCGCGCGCTACCGGTTCAATGCTCAGCATGAGCGATGATACGTCCTCCTCCGCCCGCACCACCGTGAAATTCATCCCACAGCTTTGCACAACTATTGATGCGCCGGTCGGCCAGGTCGAACCCTAACTCTTACCGAGTGAATACTTTGCATCAAGATGTCCGGGTGGGGCTGAAATTCTCATTTTGCGTCTTCAGCCCTGCCGGCGCATCGAATCCATCGAAGTCACAAGGAGATGCAGCATGGCAGCAGAGACCGTCAAGATCGTGCAATTCCACCAGACCGGCGCAGCCGACGTCCTCCAGATCGACCAGCTTCCCCTGCCCGAGCCCGCCGCGGGCGAAGTCCGCCTGCGCGTCAAGGCCATCGGCCTCAATCGTGCCGAAGTGATGTTCCGCATGGGCCGCTACCTGGTTGCCCCCACGCTGCCCTCGAAGCTCGGCTACGAAGCGTCCGGAACCGTGGAAGCCATCGGAGCCGGCGTCGATTCCCACTGGCTCGGCAAGACGGCCAGCACCGTACCCGCGTTCCCCGCAGACCGCTACGGAGTGTACGGCGAGGTCGCCATCGTCCCCGCCGGCGCGCTCGCCGAATACCCCCAGAAGCTCTCCTACGAAGAAGGGACAAGCATCTGGATGCAGTACCTGACGGCATACGGCGCCCTCATCGCGCAGGGAAACGCCGCTCAGGGCGACTTCGTCCTCATCACCGCCGCCAGCAGCAGCGTGGGCCTGGCCGCAATTGAAATCGTCAAGGCCGAAGGCGGCATCAGCATCGCGACCACCCGCACCGGCAGCAAGAAGCAGGAGCTGCTTGCGCTCGGCGCGGACCACGTCATCGCGACCGAAGAGGAGGACCTGGTCGCCCGCGTCCAGCAGATCACCGGCGGCAAAGGCGCCCGCATCATCTTCGACCCGGTCGCCGGGAAGTCGCTCGAACAGCTTGCCGGAGCAGCGGCCCAGGGAGGGATCATTTTCGAGTACGGCGCTCTCGCGAGCGACCCGACGCCCTACCCGCTTTTCGCCGCTCTCAGCAAGCACCTCACCATCAAGGGCTACACGCTCTTCGAGGTCGTCTCCGATCCAGAGATGTTCGCGAAGGCGAAGCAGTACGTCTTCGACCACCTCGAAAGTGGAGACTTCAAGCCCAGGGTCGACAAGACCTTTCCGCTCTCCGAGATCGTCGAGGCGCATCGCTACATGGAATCCAACGCGCAGATCGGCAAGATCGTGGTGATGGTCTAGGAGCGGGCATCAATGCCGGAAGGCGATACCATCTTTCGCAGCGCCCGGGCCATGCAGCGGGCGCTCGGCGGCAAACTCTGCACCGGCTTCGAGACCGGCTTGGCTACCCTGGCGCGCGTGAATGACGATGCGCCCGTAGCCGGCCGGATCATCGAGCGTGTGGAGGCTCGCGGCAAATGGTTGCTGGTTCACTTCTCCGGCGATCTCATCCTGCTCACCCATATGCTGATGAGCGGAAGCTGGCATCTCTACCGGACCGGTGAAAAGTGGTGGATGGGCCGTGATCGCATGCGCGCAGTCATTCGCACCGAGGATTGGCAGGCGGTCGCCTTCAACGTGCCGGTGGCCGAGTTCCACACCGCGCGCTCGATCGAGCGCTACACCCAGGTGCCGAAGCTGGGCGTCGACGTGCTCGGCGATCAATACACGGTGGAGTCTGGTGTCGCTCGCCTCAAGGCCTACGCTGCGGAACGCCCCGAAGCCGAGATTGCGGTCGTGCTGCTGAACCAGCGGGTGCTCGCCGGCCTGGGCAACGTATACAAGAGCGAAGTCGCTTTCGCCGCCGGCGTGAATCCGTTCCGCGCGATGTCCACGCTCACCGATCGCGAACTCGAGGTGATGGCTGAGGTCGCGGGCAAGTGGATGAAGGTCAATGTGCTCGATGGCGCCGGTGACGGCATTGTCACCTACTCCGGCAACCGCCGCACCACGGGCGCAACCAACCGGCAGGACCGCCTGTGGGTCTACGGGCGCCAGGGTCAGGAATGTCGCCGCTGCGGCGCGCTGATCCAGATGCGCAAGCAAGGAGAGCAGGCGCGCTCCACCTACTGGTGCCCTGGCTGTCAGCCCTGGCTGCCGGCCGCAGGCCAGACCGCCGAGGCTCCCGCCGGACGCATGGTGAAACTTGTTGGAAGGCGTCGCAGCACCAGCTGTTAACGCTTGGCCATTAGCTCAAAGAAATCTCCGTGGGGTGCGCGCTGTGCCGCCCCTCTGCATCGCGATCTGTTGGACAATGTGTGGGATGCAGATCGGGACGCAGGGTCAGAACTGGAGAGAACAGCCAGCGCGGGGCGGCGAAGACGCCGTGAGCCTGATCGCCGTGCTGTTGCTGGCCGCGACGGTTCGCGCCTGTGTGATCTGGTGGGTGGTTCGGACATTTCCCCGGGGCTGGTTCTTCACCCGTGGCACCGAAATGAGCTTCATGGCGGACTCGCTGCTCAGCGGCTACGGGCTGGGCTCTCCGTTTGGTGGAAATACCGGGCCGACGGCAATGTTTGCACCACTTTACCCGTTGTTTGTAGCTGCGGTCTTCGGCGTGTTCGGGACCGGATCGACGGCATCCGCCGCGGCTCTGATGTTGATCCACCTGGCAGCAAACCTGGTGACGATCGCGTTGCTGATGAGTGTGGCCAGGCGGCAGTTCGGAGCCTCAGTGGCGCTCATCGCCGGCGGCTTCTGGGCGCTCTCGCTGCCGTTGTGGTGGCTTCCCACGATCCTATGGGATACAAACCTCACAATCTGCCTGCTGTTGGGGTTGATCGCACTCGCGCTGTACGTGCAACGGCGCCCGAACATCCGCACATGGATAGAGTTCGGCGCTTATAGCGGCTTGGCTGCGTTGTTCAATCCAGCCTTGGTGCTTACCATCGCCGGGGTTGCAGCCACGACGGCATGTACGGCGGCGGGCCACCCCGAAGGGCGAAGCAGGAAGCGCTGGCTGCAGGTGGCAGCGGGCGCGCTCGTATTCCTGTTGATCTATGCTCCCTGGCCGATCCGCAATGAACGGGTATTCCATGCCTTCGTTCCCTTGCGCACCGCGGTTGGACTCGACGTCTGGATGGGTAATCATGCGGGTGCAACGGGATATCTACAGGAAAATCTGTTTCCTACGTTCAACCCGGCGGAGCTACAAGCGTACAACCGGGAAGGTGAGATCGCTTACACGCACGGCAAGATGAAGCTGGCGGAAGAATTTATCGCGTCCCATCCGCTCCTGTTCGTTCAGATGACCGCAGCACGCATGGCGCGCTTCTGGCTGGGAACCGGATCCAGCGGCGGATCCATCTTTTTCCCCCTGCATGGGACGCTGACGTTTGTGCTTGGAGCGTGCGGATTGTGGCTGCTGTTCCGGCGCAAAAAAGGCCTGGCCTTGCTACTCGCGGTTCCGCTGCTGCTCTTTCCTCTGCCCTACTATGTGTCGCACGCGGAGTTTCGCTTCAGGCTGGTGATTGACCCCATCCTGACGCTTCTGGGCGCATATGCGGTCGTCGAGTTGAGCCGGATGCAAAGGGAGCGGAGGCTTAGGTCGCACTCCTGAGGGAGAACAGTCCAGATGTGCTCAAGCCACCTCGAGCAGGTCACCCACTTCGGTGGAGCATGCCGCGATGCGTCCAGCCGGAAGTTCGATCACGCTGCGCATCCTGGTGCTGACGCCGGTGACGCGGTAGGGGACCAGATTCTGCCAGAGACGAATGACGCGCAGTTCCTTGTCCAAACCGATGACATCGATGGGGAACTGCATGCCCAAAGTGTGAACACCGGAGGAAGGCTTGATCCAAAGCCCTCTTCCGGTGTCGAGGTGACGTTTGCCGAGCAATCCGAACAGGCGAGTCAGAGAGGTGTCGGCGATTTCGACGCGGTCTCCGAGGATGGTGTTGCGGCTGGTGTTTCGTACGGTGACGAAGTGCATGTTACCGCCGGGGCTCCGGGTTGAAGTACGCGTTGAACGAGCGGGTTGAAGTGAGGAGTTCAACTACGAGTTGGCCTGCTTTCTGCGGTAAACAATGACCGACAGTATGACAGCTGCCAGTGCTCCGGCAACGATGCGAACAAGAATGCTGGTGTCCATAGTAAGTCCTCCTTTCCGGAAAATTCCAAAATCAGAAACTCATGGATGCGCCGAACGCTTGCGCAATACGCGCGTTACTCGCGCGGAATCCTGGTTCGTTGCGGTTATTTCTAGCTGGAGGTTAGTCTCCGCGAAATAAGCAGGCCATCCAACTTTCAGGTTAGAAGCATCGCTAATTGGTCATACCTTTCAGTCCTCCCATGATGCTCAGCATTGCGGGTGCCAGCAGCACGATAAAGATGCAGGGAAATATGAACAGGACGAGGGGAAAGATGATCTTGATCTTGGTCTTCGCCGCCTGTTCTTCCGCGTGCTGACGGCGCCTCATGCGGAGTTCTTCGGAGAAGCGGCTGAGCGCCTTGATGATGGGCGTGCCGAAGCGGTCCGACTGCACCAGCATGCTGACGAACGCGTTGAACTCTTCAATCTGAGTCCTCGCCGCCAGGCTCTGCCAGGCCTCAAGCCGCATCTTGCCCGCGCGCTGCTCCAGGTGAACCTGGGTGAACTCTTCGTTGATCTCTTTATGGCTGGTGGCGAGTTCCTCGCCAATGCGCAGCAGCGCCTGATCCAGGCCCAGTCCGGCATCGACACAGATCACCATCAGATCGATCGCGTCGGGCATGCTGCGGCGGATCGTCTTCTTGCGCTTGCTGGTCTGCCGGGTGAGCCAGAAGTCGGGCGCCATGTAGCCGGCGATCACGCCGACAAAGATCCAGAAGACGGTATTCTCCGGGCGGAAGCTGCCCAGCACCGCGCCGAGCAGGGGGAGTGCGCATTGCGCCGCGAAGAAGAGATCATAGGTGCCGGGCTCTCGCAGGCCTGCATTGAACAGGCGCTCTTTGAGCTTGGTGTTCTCGCCCATGCCGAGCCGTCCGCGCAGGTCGCGGGCGAGCCTGAGAATGCCTTCCTGCACGTGCTCCTTGCTGCGAATCTGGCGCTGATCCGGCCGGTTGCTCTGGATGACCTGGAGCATGCGCTCCGCCTCCGGCGTGGGCCGCAGCAGTACCGGCGCGGCCAGCAGGCCGATGGCAGAGAAGGCCATGACGGCGATCGCGATATAGAAGATCATCTGCATGGCTAAACCTCGATCGAGTTGATGATGGTGCGAATACTCAGTCCGCCCGCGACCAGCAATCCGACTCCCGTGTACAAGAGCTTGCGGCCGCGAGGATCGTCGAACAGGATGCTCGAATATCCGGGATTGATGAAGTTGAGCATGAGGAGCATGACCAGGGGCAGCAGGCAGAGGATCCAGCCGGTCAGTCTGCCCTGCGCGGTATGCGTGCGAATCTCGCCCTTGATACGCAGGCGCTCGCGGATCACATGGCTGATACGGTCGAGGATTTCAGCGAGGTTTCCGCCCGTCTCCTTTTGCACCAGCATGCCGGTCACCAGCACGCGAAGATCCTGCGAGGGCACACGGTCGAGCAGTTGCATGAGAGCTTCGCGCAGCGGAAGGCCGTAGTTCTGCTTCTTGAACACCTCGTTGAATTCCGAGCGGACCGGCTCGACCGCCTGCTCCGCAACGATGCCAATGGCGGCAACCACGGAGTGCCCTGCACGCAGCGAACGAGACATCATGTCGATGCTGTCGGCAAGGCCGGCGTTGAAGGCTTTCACCTTCCGGTCCCGCTTGAAGCGGAGGAAGAGAACGGGATAGAAGCAAGCCTGGACTCCCGCGATCAGCGCGGGCAGGATCATCCCCTTGTAGAGGAAGGCGCAGGTGAAGAAACCGGCGCCGATCGCTCCGCTGATGAACAGCACCTTGCCCACCGTGATGTTCGCGTCAGCCTGCACGATCAAAGTCTGCAGCGTTCCCGAGATGCTGAAGTTCGCGATCAGCCGTTCAATCCAGAAGAAAGCACCCGCGTCGGGCGTTGCGAGCAACAGGCCGCCGCTATTGCTGGAGGCCTGACCCGGCGCCGTCTTGATGTGGGTGATTCTCTTCTCCAACGCCTTTTGTTCCGACGACGGCCTCATGGCGAGCAGGAGGATGCCGAAGGTCAGAAGCATCATGGAGAGGAATGCGATGATAAGCAGCGTCATAGTAAAACCTCAGCCAATCTCCAGAGAATGACCCGTGAGGCTGAGCGGAAGGGCGATGCCGGCGGCGAGCAGCTTCTCCGAAAAGCGCGGCATAATGCCGGTGGCGTAAAACCTTCCGCGAACCTTCCCATTGGCTCCCAGGCCCTTCTTCTCGAAGAGGAAGATGTCGTTCATGCTGATAATCTCTTCAAACGCACCGGTGAGCTCGGTGATGTGCGTAACCCGGCGTGTTCCGTCGGCCTGGCGCGATACCTGTACGATCACGTGGACGGCGGCGGCAATCTGGGCGCGAATGGCCTTGTCCGGCAGCCGGACATCGCCCATCATGGCCATGGTTTCGAGGCGGGCGAGCGCGTCTCGCGGCGTATTGGAGTGGATGGTCGTGATCGAACCGTCGTGCCCGGTGTTCATGGCCTGCAGCATGTCCAGCGTCTCTTCGCCGCGGACCTCGCCGAGGATGATCCGGTCCGGTCTCATACGCAGGGCGTTGATCACGAGCTCGCGCTGCTTGATGGCGCCGTTGCCCTCGACGTTCGGCGGCCGGGTCTCAAGGCGCACCACATGCTCCTGGCGCAGTTGAAGTTCGGCCGAGTCCTCGATTGTGACGATGCGCTCGCGCTCGTTGATAAAGCCCGAGAGGCAGTTGAGCAGGGTGGTCTTACCGGCGCCGGTGCCTCCGGAGACGATGATGTTGAGCCGCGCCTTGACCGCGCCGCGCAGCACCTCCATCATGGGCTCGGTAAGCATCTGGTTGCGGATCAGATCCTCGGGCTGCAGCGGCTTCGAGCCGAAGCGCCGGATGGAGAGAATGGCGCCATCGACGGCGAGCGGGGGGATGATGACGTTCACGCGCGATCCGTCGGTCAGCCGGGCATCCACCATCGGAGAAGATTCGTCCACGCGCCGGCCCACCGCCGAGACGATCTTATCGATCGTATGCATCAGGTGGCGTTCGTCGTTGAAGGTGATGCCGGTCTTCTCGAGAACGCCGCGGCGCTCAATGTAGACATGTTTGTAGGTGTTGACCAGGATGTCGGAGATGGTCTCGTCTTTGAGCAGGGGTTCGAGCGGACCGAGGCCGAAGACCTCATCGACCACCTCCTGCGCCAGCCGGTCGCGCTCGGTGCTGCTGAGCGGCACGCCCTGCTCGCCAAGCAGCTGCTGGATCACTCCGAAGAGCTGCTGCTGGCCGGCGCGGGTGGTGCTGAAATCGGCCAGGCGATCGAGGTCGAGCCGCTTGATCAGTTCCTTGTGGACCGCGGACTTGATCTGCTGCTGCAACGCCTCGGGCACGCCCCTGGCGAGACGCGGTGCGGGTGGAGGAGGCACGCGGTTCGAGTTCTGATCCAAGACTGACGATTCGTTCATGGTGTTCCTTCCGGGGATGCTGTCTGCGTGCCGAGCGGCTCACGATCGCTGTTCAGCGACCACTACATCCACATCGCCACAAAGCTGCCCTTCTTCTGTGTTCCCGACTGGGCCGCGGGCGCCTGCGTGCCCACCAGGCTGTTGGCCCACTTCACGCATTGCGCGGCAAAGTCCGACTTGGTCTTGGCCGGGACCGGCTCGCCAAGATTCACCGAACGCACCAGCTCGGTGTAGCTGTTGGGCAGCCGGATCGCGATGGGAAGACGAATAGCCTTCTCAATTTGTTCGACACTGACCGCGTAGCGTGAGGAAAAGCGATTGATGACCACATGCATCTTTTCGGTCGTGTAGTCGATCTGCATCAGATTGTCGACGTAGCGGGAAAGGTCGCGGATGGCGCCGATCTCCGGCGTCGCGACCAGGTAAACGCGGGTCGAGATATCGATAATGGAGAGTGCGTTCTCATCGACCGCGGTGTCGCAGTCGAGGATGACAAAGTCATACTCCGTGCGCAGGAATTCCAACGTCTTGCTCACCGCCTCGGGATCCAGCACCGAAAAGTTGCCGCAGACGTCCGGCGAGGAGAGCACATCGAGCCCACTCGGGTGTTTCGCGACAAAGCCCTGCAGAAGCTCGCTGTCCAGCCGGCTTACATTTCGCACCACCTCGTTGAAGTGGAAGCGGCTGCCATCGAGGCCAAGATAGACGGAGACATGCCCCAACTCGGCGTGATTGTCGATCAGAAGGGTGCGCTTGCCGTGGCACTGCACCAGGTACATGGCGAGGTGAACCGCCAGCGTGGTCGTTCCGACGCCGCCTTTGGCTCCGAAGAAGGAGAGGATGGAACCAATCGCCACAGGCTTTGCGGAGGTGGCCGTCCACTGCCGCTCCAGGCGCCGCAGCACTTCGGAAAAGGCGTCCAGCTTGAGCGGCTTGTGCAGAAACTCCGTGCATCCCCCACGCATGGCGAGCAGCAGGAGCTCGGGTTCGCGGCTCTTGGCCAGGGCGATGACCGTGATCTTACCGGGGAAGAGCTGCTGCAGGTACTTGGTCGTCTCCACCGCCTCTTCCGGGTTGTGGTCGAAGTCTACGATCGCGATGCAGCCCTGCGCCGCTTTCAGCTGGGGACCGATGTAAGGCCGGCGCGCGGCCGAGATGTAAGCCTCGAAGTTGGAGGCAGCGACCAGCCACGGCATTCTCTCCACTTGCTGGACGATCCGCTCCGCCGTATCCGGGTCCAGGCAAACGGTGATGACGGCTACATTGAAGATTCCGGATTCAGTGTTCATAAGAGGGAGCACCTGTCAGCATGGTTCAATTAATGCTTGTTCTTGAGTTCCGGAACGATCTTGTCGAATTTCGTTGAATCGAGCATCGGCACCGGCAGCTTGGGCTCTTCCGGAAACGCCGTGTCGGTCATGGGATCGACGAGGGTTGGGGTGACGATCACAACCAGTTCCTGCGAGGTGTGGTTCACATTCTTGGACTTGAACAGCTGCCCGAGAATGGGCACGCTGGCGATGCCTGGAGTGCTCGAGAACTGATCGGTTGCGGTCTTGTCGAGCAGGCCGGAGATGGCGAACGTCTGCCCGCTGCGCAGCACCAGCTGGGTCTCCGCCTTACGCGTCGAGAGGGCCGGAATGGTGTAGCCGCTGATCTGCACCGAGTTGGTATAGTCCAGCGAGCTGACCTCCGGCGCGACCTTCAGCTGGATGGTGCCGTCCACGTTCACCGTGGGAGTAAACTCCAGCTTCACGCCGTAAGGCTTGAATTGAATCGTGATGGAAGTCAGTCCACCCGCGCCGCCCTGCACCACCGGGAACGGGAACTCGCCGCCGGCCAGGAAGCTTCCCTTCTCGCCGCTCATCGCGGTGATGCTTGGCTCTGCCAGTACCTGCAGGACATTCAGGGTTTGCAGATCCTGCAGCGTCGCGCCGATGTTCAGCCGCGAGCTGTACAGGAAGAAGTTGAGCGGGTTGGTGATGTTGACGGTGCTGGTGCTGGTGCCGCCCGTTCCCGGGGTGACGGTCAGGGTCGAAAGGTTCTGGCCGGTGGTGGTTCCGGCAAGCAGCTTGCCGCTGGTGTTGAAGAAGTTGAAGGCAAAGGCGTTCAGCTTCGAGCGATCGACCTCGACGATGCGTACCTTCAAGGTCACCTGCTTGACCTGCGAGGGATTGACCACGATCGCGCTGGTCACATCCTTGGAGTATTGCGACGCCAGCTTCAGCGCGCTGTCGGAGATCTTGTCCGTCCCTACCGTGCCGGTCAGCACGATGCGTCCTTCGCTTCCATCAACCTGTACCGCATCGTTCGGCATCGCCTGGTGCAGGGCGTCGCGGAGCATGTCGATGTTGAGGTCGGACGTGACCATGAACGCCTGGGATTCTCCGGTCTCGTCCCACACGATGATGTTGCTGCTGCCAGGCTTCTTGGCGGTGACGACAAGCTGATTGGGCGACGCGGTGTAGGTGTCGAGCACGCTGGGGCTGGTGACGTACACCTTGGTCAGCCGGTGCCGGGTGTTGAGGAACGTCGAACGGCCCACCATCAGGTGCAGCTGCTGTTCCATCGGCGGCACGCTGACGAAGTCGCCCGCCCCTGCGCCGGCCGCACGATCGGTCGCCGCCGGCTTGGTGAACAGATCGTTGTGATTGCTGCCCACCGCCGTCTGCGCCGCGAGCTTGGGCAATTGGCACATGATGGCAAAGATCATGGCCGCGCCGGCGATACATCCTGAGGAGAGCGGACTCGAAAATCTGCGTAGGTTGGTCACTTGACGTTCTCCGGAGAAGACTTATCGCCATAGATCATTTCGACCACATAAGGCTTCGGTACTGGGGCCGGCGCGGGCGCTGCAGCTTTCACCGGCTCCGGACGGGAGACGGCGACAGCTTTCTTGGCCGCCACTGGCACGCCGCCCAGCTGGGAAAGTTGAACCGGCTGGCTGTTCAACTGCTGATGATCCGATCCATTGCGCAGAACGAAGTGAACCGAACCCTGGGCGCTCGCTTCCACCACCTTCTCCGCATCTTCGGGGTTCACCAGCAAGGTGACGACATCGGTGTTGGTCGGCTTGCCCTCCGGATCGGGCTCCATCTTCTGGCCGGTCGCGATAATCTGTGCATCCTGCAGCACGGTGGAGGTGATGGAGTCGGGCATGTTCGGGCTGTGGTAGGTCACAAGTACGTCGACATGCGTGCCCGGCAGCAGGAATCCAGCCACGCCGACGACCTGGTCCGAGCGCAGCGAGATAGCGCGCATGCCGTCCGGAATCTTCATCGAAAGCCCGGCGCTCGAACCCGCAGCTGCCAGCTGTCGTTCGATCACGGGCTCACCGGCTGCCAGCGGATAGAGCACAATGCGGCCCATCAGGCCGTCGGGCTTGGGGAATGCTCCTTCGAGCGGCGCGTTGCTGGGCCACGCGACCAGCTTCAGCGTGGACGGCGTGAGCACGTCTCCCGCGTTCAGGTTCTGGGCAGTGGCGACGTAGTGCAGTTCCCCACCGGCCGGCGCCGAGTTCCTGGAGAACTTCTTGCCCAGCCAGAACGTGAAAAGGGCAGACCCGGCAAGCGAAAGAGCCAAAGCGATAATAAGACGGCGGGCTACCATGAGTTCACCGTTGCATTCCTTGTAGGTACAGCGTGATGCAGCTACCCGCTGCGATGGCCAGCCCATAGGGCAGGCGAAGCGTACACGTGTTGCCGACGTGAAGGTCGGGGTGAGGCGTCAGGCCGCGGCTCTTGTGGTGGCTGGCAAGCGCGAGCATGTTTCCCAGCGTCGCCCTCACCTGACCGCGAACCAGGGCAAGTCCAAGGGCCATGGCGCCGCCTGCCAGCGAAGTGAGGATGAGCAGGTAAGCCGAATTCGGAAGACCAATCAGGCATCCCGCCGCGGTGATCAGCTTTACGTCGCCGGCTCCCATGCCGCCGGCCAGATAGAAGATCAGGAAGATCACTCCGCAGAGAAGCCCGGAGGCGAGCGATGCCAGGAGCCCATGCCAGCCGTCAAGTGCAAGATGCAGAAGCAGGCCGGCGAGCGTGGCCGGACCGGTGACGAAGTTCGGGATGCGGCGGCTCTTGAGGTCGAAGCCGGCGCCGAGCAGCGCGGCAACCGAGGCTGCAGCCGGATACACGAATTCTTTGTCCAAGTGCGCCATTGCGAGAATTCCTTGTGCGGATGGTCTTGCCGGTATACGTCACAAGGAATGAACTGGGCACCTTGCTCAGGTCGAGAAGAAGGCGCCCAGAAGAGCCTTGTGGTCCTACGTGTTTCCTGGATCATGAAGTACTGTTTCTTGACGGAAGTCCCCCATGGCGTCCATCGTCTGACGCCCGGAAGAAGTTATGCGGCGTTGGTGAGGCTGCTGCCGATGCTGTTGAACGTGTTCTTGATGACGTTGGCGAGACCGCCCATGGCTGCGACCGAACCAAGCGCCACCAGAGCGGCAACGAGGGCGTACTCGATGAGATCCTGGCCGGACTCGTCAGCCAGGAGGTTGTTCATGAACTGCTTGAGGTTCTGCATGGGTGTTTCTCCTTTTGAAGTCTTGCTATTGCCGAAAATTGGACGCGGAGGCCCGGGGTGATAAGCCGAGATTAGGAAAGCCAGGCCGATTGCGCACTCGCACATACGTTGTAGTGGCTGAAGCTTTCGAGGGATGAGGGTGATTCGTACATCGCCGCCACTTCCCCTTTTGTTCGTTATCCCTGACGTTCAAACTCCGCCCGCAGGATCGCAGTGAGGCGAGCGGCGCAGGCAATCCAACAGCCAGAAGGACCGGAAACCGTTTACGTTCGTCCCAGTCGAGCAATGATGAAAGCAGGATCGGGAGCATGACGTTCCTTGTCTACCTATCGGCAGGATGAGCAGGATTGTGAAGGCGGTGTGCCGCCCCGCGCCAAAATGAGACGAAAGTGCTGAGGTCTGGCTGCAGGGAGAAGCGGCACGTGCGGATTCGATGGACCGTTAATCACCCTCGAAAACAGCCTGTTCAGCAGGGTTCGCCGCTGCGGCTCCAAGGGATTGCACTTTGGTGGGATCCCTTCCGTGCTACTTTACTTGGTATCAGAGAGAGCTACGGCTTGATCCCAAGCGCGTGCCCAGCAACGTTGGAAGAGGTTCCCTGGTATGGAGTCCGTATCGACCCTGGTCCAAGAGCGCTCCCATTGCCTGCCGCAATGCGTCGCGCTCAGCTGCGGGAATGATCACCTCACCTACTATCAGTTGAACGCGGCAGCCGATCGCCTCGCCGGCTACCTGCAACAGCTTGGCGTGGGTTCCGGGCACGTGGTTCCAATCGTTCTCGAGCGATCCTTCGACCAGATCGTGGCCGCACTGGCGGTTATGCGCGCAGGCGCGGCTTATCTGCCGATGGACCTCTCCTGGCCCGACCAGCGGCTGCGCACGATCGTGAAAGATTCGGGCGCCAGCGTCGTTGTTGTGCGCTCGGAGGTCGCAGAACGCCTGAGTACCGGTCTGCGGACCGTATGTCCCGTTCGCGACGCTGACATCATCGAGAAGGCAACATGGTCGGAGCAGGTACTGTCTCCTGATTCGCTCGCTTACCTCATCTACACTTCGGGTTCCACGGGAACGCCCAAGGGTGTCGAGATCACTCACGGCAACCTGATGAACCTGATCCGCTGGCACCAGGAGGCGTTCTTGGTAACTCCATCCTCCCGGGCCAGTCATATCGCGGGCCTTGGTTTTGACGCCGCGGTATGGGAGGTCTGGCCCTATCTGGCAACCGGAGCCTGTGTTCAGCTTCCCGGTCCCATGGACGACCTGGTCCGCTCTTCGCCCGCCCATCTGCTGCGTTGGCTGCACGATGGTCACGCGACCCACAGCTTCGTACCGACCGCTTTGGCCGAGCCGCTCCTCCGCGCCCCCTGGCCGGAGACGACCCTGCTGCGCTTCTTGCTCACCGGCGGCGACGCCCTCCGCTCCAATCCGCTGCCCGGGCTGCCCTTTGCCGTCGTCAACAATTATGGTCCCAGCGAATGTACGGTGGTTTCAACCTCGGGCGAGGTCCGCCCGGATGGGCCGCTGCCACCCCCCATCGGTGGCACGATCCGCGGAGTGTGCGCTTATGTGCTCGATGCCAACCGGCGGCCGGTCGCAGACGGTGAAGTCGGCGAGCTCTACGTGGGCGGGGCAGCCGTTGGGCGGGGCTATCGCAATCTGCCGGAGCTGACCGCCGGCGCATTCCTCCCGGACCCGTTCAGCGCCCAGCCTGGCGCCTGCATGTATCGCACCGGCGACCTGGTGGCCAGGCTGCCGGACGGGCAGTTCGCGTTCCGCGGACGACGCGACACGCAGGAGAAGATTCGCGGTCAGCGCGTGGAACTGGAGGAGATCAATGCGGTGCTGGGGCAGTCTCCGGGCGTTCTCTTCAGCAGCGTGGTCACGCAGGTGGACGCCTCGGGCGAGAAGCAGTTGGTTGCCTATGTGCTTCCGGATGAGGCCGCCGTGCCGGCCCCCAAGGCTCTGCAGCAGCATCTCTCGCTGTATCTCTCCACGGCGATGATCCCGCCCATCTTCGTGCGCCTGAAAGCCATGCCGCTCAACTCCAGTGGCAAGCTGGACGTGGCGCTCCTGCCTGAGCCGGCTGAGGAGAACCTGCTGGAAGAACCATACCCGCAGGACGTCCGCCCAGCCTCCGAACTGGAGGCTGCATTGCTCGCCACCGTGCATGGACTTCTGGGCAGCAACGGCGTGGGGCTGGACGATGACTTCTTTCTCAGTGGCGGCCACTCGCTGCTGGGCGCGCAGCTCGTCACCCGCGTCCGCGCGGCCTATGGCGTGGACCTGACGCTGCGGGATCTGTTCGAAGCTCCAACTGCCGCACTGCTGGCCGGGAAGGTGGAAGCCCTCATCTTTGCGCAGATCGACGAGATGAGCGATGCGGAAGCCGAGGCGGCGCTGTAAAGCGATGCCTCCTGCCAGTAAGCCGCCTACCGCCGCCAGCCTCAGCCTCTTCCAGCTTCTCGATCCCGCCGTACTCGCCGATCCGTACCCGCTGTATCAGCGGCTCCGCGAGCAGGATCCGGTGCATTGGGATCCCTACCTGCACAGCTGGGTGGTCACCAGCTATCCGGAAGTCGTTGCGGTGCTGACGAAGTACTCGGCTGACCGGACTCCCACGCCCGAGCAGTTGGCGGCGCTGGGGCTGACGGAGATGAAGCCGTTTGCGGAGATGATGGTCCGGCAGATGCTTTTCGCCGACGCGCCCGCGCACACCCGTCTGCGGACCCTCTGCTCGGTGGCTTTCACGCCCCGGCGTGTCGAGGGTCTCAGAGCCGAGATCCAGGCGATAGCAGACTCCCTCGTCGATGATGTGATCGCGTCGGGCCGCATGGAGGTGCTGGGCGACTTCGCCGAGGCTTTTCCAGCCATCGTGACCGCGAGGCTGCTGGGCGTGCCTACGAAAGATCACCAGCAGTTGAAGCGCTGGTCGGCCGATTTCGCGGAGCTGCTGGGCAACTTCCAGCACAATCCCGACCGTGTCGCAAGCGTGCTGCGCAGCCTGGAAGAGCTGCGCGATTACCTGGCCGACAAGATGCGCGAGCAGGGGGCGGCTCCCGATAAGCAGGCCGGGCTGATCGGCTCGCTCATGGCGGCCGAGGTCGATGGCGGCAAGCTTACCGACGAAGAAGTGATTGCGAGCACCATCGTCACCATGGTGGGCGGGCAGGAGACGACCACCAACCTGATCGGCAACGGCTTGTACACGCTGCTGCGGCAGCCCGTCCGTCTGGCTCAGTTGCGGGACGATCCGAGCATCATCGCCCCGGCCGTCGAAGAGCTGCTGCGCTACGAATCGCCCAGCCAGCACACCGCTCGCGTCGCCAAGGACGACGTCGTGCTGGGCGGCAAGACCATCAAGAAGGGTGCCGCGGTGATGGCGGTGATGGCGGCCGCCAATCGCGACCCAAGCCGCTTTCCCGAGCCGGACCGCCTCGATTTGACCCGCGCTGACAACCGGCACGTGGCGTTTGGCTGGGCTGCACACTACTGTTTCGGCGCGCCGCTGGCCCGGATGGAGGGTGCGATCGCCTTCACCACGTTGCTGCGCCGTTTGCCGGGGCTCGCGCTCGCGGAAGAGAAGCCCGCCTGGCGCGGGAATACCGGGCTGCGCGGCTTGACCGCACTGCATGTCACCTTTGCGCGGGCAGCTGCGGAGACCATGGCGCGGCACCTGTAGACTTCATGCCCCACCCGGCACAAAAGTATGCAAAGTATTCATTCTTATGTGTTTATGGTTAGACCTTACCATCCGGGCGCATCAAGAGTTGTGCAAACCTGGCGGACGGAAACGTCGGCGCATGGGCCGCGCAAGGTGGGTCTGGTGCCTCGCCTCGACGGGGAGTCCGGGAGTTCTTGGCGTGGCTTTTTGTCCTTATCCCAAATCACATTACCTCTTCAGGTCGCTCTGGATCGCACTGAATCAGCCCTCATTGACCGTGGTGTAACTGTAATGGTCTAATTCGCCGTCTTCGGGCGGGCAGTTCTGGTGTGATTCAACCTCCCCGCCGTAATCGGACGACCGACTTTTGTATCGCACAGGAGGAACACTTTTCATGCACCTTGGCATGCTCGCGGCTGGGTTTTTCGGATTAGAGGCAATTTCGACGGATGCACCAGGCGCGGTGCAGGGCAACGATGCGGTATGGCTTTGGATTGCGATGGGAATCGGGGTGCTGGCGCTGCTGGCTGCACTCTTACTGGCGCGCAGCGTGCTGTCCGCCGACACTGGAACCGCCGAGATGCGGGCCATCTCGGATGCGATCCGCGAGGGGGCTGAGGCGTTTCTCTCGCGTCAGTACCGCACCATCGGCATTCTGGCGCTGGTACTCGCGGTCGTGGTCTTTGCCGGATACCACGCCTCGCCGCGAACCGCTCCACTCGCGCTCAAGACCGTCATCAGCTTCCTGGTGGGCGCGGTCTGTTCCGGTCTCGCCGGCTTCACGGGCATGTACGTCTCCATCCGCGCCAACATCCGCACCGCGTCGGCGGCGCGCTCCTCGTTGAACGGTGCGTTGCAGGCGGCGCTGCGCGGAGGCGCGGTGACCGGCCTGGTGGTGGTCGCGCTCTCGATGCTCGGGGTCGGCGCCCTGTTCTTTTTCTTCGGTGGGCTGCAGCATCCCCAGGACGTCCCTTACCAGCTCGTCGGCTTCGGCTTTGGCGCGTCGCTGGTCGCGTTGTTTGCCCAGCTTGGCGGCGGGATCTACACAAAGGCGGCCGATGTGGGCGCCGATCTGGTGGGGAAGGTCGAGGCCGGGATTCCGGAAGACGATCCGCGCAACCCAGCCGTGATCGCCGACCTGGTCGGCGACAATGTGGGCGACTGCGCCGGCCGCGGCGCCGACATCTTCGAGTCGACGGCGGCAGAAAACGTCGGCGCCATGATCCTGGGCGCGGCCTTGTTTCCGGTCTTCGGCATCAAGGGCATCCTGTTTCCATTGATCGTGCATGCCATCAACCTGATCGCCTCGATCATCGGGGTGGCGGTGGTCAAGACCACCGACAGCGAAGATCCGATGAGCGCGCTGAACCGCGGTTTCTATGTGACGGCAGTGCTCGCCATTGCCGGCTTCGCCTTCGCCGTGTACCAGATGTTGAACGGGGTCAACGTTCATCCGGGATGGCTGCTGGGCTGCGGAGTGGTCGGCATGGCAACGGCGTTCCTGTTCGTCTGGATCACCCAGTACTACACCGAGAGCAAGTACCGGCCGGTGCAGTCGATTGCCGAGGCGTCTCTTACCGGCCCGGCGACCAACATCATCAGCGGGCTGGCCGTCGGCATGGAGACGCCGGCCGCGCCCGTCATCGTGATCTCCGCGGCGCTGCTGCTGAGCTACTACTTCGGTGTGCGCGGCCTGGAGGATGTTCATATCGCCGGCATCGCGACCTATGCCAAGGGAATCTACGGCACCGCCATTGCGACCATGGGGATGCTCTCCTGCGCGGCATACATCCTGGCCATGGATACGTTCGGGCCGATCACGGATAACGCCGGTGGCATCATCGAGATGTCGAACCAGCCCGATGCGGTTCGCGACAAGACCGACAAGCTGGACTCGGCGGGCAACACGACCAAGGCGCTGACCAAGGGATACGCGATCGGCTCGGCCTCGCTGGCGGCGTTCCTGCTGTTCTCGGCCTATCTCGAAGAGATTCGCTCCATCGTGACCGCCAAGGTGAACGTTCCGGGCGGCTACATGCCTCCGGGCTGGACGTTTACCAATATCAACCTGGCGGAGATTCCGGTGTTTGTCGGCGGCTTGCTCGGTGCCATGCTGACCTACCTGTTCTCATCGCTGGCGATCAAGGCGGTCGGACGCACGGCGCAGATGGTGGTGAAGGATGTGCGCGACCAGTTCCGCGAGAATCCTGGCATTATGGCCGGGACTTCAAAGCCTGATTATGCGCGCTGCGTCAGTATCGTGACCGGCGCGGCGTTGAAGGAGATGGTGCTTCCGGGCTGCCTCGCCGTCGGCCTGCCGGTGGCGGTTGGGCTTATCTTCCGGCACCTGAGCGCGAGCTATCGCAGCGGCTCGGAAGGGCTGGCAGGTGCGGCCAGCATCACGGTTCCGTCGATCAACGGCGTTCCGGTCAACCTGGCAGGGGCCGAGGCGGTGGCCGGCCTGCTGATGGTGGGGACCATCGCGGGCATTTTGCTGGCGATGCTGATGAACAACGGCGGGGGCGCCTGGGATAACGCGAAGAAGTGGATTGAAAGCGGCAAGTACGGTGGCAAGAAGTCCGAAGCACACAAGGCCGCGGTGGTGGGCGATACGGTAGGGGATCCGTTCAAGGATACGGCTGGCCCATCGCTGCACGTGCTCATCAAGCTGCTGGCAACCATCACACTGGTGCTGGCGCCGCTGTTTCTATAGCACGATTAGCGGGTGATCATGCTGCGGGCGCTGGCGTGGAAGCTGGCCGCGACGATTCCAGGAAGATCGCGGTCAGGTTCCGGCTGCGGGCCGCGCGGGCGTGCCGGGCGGCTGGTGATGCGGAAGGAAGCGCCTGCGACGGCGGCGGGATCGGGTTGGGTGCCGGCGATGAGAACACGGTAGCGTCCGGCCCGCACGGCGCGGTGGCCGGATGGGTCGACGGTGCTGAGCTGATCCTCGGTGAGGGTGAAGTGGAGGGTGCGGCTCTGGCCGGGACCGAGCGCGACGCGCTCGAAGCCGGCGAGTGCGAGCCGCGGAGCGCCCGTGACCTGCGGCGGGACGAGGTAGAGCTCGGCGACCTCCGAGGCGGAAAAGGCGCTGGTATTGGTGAGGGTGACCGAAGCGTGGAGCGGCTCGCCGGCGCCGAGGACTGGCTTCAAGACGCGGACCGCGCCATAGCGGAAGCGGGCGTAGCTGAGGCCGAAGCCAAAGGGAAACTCCACCGCGCCGGTGAAGTAGCGGTAGGTGCGATGGGCCATGCTGTAGTCGGTGAAGGCGGGCAGGTCGCCCACGGTGCGATAGAAGGTGACGGGCAGGCGGCCGGACGGGCTGGTCTTGCCGGTCAAGATATGGGCGAGCGCCGTCCCACCTTCCTCGCCGGGATACCAGGCTTCGAGGATGGCGTTGGCGGAGGCGGCTTGCGGGCCAAGCGCGAGCGCCGAGCCGGAGGTAAGGACAAGGATGGTCGGTTTGTGCAGCGCCGCCAGCCGCGCCAGCAGGGCCCGCTGCGTGGCGGGGAGATCGAGCGAGGTCCGGTCGCCGCCATCAAAGCCGTCGATATGGACAGGGAGAGCTTCTCCTTCAAGATCCGGCGAGAGACCGGCGACGAGGATGACGGCGTCGGCGGATTGCGCGGTCGCCACCGCCTGGTCGAGCAGGGCGCCGGCGGGCGGCTGCCATTCAAAGGTCATGCCGCCGTCTTCGCCCTGGTGCACGAGTTCCAGTTGAAAGGCGTGCGGCGACGCGTCGGCGAAGTGCATGGTGGCGCGATCGGGAGCGGCCTTGCTGCCGTCAGCCTCCAGGATTGGCCTGCCGTCGAGCAGCAGGCGGAAACGGTCGTGCAGGGCGCACTCTCCGCAGCGATCGGTGTTCACGCGGAGGATATAGTCTCCGGCTGCCGGCGGAGTGAAGAAGCCGCTCCAGCGTGCAGCGTATTGCGCGGACCGGAGCAGCGGGCTCGGCGACGTATGGCTGAGATCGTAGTCCATGTTCGGCACGGTCAGTGAAACGGCGGGAGTTCCAGCGAAGCTGGGGCTATCGAAGAATTCCGCGTTGAGGCCGGGGGAGTTGGCGCTGGTCGTGAAGACGGTGCGCGGAACCGGTGCGAAGATTCCGGCGGCGTCGAGGCTGCCCTGCGCGTAGCGGACATTCCCGAATGCCTTCAGCAGGCCATCGAGCGGCGTGACCGGGGCGGAGGCGGTGCCGTGGTAGTTGGCTTCGAGGATCTTGACGGCATCGGCGTTGGGTCCGATGACCGCGATCCTGGTCGACGGCTGGAGCGGCAGGACGCCGTCGTTCTTGAGCAGGACGATGGACTCTTCGGCGGCGCGCAGGGCGAGCGCCCGGTGCTGCGGGGTGTCGTTGGCCGCGGGCGAGATGCGGTCATACGGGCTGCACCCTTCGGGGTCGAGCAGGCCGAGCTGCAGCCGCGCCTGCAGCAGCCGGTGCAGCGAGGCGTCAATGGCGGCTTCGGTGACCAGGTGCTGCTCGAGCGCCTGTTCGAGCGGCAGATAGCTGTTGCCGCAGTCGAGATCGACGCCGGCGTTGAGGGCCGCGGCGGCGGCATGGACGGGGTCGGCGGCGAAGTGGTGGTATGCGAAGATGTTGCCGACGGCATCGCAATCGGAGACGACGTAGCCGTTGAAGCGCCAGCGGTCGCTGACCACATCCTGCAGCAGAGCCTGATTGGCGCAGGATGGGGTTGCATTGATCGCGTTGTAGGAGCACATGAGCGCGGCCGCGCCGGCGCGGGTCAGCAGGGCATGGAAGGCGGGCAGGTAGGTGTCGGCAAGATCGTGGGCGGAGACGACGGCGTTGAAGCTGTCGCGTCCCGATTCGGGACCGCTGTGGGCGACGAAGTGCTTGGGCGTGGCCTGGGCTTTGAAGTAGAAGGGATCGTCGCCTTGGATGCCTTCCACAAACTGGGTACCGAGGGTGGCGGTGAGGAAGGGATCCTCGCCGTAGGTCTCCTGGCCGCGTCCCCAGCGCGGGTCGCGGAAGATGTTGATGTTGGGCGACCAGATGGTGAGGCCGCCGTAGCGGGGCGAGTCGGTGCGGGCGTGGGGGGCGAACTTGGCCCGAGCCTCGGTGGAGACGGTGTCGCCGACGGCGTGGAGCAGGCGCTGGTCCCAGGTGGCGGCGAGGCCGATGGCCTGGGGGAAGACGGTTGCCACGCCGTTGCGGGCGATGCCGTGGAGGCCTTCGTTCCACCAGTTGTAGGCGGGCAGGCCGAGCCGCGGGATGGCGGGAGCGCGATCCTGCAGCTGCGCGACGCGCTCGGAGATGGTCATCTGCTGGATGAGCCGGTCGATGCGGGCGGCGATGCGGGCGTCTGTCTGGTGGTTGGAGCAGGTGTGCTGCTGGGCGAGAGAGGAGCTATTGAAGACGAGGAAAGCGGCCGCTGTCACGGCCAGGGGCGCGGTGAGGACGTTCGGGATGAGGAGGTGCACCCTCCCCCCGCGATTGTTGCTTAAGTTCTTCAATCGAATGGACTTAGAGGTGGAACAAGAAGCTGCGAACCGGAGCTGGGAATAGCACGTCGAAAGACGCCTCTGGAGCAAGCCTGTACTTCTATTATTGCAGGTTGGGCAGGGTAGGTACGCCAACTATTTTTCGGCTGTAAGTGCTTTGCTTGCAACTATTTGCGGCACTTCAAAAGTGATTGGGGGCTTGACAGGATCCGGGCAGGCGGCTGAGCCGACCGGGTTCGGTGCCTTCTTCAGCGGGTGGAGTAGAGCTGGAACTCGCGGATGCGCGGTTCGTGCGCGGCGGAGAGGATGTTGAGGCGGACGCGCTGAGCGGTGACGGGCGGGAAGCGGTCGATCTTCTTGTGGCCGATGGCCTGGGCAGCGGCGAGGGTGACCCATTTGCCGTGCTGCCAGGCTTCGATGCGGTAGGCGAGGACGTTCTGACCGGCGGGGAGCCACTCCATGGTGACGGCGCGGTCGAAGGTGATGGGTCGGGGCAGGTTGAGTTCGAGGATCGCGGAGTGGGCACCGGGCGGCGCCGACCAGAAGGTGTCGGGCTCGTTGTCGAGGGCGCGGGCGATGTTGTCGCCGGTGGGCAGGTGCTCGGCGGCGAGATTGTGGGCGTAGCGGGCGTGGATGGCGGCGCCGAGTTCGCTGAGGCGGACGGCGTCCGAATCGGGAATGAGACCGCGAGAGTCAGGGGCGACACCAAGCATCCACTGACCGCCGCGGCCTACGGAGTTCTCGTAGCTGTCGAGGAGTTCGTCGACGGATTTGAGCGAGGCCTCGTCGTGCGGGTGCCAGAACCAGTGGAATTTGCGCAGCGGGGTATCGACCTCGACCGGACGCCATCGGAGGAAGCCGTGGCGGTCGATGACGTTCCAGTTCTCGTAGTCGATTTTGCCGGACTCGTCGCCGGCCCAGCGGGCGTCGCCGTACTCGAAGAGGCCGGTGTCGGCGAAGACGATGGTATTGGGCTGGAAGGTGCGGAGGGTCTCGATGATCCTGGGGAAGTTGTAGGTGCGTCCTTCGGAGCCGGCGCCGTCGAGCCAGAATTCGACCAACTGGCCGTAGTTCTGGGCGAGCTCCGAGAGTTCGGCGTTGTAGTAGGCGTCGTAGGCGGCGGGATCCTGGTAGCGCGGGTCGTGGCGATCCCAGGGCGAGAGGTAGATGCCGAACAGCAGTCCGTTGGCGCGGGCGGCAAGGGCGACGTCACGAACGATGTCGCCTTTCCCATTCTGGAACGGGCTGGCTTTGATGCTGTAGCCGGTTTGCGCGGTGGGCCAGAGGCAGAAGCCGTCGTGGTGCTTGGCGACAAGGACGACGTAGCGCGCGCCGGAGGCTTTGATGGCCTTCATCCACTGGCCGGGATCGAACTGTGTGGGGTTGAAGACGGACGGGCTAGCGGTGCCGTCGCCCCATTCACGATCGAGGAAGGTGTTGGTGGAGAAGTGCAGGATGACTCCGAATTCGAGGTCCTGCCAGGCAGTCTGCTGCGGCGAGGGTTGGAGGTCGGTGAAGTTCTGGGCTGGCAGCGCAGGGGCGAGAAGCGCGAGCAGGAGGGCGAGCGGCGTGAGCATTCTCATGGCAGGAGCGGAGCGGGGTGCGGGCCGGGGTCGGCCGTGAAGTTGCGGGCGCGGTACAGGGCTCCGAGGACGGGATCGACCACGCCCGGCATGGTCTGGATGTCAGGAAATTCGCTGCGGACGCTGGCGATGAGAGCTTCTCGGACGGGCGCGACGTTTTCCATGATGGAGCCGGCGAAGGCGATTGGCGGGGGGTCGGGTGGCGGTTCCGGGAGGGTGGCGGACGCGGCCTGGACGCGGCGGACGACCAGGCGGACGAGGTGGGCGAGATCTTCGCCTTCCTGGCGCAGAACCTGCGCGGCGGTACCGTCCCCTTGCCTTGCGCAGCCGTGGACAAGCGGCACGAGCAGGGAGAAGTCGGGCGCGGGGATGGTGTTGGCGAAGGCGACCAGATGATCGAGCGGGGAGGCAGGGCCGGAGTTGAGCTTCCAGAAGTCGAAGACGGCTTCGAACAGCGTGGTGGAGCGGCCCTCGTCGCGGGCGAGGAAGGCGGCGCGCAGCGCGGCGAGGCCGATGCGGTGTCCGGAACCCTGGTCGGCGAGCGCCGGTCCCCAGCCTCCGGCGAAGGTGAGTTGCCCGTGGGCGGAGCGTCCGGCGACGTTCGAGCCGGTGCCGGCGAGCACGAGGACGCCAGGGCGTCCGGGGAAGGCGGCGTCGAGCGCGATCTCGCAGTCTCCGAGCAGCAGCAGCGGGCCGGCGATGCGGGCGCCGAGCTCGGCGCGCAGGAAGTCGGTCACCAGCGGAACCGACTCGCCGGCGGTGCCGATGCAGGTGCGGGCGATGGCCTGCATCGAGACGCCGGTGGCGCGGGTGAGGGTGGCGAGCGCCTGATCGAGATTGGCCGCGGCGGTTCGGGCGTCGGTGCGCATGCGCTTGATGGTGCCGCAGCGGGCGCGGGCGAGTTCGCGGGTGTCGTCTGCGAGGAGGAACTCGGTCTTGGTGCCGCCGGCGTCGATGGCGAGGAAGAAGGGCATGCGTCCTAGGGTGCGTGGCTGGGACAGGGGCTGGCTGCGCTGGCTTGAGTTTATCTGGACGGGAATCGATTGGAGGAAGCGCGGGTAGTGCATGATAGGGCACAAGGTTGCGCGAGCGGGGGAGCGGATGAGCAGACGATGCGGTTGGCTGCCGGCAGTGGCCATCGGGGCCATGTTGACGTGGGCGGCGGCTGCGGCGGTGGGACAGAAGACGCTGTTCTGGATGGGAAACGGCAAGGCGTCGGTGGATTCGTTCCTGGCGCACCAGGACAAGATCGATATTCTCTCGCCCACCTGGTACCAGATCGATGAAAACGGGCTGGTAACCGGGGAGCCGCAGCCGGTGGTGTTGAAGGCCGCGAAGCAGGCGCACGTGACGCTGCTGCCGCTGTTCGCGATCTTCAATCATGACAAGATTCACCAACTGGTGAACGACCCCAAGGCGCAGGACGAGATGAACCGCGCGTTCGTACGCGAGTGCCGGGAAAACGGCTATGACGGCATCAACTACGACGTGGAAGACGTGATGTGGACGGATCGCGATGCGCTTTCGGCGATGGTGAAGAAGACGGCCGACCTGCTGCACCGGGAGCACCTGCTGGTGACCATCGACGTGGTGCCGAATGCACCCGGGCATGCGGGCGAGACCGCTTTCGGCAAGTGGATCTTCGAGGAGTGGAGGCTGGGCTACGACCTGAAGGCGCTGGGCGAGGCGGTCGATATCCTGTGCCTGATGACCTACGACCAGCACACGCACTGGACCACTCCGGGGCCTGTGGGCGGATGGCTGTGGACCAACGAGAACCTGGAGTATGCGCTGAAGTATGTCCCGCGGGAGAAGCTCTCGCTGGGGATCGCGCTCTATGGTTATCGCTGGTACACGGGCGATCCCGGGCTGGACAAGAAGGAGAAGACGCCAAATCCTACGGCGGACTACATCTCGCAGCCGAACGCGATGTCCCTGCGCGACACGTACGGCGGCAAGGAGCAGTGGGACGAGGTGGATCATACGCCGTGGTTCTGGTTCTACCGGGACCAGATGCGAGAGTGGATCTTCTACACGAACGAGCGGGCTTATCGAGATCGCTATCTGCTGGCGAAGCAGCATGGGCTGGAGGGTGTCTGCTCGTGGGTTCTGGGCGAGGAAGATCCGGGCATCTGGGATGCTTTACCTTTGGTAAGGCGCTAAGGCGCTGGAGCTTCACCTGGTGAAGGCTCGACGCTTGGCGTTTTCCTGCCGGAAGCAGCCCGCTGGGCGTTGTCCTGCCGTTGTCTGCCGGACAATCCCTTCGTGACTTTCCAACGCTCACGTTGTCCTCCCGCCGGCCGGCACGGGATTATGCCGCATCATCACGTGACCCGCTCACGGCGAAGAAGAGGATGTAGGCGTAACAGGCGAGGACGATGGCGAAGCTGGGCTGATAGCCGAATCGATCGGCTAGGAGGCCCTGGATTTCGGGGATGATGGCTCCGCCGACCACCATGGTGACGAGGATTCCGGAGCCTTGACTGGTGAGCGGGCCAAGGCCTTTGAGCGACATGGGGAAGATGCAGGGCCACATGACGGAGTTGAACAGGCCGCAGGACACGATGGCCCAGAGTGCGAGCGGACCGTGGGCGGTGAGGGTGATGAGGACGGCGAGGCAGGCGGTGACGGCAACGGCGGTGAGGGCTCGTTCGGCGGAGACGATGCGCAGGGCGAAGATGCCGATGAAGCGTCCGGTCATGGCGGCGAAGCCGTAGAGCGAGACGTAGATGGCGGCGGCGGCATGGGAGAGCGAGCCCATGGAGGGCTGGCCGAGGAAGTTGATCATGATGGAGCCGATGGCGACTTCCGCGCCGACGTAGAAGAAGATGGCGAGGGCGCCGAAGCGCAGATGCGGGAAGCTCCAGGCGCTGCCTTGGGTGGGAGTCGATTCGCGGGTGGGGATGAGGGCCGGAAGCGGGACAAACCAGGTGACGGCGGCGACCGTGAAGGCGAAGGCCGCGAGCAGCAGGTACGGAGCGCGGACGGAGTGGGCGAGCTGAGCGGTGGTGGCGCCGGCGCTTATCGTCGCCGCGCTGGCAACGGTGACGATGAAGATGAAGTGCGCGCCGATCTTGGGGGCGGCGGTGGCTCCGGAGGAGTTGAGGAAGCCGCAGAGGTTGAGGCGGGAGGCGGCGGTTTCGGGTTTTCCGAGTGCGCCGACGTAGGGGTTGATGGCGACCTGCAGCAGGGCGAGGCCGCTGCCGACGACGAAGAGCGCGAAGAGGAAGAGCGGGTAGGAGATGAGGATGGCGGCAGGCTGGAAGCACAGGAGGCCGGCGCCCATGGTGGAGAGGGCGGCGATGATTCCGGACTTGTAGCCGATGCGTCCGACGATGGCTCCAGATGGGAGGGACATGACGAAGTAAGCGCCGAAGAAGCAGAACTGGACCAGAAGCGCGAGGGTATTGCTGAGGTGAAAGAGGTCTTTGAAGTGCGGAACCAGGATGTCGTTGAGCGCGGTGATGAAGCCGATGGAGAAATAAAGCGTGACCATGAGCGTCATGGGAATGGCGTAGGAGGCGGACCGGGTGGGGGCGACAGACGAGGGGTGCGGACCTGCGGTGCCAACTGCCATGGGTGTGGACTCCTGGTATCCGGGTGCTGGATTCGGCTGGGGATGCGGCTGGATTTGAGTGTATCGCCGGCTCAGGCGAGGACGACCTGGATCTTCTGCCGCTGAAACTCCTGGACGACGGCCGGTTCGGCACCGTCGTCGGTGATGATGGCGTGGATCTGGGCCGGGGTGCAGACGCGAATATCGGAGATCATGCCGAGTTTGCTGGAGTCGGCGACGGCGACGACCTGACGGGCATGCAGCACCATCTGGTTGAGGATGAGGGCTTCGTCGGATTCGATGACGGTGATGCCGTGCGCGGGATGGATGCCGCAGGCGCCCATGAAGACCTTGTCGAAGAAGAGCCGCTGCAGGGAGTCGAAGGCGGTGGCGCCGACCATGGAGAACGAGCCGGGCCAGCGGACGTCGCCGCCGGTGAGGGTGAGCTTGATGTTGGGCAGGCTGGAGAGCTCCATGCCGATGTTGACGGCCGAGGTGACGACGTGCACGCCTTCGCGGTGGCGCAGCGAGCGGGCGATCTGTGTGGTGGTGGTGCCGGGTGAGAGCGCGATGGTGTCGCCGTCTTCGACCATTTCGGCGGCGGCGAAGGCGATGCGTCGCTTTTCGTCGGCGAAGCGCTCCTCGCGCATGGAAAATGCGGCGTCGAAGCGGAAGGGTTGGTAGGCGAGCTTGCTGTTGTGGTTTTGCGCGTTGCCGGCGACCAGGGCTCCGCCATGAATGCGGTTGACCAGACCGCGGTGCTCGAGCGCGATGAGGTCGCGGCGGACACTGGCAGGCGATGCGCTGACCGCGGCGGCAAGCTCTTCGACGCTGCCTTTGCCCTGCTTCAGCAGCAGGTGGAGGATCTGTTTCGCGCGATCCTGCTTGGCGGAAGCCATGGCGTTGCGGTGCCCTTCGAAGGATTCTGGTCTTGCCTGCTGAACCGGGAGCGGAGAGTGAGCGGCGGGTTGAAGACGGCTACTTCTTCAGAATTGTGACTGGAGTATGGCAGAAATGTTCAAAATTCTGCAAAATTTTTCATTGACAAGAGGTTCCTGTCTTTCTAGGCTCTGTGGTCAACCTGCCGTTCGAAGTTTCAGAAGCATGGTGCACGCAGCCTTTCAGACCCTGGGGTCTCCGGTCGGCGGCGCCCAGCCTTCGTGTACGTCCGCAAGCCAAATCTGAGGTGACGGGAGAAGCCTTCATGAGGATGATGAGAGATCGGATTCTGGGGTGCGTGGCAGGCCTGGCGCTGGCGGGCTCGATCGGGCCGGCCATCGCCGCGGCGCAGACGGTGACGGGAACGGTGACCGGCGAGGTGATGGATCCGAGCGGCGCGGTGATTCCGAAGGCGACGGTGGCGGTGAAGAACGTCGACACCGGAGTGACGACAACGACGACGACCAACGCCTCCGGCGTATACGATGCACGCTTCCTGCCGATCGGGCGCTACACGGTGGTGGTGAACGCCCCGGGCTTCGCCGCGCAGACGATCCCGGTTTTCAGCCTGGAGATCGATCAGACAGTGAAGCTGAATGCGACGCTGTCTGCGGCGGGAAATCAGACGTCGGTCGAGGTGAATACCGCACCCGAGATCCTGGATACGACCGATGCAACGCTGGGCACGACGTTTACTGCGAATGCCATTGAGAATGTGCCGTTGAACGGGCTGGACTTCTCCGCGCTGACGCTGTATCTGCCGGGCTCGGTCGATACCGGTGGGACGTCGGGGCCGACCAGCATCGAGCGCAGCACCTACTACACGGACACGCCCAACATGAACGGCAACCGGGCGCAGGCGAACAATTACACGCTGGATGGCATCGACCTGAACGAGACGTTCAATAACCTGATCGCGTACAGTCCTGCGCCTGAGGCGTTGGGGGAGATCCGGGTGCTGACGGCGAACTCTCCGGCCGACTATGGCAACGTGAACGGCGGCGGCGTGGTGAGCGTGCTGAAGAGCGGAACCAATGCGATTCATGGGTCGGCGTATGGATACACGCAGAACGCGAACTTCAACGCGAACTCGTGGCAGGACAAGAACGCACGGCCGATCGTGGCGAAGAGCACCTTCTCGCAATCACAGTTTGGCGGAACCCTGGGCGGGCCCATCAAACGCGACAAGCTCTTCTTCTTTGTGGACTACCTGGGATCGCGCTTTCACCAGGGGCAAACGGCGATGGCGACGGTGCTCACCCAGGCCATGCGCGACGGCGATTTCTCTGCGCTGCTCACGGGCAGCAACCCCATCCAGTTGTATGACCCGGAGAATCACTTCGCGCCCTTCATCGGAAACAGGGGAGTGCCGATCGTAAACCCGGTGGCGAAGTTTCTGATCGCCAATCCGAGTCTCTATCCGCTGCCGAATGCGAAGCCCAGCGATGGCATCGCGGCCAACAATCTGCAGGGTTTTTCCCGCAAGTATGTCGCGAACAACCAGGGCGACATCAAGCTGGAATACACGCCGCGGGACAAGGACCGGATCAGCGGATTTTATGCGATGTCGACGGCGTACGACGGGCAGACGGCGCTGCTCGATATCACGTTTCCGGGCACCAACCTGTATCCGACGAAGCTGTTCGGCGTGACCTGGGTGCATACCTTCTCGCCGGCGCTGATCAACTCGGCGCGTATCGGATTCACCCGCATGACCTGGAACCAGGGTCTGCCGGGCGATCCTTCGGGGATGTTCGGGTTGACCGGCGACAGCAAGGTCGGGATCCCGTTCCAGGCGCAGCAATATGTCGGCTTCTCGAACCAGGGCATCAATGGATTCAGCAACGTGGGGACGCCGGCTTTCGATGGCGGCATCATCGACAACACGTACAGCTATATCGACAACCTGACCTGGCAGCGGGGGCGGCACCTGCTGAGCATGGGCATACAGGCGATCCGGTATCAGAACAACTACCCCACCAGCAACAACGACGGCTTCCTGGGGACGCTGGGTTACAGCGGAGCGTTCACCAGCAATCCCAACGTGGCGAATGCGGGCGGGTATGCGGCGGCCGACTTTCTGCTGGACCGCGTCTCGACCGCGAATGTGACGCTGCACAGCATCAACGTGGGACAACGGCAGTGGCGGGCTGCCGGGTTCTTTGAAGACGACTTCAAGGCGACGCCGGCGCTGACCTTCAACTTCGGGCTGCGCTACGAGTTCGACGAGCCATGGATTGAAGAGAACGAGAAGACCGGCAACGTGAACCTGGCGACCGGGCAGCCGATCTACGCGGGGCATGTGCCGGTGGGCGCGCCGGCCGGCTCGGGTGTCTGCAGCAACCGCGGATGCTACCAGCCGAACTACCGGCAACTGATGCCTCGGCTCGGCTTTGCCTACCAGGTGAACAACCGGCTGGTGGTGCGCGGCGGATACGGAGCGACCAGCTTTTACGAGGGCAATTCGTCGAACCAGCGGCTGACGGCGTCTCCCCCGTTCATCCAGGCGGTCAACATTACAGCGCTCACGCCGACCGCCACCCCTACGCCGACGCAGCCGGCGGGCGGGCTGCCGCGCACGGTGGAAGATGGCTTCAGCTATACCGACCCGAACGACCTGAGCCTGTCGGGGTCTTACTCGGTCTATCCGCAGAACATCCAGCCGGCGTACGTGCAGGAGTTCAGCCTGACGACCGAGTATGCCCTCACCAGGACGCTGTCGCTGCAGGCCGGATATCTTGGCGAGACCGGCCAGCACATTGAAGATTACGGCAACGTCAACCAGTTCCGGGTGAACGGCGACGAGACCAGCGCGCCGTACTTCAACAATCCGAACTTTGGCAGCAACGGTCTGCTGATCACCGAGTCGCGCGCCATGATGAACTTCAATGCGCTGGAGTCCACGCTGCGCCAGCGCGTCAGCAAGGGGCTTGAGTTCACGCTGAACTATACCTATTCCAAGGCGATGACCAACAGCCTGGGCAACTACGCGTTGAACGTGAACGGATATAGCGGCGCATTCCAGAACTACTACGATAGCGGCGCGGATTATGGACCGGCGGGCTACGATGTGCGGCACAATGTCTCCGGCACGGGCGTGTTCGCGCTGCCGGTAGGCCGCGGCAAGGATTACCTGGGCAACAGCAGCCGGCTGGTGGACGAGGCCATCGGCGGATGGAAGCTGGGCGTGACCGGGGTCGCCTATTCGGGCTTCCCGGAGACATTGACCGGCGGCAGCAGCAACTCGAACAGCTATGGGAACAATCGCGCGAACCAATATCGTCCGCTGAAGATTGTGGATCGCAGCGTCTTCCACTGGTTTGGAACCGATCCTTCGGCGACGCCCTGCACTACGCCCGGCGTGGATAGCGGGTTGTGCGCCTTCGGCGTTCCCGCCAGCAACTCTTTCGGCACATCGCGGAACGGGGCGGTGCGTGGACCGGGCTATCTGAACGTGGACATGTCCGCGTTCAAGGATTTTCCGACATTCCGCGAGCAGGTGTTTCAGTTCCGGTTCGATGCCTTCAACGTGTTCAACCACACCAGCTACGGCAACCCGGATACGGGGGTTTCGGACAGCGGGTTCGGGTACATCGCGCAGCAGAACTCCATTCGCTCGACGGAACGGCATCTGCAGTTTTCCGCCAAGTACAGGTTCTAGGCGAATGCTCCCGGGTCAAAGTCCTGGTCCTGACGAGCCAGAACGGTCCTGAGGAGCCAGAACGGTCCTGACGAGCCAGAACGTAGAGTGAGACAACGGCGGATTTCGTGAGTTCAGCGTCTGGAGCTATCAAGTCAGGAGTTGACTGGAGATGCTCCGGCCGAGTCTCTGTTCTAACGAGCCAATGCGGCCAGCGAGACGAAAGGCAGATTTCTTGTGAGCTGACAGCCTGGAGCGATCCTGCTGGGAGCTTGTTGCAATACTTTGCGGGTCTTCGCAGACGGATGAGACATTCATGCGCGACATAGTGTTCGAGGTTTGCGCGGAGACGCTGGAGGCGTGCGTGGCGGCTGCGGCGGGCGGCGCCGATCGGGTGGAGTTGTGTTCGGCGCTGAGTGAGGGCGGCCTGACGCCAAGCCATGGCCTGATTCAGCATGCCGTCGAGCGGTGTGCGCTGCCGGTGCACGTCATGATTCGTCCGCGGGCGGGTGACTTTGTCTACTCCGCGGAGGAGATCGCGATCATGCGCGCGGATATTGCTCATGCCAGGCAGCTGGGCGTAGCCGGCGTGGTGCTGGGGGTGCTGGACGCGGCCGGGTGCGTGGACGTGGCGGCGACGCGCGGGCTGGTGGAGCTGGCAAGACCGCTGCAGGTGACGTTTCACCGGGCCGTCGATGACACCGTGGATCTGCATGAAGCTCTGGAAGATGTGATCGCTGCGGGCTGCGACCGGGTGCTCACCTCGGGAGGCGCGGCGGACGTCATGGCGGGGGCTGCGATGCTGGCGGAGCTGGTGCGAGCGGCGCGCGGCCGCATCGAGGTGGCGGTGGGGGGCGGGCTGAGGCTGGACGATGCCGCGCGGCTGGCGCAGATCACCGGGGCGCGGCAGTTTCATGCATCGTTGCGGCAGACTTCTTCGGGCGTGCAGCCTGGCGCGGTGCGCGCGATGGTGGAGCAACTTCGGGCCGAGCCCAAGCCATGAGGGAGAGCTGCTCACGTTTGCCGGAGAGGCGCGCCAGCGGAGGATGCGAGGTGATACGCTGCTGCGGGCTTGTGATGGCCGGTCCGGCGGCGGCGAATGGATACGGCGATCGCTGAAACGATACTTCCGGCTGACCAGAGGGAGGCCATGCAACCTGGAGACTGCGATGGAATATGTTCTTGCTCTTGATCAAGGCACGACCAGTTCGAGAGCTATTTTGTTTGGCCATGATGGCAACATCGAGGGGATCGCACAGCACGAGTTCAAACAGAATTTTCCGCAGACCGGCTGGGTGGAACATGATCCGTATGACATTCTGACCTCGCAGTTGAGCGCTGCGGTCGAAGTGCTGGGCAAGGCGGGAGCGCGGCCGCGCGACGTGCGCGCTCTGGGTATCACCAACCAGCGCGAGACCACCATCGTGTGGGACCGGGAGACGGGGAAGCCGATCTACAACGCGATCGTGTGGCAGGACCGGCGCGGGGCTCCGCAGTGCAGGAGGCTTGCAGAGGACGGCGCCGAAGACATGATCCGGCAGAAGACCGGTCTGTTGATCGACCCGTATTTTTCGGCGACCAAGATCGCGTGGATTCTGGATAACGTGCACGGCGCCCGGAGGGAGGCGGAGCAGGGCAAGCTGGCATTTGGCACGGTCGACTCGTGGCTGGTGTGGAACCTGACCAGCGGCAAGCGGCACCTGACGGATCGCACCAACGCGAGCCGGACGATGCTCTACAACATTGTGGAGGATCGCTGGGACGAAGAGCTGTTGAAGCTGCTGGGGATTCCCGCGAGCATGATGCCGGAGGTTTGCTGGTCGAGCGAATCGGTGGGCCGGGTGACGACCTCGCTGGGGCTGGGCGAGGTGGAGATTGCGGGCATCGCGGGGGATCAGCAGGCAGCGCTGTTTGGCCAGTTGTGCGTCTCCGCGGGCGACGCGAAGAACACCTACGGGACAGGCTGCTTTCTGCTGCAGCACACGGGCAGCAGCTTCACCCTCTCGAAACAGCGCTTGATTACGACGCTGGTGTGCAGCACGCAGAAAAAGCTGGAGTACGCGCTCGAAGGCAGCATCTTCGTGGGTGGAGCGGTGGTGCAGTGGCTGCGCGATAACATGCGCTTCTTCAAGGAATCGCCGGATGTGGAGAGTGTGGCCGCGTCGGTGGAGAGCGCGAACAACGTGATGTTCGTTCCGGCATTTACGGGTCTGGGGGCGCCGCATTGGGACCCCTACGCGAGCGGCATGATCATCGGCATCGAACGGGGAACGGAGATTGGCCACATCGCGCGGGCGGCGCTTGAGAGCATCGCGTTCCAGGTGGCGGATGTGCTGCATGCCATGAACGAAGATACGCAGCAGCCTTTCCGCGAGCTCAGGGTGGATGGCGGGGCGGCGGCGAACGACATCCTGATGCAGTTTCAATCGGACCTGCTGCAACTGCCGGTGCGGCGGCCGGCTATCCTCGAAACGACGGCGCTCGGGGCGGCGTACCTGGCCGGGCTGGCGGTTCACTTCTGGACGAGTACGGAGCAGATCGCTAAAGTGCGGGCGGAGGACACGGTGTTTGAACCCAGGGCCGGCAGGCAGGAGATGGAGGCGCGGCAGGCGCGCTGGCGCGATGCCGTGAGACGCGCGGGCGGATGGAACAAGGAGCAGGGATGAAGCGCGCGGAGATGATCGCCAGGGTGCGGGAGCGTGGGTCTGAGCCTTGGGACGTGGTGGTGATCGGCGGCGGAGCGACCGGCGCGGGCGTGGCGGTCGACGCGGCGACGCGCGGGTTTTCGGTGCTTCTGCTGGAGCGCGAGGACTTCGGCAAGGGCACGTCGAGCCGCAGCACCAAGCTGGTTCACGGCGGCGTCCGCTACCTGGAACAGGGAAATATCTCGCTGGTGATGGAGGCGCTGAAGGAGCGCGGGCTGCTGCTGCGGAATGCGCCTCACCTGGTGCACGATCTCGAGTTTGTGGTGCCGAATTACTCGTGGTGGGAGACGCCGTTTTATGGCATCGGCATGAAGGTGTACGACGTGCTTGCGGGCAAGTATGGATTTGGCAAGTCGCGGATCCTCTCGCGGGAAGAGACGCTCGAGCGCCTTCCGACCTTGAGGCAGGAGGATCTGCGCGGCGGGGTCATCTATCACGATGGCCAGTTCGACGATGCGCGGCTGTTGATCGACCTGATGAAGACGGCCGCCGACCACGGCGCAGCGGTGGTGAACTACATGCCGGTGGTCGAGCTGACGAAGGACGGCGACGGCTTCATCAACGGCGTGGTGGCGACGGACCGCGAGACCGCGGAAGGGTTCGAGATTGCGGCGCGGGTGGTGGTGAACGCCACCGGGATGTTTACCGACGAGATCCGCAGGCTGGACGACGGCGAGGCGAAAAACATGGTGGCGCCCAGCCAGGGCATTCACCTGGTGCTGCCGGGAGCCTTCCTGCGGGGAAATACCGCAATCATGGTGCCGCATACCAGCGATGGCCGGGTACTGTTCGCCATTCCGTGGCATGAGCACACCGTGGTGGGAACGACGGACACGCCGATCGATGCGCCTTCGTATGAGCCGCTGCCGTATGAGCAGGAGATCGAGTTCGTGCTGCAGACCGCGGGTGAGTATCTGACCAGCAAGCCGACGCGCGCCGACGTGCTGAGCGTGTATGTCGGCATCCGTCCGCTGGTGAAGGCGGCGGGCTCCGACTCCTCGAAGACATCGGCGCTCTCGCGCGACCACACCATTCACATCGATCAATCGGGCCTGCTGACGATTGTCGGCGGCAAGTGGACGACTTACCGGCACATGGCCGAAGACGCCGTGAATCATGCGATCACGCTGGGGAAGCTGGAGGATCGGCCGTGTGTGACGCGAGACCTCAGGATCCACGGATACAAGCAGGGAGTGGATCCGCGTGGAGACCTGTGGGTGTATGGGGCGGACGGCGAAAAGATCCGGGCCATGGCTGCGGCTGCTCCCGAACTGGCGCAGCCGATGAGCCGGGAGCTGCCGCAGATTGCCGCCGAGGTGGTGTGGGCGGCGCGGGAAGAGATGGCGCGCACGGTGGAAGATGCGCTGGCGCGACGCACACGGGCGTTGTTTCTGCATGCGCGGGCGGCGGTGGCGATGGCTCCGCTGGTGGCTTCGCTGCTGGCCGCAGAGCTGGGCCGGGATGAGAGTTGGGCCCGGGAGCAGGTTGCGCAGTTCAGCGAACTGGCACGGCAGTACAACCTGGAGCGCGTGGCCGAGGGGAACCCTCCCACAGAAAAGAAGGACGGATGATGATGCGGTCGCCGATGCTGGGTGAGTTTATGGGAACCATGATGATGATCCTGCTTGGCGACGGCGTGGTGGCGGGCGTGTTGCTGAAGAAGAGCAAGGCCGAGAATGCCGGGTGGATGGTGATCACCGCGGCGTGGGCGTTCGCGGTGCTGTGCGGCATCTTCACGGCGATGCTGTTCGGCAGCCTGGACGGCCATCTAAGTCCGGCCATCACGCTCGCCTTCGCGATCGAGAGCGGCAGCTATGCGAAGCTGCTGCCGTATGCGGCGGCGCAGTTCAGCGGCGCTTTCTGCGGGGCGATCCTGGTGTGGCTGTTCTATTACCCGCACTGGAAGCTGACCGAGGATGCGGAGGCAAAGCGCGCGGTCTTTTGTACGATTCCGGCGATTCGTGCCTATCGGTGGAACCTGTTCTGCGAGGCGATCGCCACGTTTGTGCTGGTGATTGTGGCGGGCGCGATGAGCTCGAAGCTGGTGCTTTCAAACGGCGCGGCGGCCGGGCTGAGCCCGTACCTGGTCGGCTGCCTGGTGTGGGGAATCGGGCTGTCGCTGGGCGGAACCACCGGATACGCGATCAATCCTGCGCGGGACCTTGGCCCGAGGCTGGCGCATGCTCTGCTGCCGATCGCGGGCAAAGCCGGATCGGACTGGGGGTACGCCTGGATTCCCATATTGGGACCGGTGCTGGGCGCCGCCGCGGCTGGATGGGTGCTGCACATCCTGCACTTCGTCTCATAGCCACAGACAGGAAAGCCATACATAAGGAGAGCCAGACCGCAGGAAAGCCGCCGGTTTGTGGCCGCTCGACACGCTCGTGCGGCCGGCTGTGGCAGGTTGATGACACACCCCGGGAGAAGGATGGCCCCGTTGTGGCGTGGCTGAAGCCTTTGGGTGATTCGACGGGTACCGCACCCCGGTTACGATTGTTCAGGTCGTAATCACCAAACTGTTCGATGCCGCCGAATCATCCAAGAGACGTGATGTCCGCCTGCCGAGCAGCGTAACGCGGAGTGTCGTTGCACCGGGTGTGACGAGACCAATCCGATCGGGCCTGGGTACCGTCAGCTTCAGGGAGTGGTTTGAACGAGGGGTCCTGAACGATGCGAATGCGTCGCTTTGAACTGGGCATTCGCCCGATGCTGCTGCTGACGTTCGCATACTGCGCGGCGCATGAGATCGTGATCCTGGTCAGTCCTCCGCATGTTCTGGGGCTCTCATACCTGTTTGGCGGCATCCCCTTCATCATCCCGATTGTGCAAAGCATCGTCTGCGCGCGCAGAAGCTCTCACGAGGTGCGATTAGGCTGGGTGCTGTGGTCGACGGCCCTCATCATGGCGCTGACCGAGATGCTGCAGTCCGCATGGGACGATTTCTCCGGTCAGTCGCAGGACCTGCGCATTCTGCCAACGCTCTTCCAGGTCGTCTCCTTTTCGATTTGCCTGCTGCTGGTTTCGACGCCCATGTTTTCGGAACGCTCGCGGCTGATCCGCGCGTTCGATGTGGCGCTTGCACTGGCGGTCTGTGGTCTGTGCGATGCGGCGTTTCTGCTGGTGCATGCCTTCTTCCAGGGTCCGGACTGGCTGCTGTTCCTCACGCTGATGCGGCTGGTGGCGCTGATCGCCGCGGTGCTGGCCATGCGGTCCACGGCCAGCAGCCAGATGCATACGCTGCTCCGCTTCGTGGTGATCTACCAGGCGGTGGATCTGTTCAGCACCATCCTGCTCAACGAGATCATGGGCGTCTGGCTGGGACAGATCGATGTGACCAAGCTGGACTTCTTTCTGGAGTCGTCGCCGATCGCGCTGGCGCTGGCGATGCGGTTCTGGCCCGGCGAACGCCCCAAGGCCTCGACCAGCCAGCACTATCTGGTGCGCAGCGGGCTTCCACTCTTTCTATCGCTCACGCTGGTGGGGCTTGGCGGCTTATTGATGCCGCACCAGCGGGCTCTTGGCATCACTGGGTGCGTGCTGGGGATCGCCGGATACATCTTGCGGGCGACGGTGGTACACAGCCGAAGCATGGCAGCGGAAGACAAGCTGCGCCGCGACCTGTCGCATCTGCGCGGGCTGGTATCGCAGGATGCGCTGACCGGCGTAGGCAATCGCCGCGCCTTCGACGAGGCGTTGGCCAACGAGTGGAGCGCCGCGCCGATCGGGACACCGTTCGGCCTGGCTTTGCTCGATATCGACTACTTCAAGCAGGTAAACGATTCGCTGGGGCATCCTTACGGAGACCTGTGCCTGTGCGAGGTTGCAGGAGTTCTGTCCAGGGTGGTGCGCGGAGCTGCGGAACACGTCTGCCGCTTTGGCGGCGACGAGTTCGGGCTGATCCTGCCAGGCAGCGGCCTGGACCGGGCGGCGGAGATCGTGGAGCAGATCCGAGATCAGGTAAAGGGCTTGAAGCTGAGGGCAGTCGGCGGGCAGAGGATTACTCTGAGCATTGGGGTCGCGGTGGTCGAGGTGTCGGGGGCTTACTCCGTCGGGAGCGTCCTCGAAGAGGCGGATCAACGCTTGTACGAGGCCAAGCGCAGGGGAAGAGACCGGGTGGAGTTCCGCTCTCTGCCGGAGCCATCCTGGCAGATCGACCCGGCCGCGGAGCAGGATACGATGGTAGGGTGAGAGTTCATGTGCTTTGCTTCGGGGTACTGAAGGACCTGCTGGGGAGAGACCGGGATCTGGTCGAACTGGGCGAGGGTGCGGATGTGCAAAGCCTGATCTCTGTTCTGCGCGAACGGATCGTCTTTTCGGAGAAGGTGTGGAGCACGCTGGCGGTGGCGGTGAACCGCGAATATGCCGGCCTTCAGACCATTTTGCGGGATGGTGACGAAGTGGCGCTGCTGCCGCCGGTAAGCGGGGGCGCGGGAATCGATCCCTCCACCGCCGGGTGGTTTTATGCGGATTGAGATCCTCGAAGGTGTGCTGCCGGCGGCCGAGGTGCTTGCAGAGATCAAAGCCGGCGAGGACGGTGCGGTGTGTCTCTTCGACGGCATCGTGCGCAACAACACGCGCGGACGGCAGACGCTTTATCTCGATTATGAGGCGTATCGAGAGATGGCGCTGCCGCAGATGAACGCGCTGGCAGCCGAGGCTCTGACCCGTTTCGGTGTGCGGGATATCGCAATCCTGCATCGCGTGGGACGGCTCGCGGTGGGCGAGAGCAGCGTGTTGATTGCGGTAGCGAGCGCGCACCGGGGCGCGGCCTTCGATGCCTGCCGCTGGCTGATCGATACGCTCAAGAAGCAGGTGCCGATCTGGAAGAAGGAGACGTTTGTGGATGGCGCTGTCTGGGCGGATGGCGAGGCCTTTCCGGAGTCGGTGGCGCTGCACAAGGAATAGGGTCTCTGGCGTCGCGCCGCGAGCAGCGGGAGCACCACGCGAAGCGATTGCAGGTGACGCAGTGACCGCCGCCTGCGCAGGCACCCGTCCTGCAGCACAGGCTGCCTCAAAGAGCGCCGAAAGCATCTTCTCAGGGGCCTGCTCGTCTTATGGAAGTGAGCTTCTGGAAGAGTACGTTGCTGTGCGCCGGAATGTTTGGGATGATGTGCGCCTGCCGGGCGCAGGCTCCGATTGAACGCAGACCCGTGCAGCAGGCGCCGCTGCCAACACTGAAGCTGGAGTCGCGCCTGGTGACCGTCGCGGTCAACGCGGTGGATGCGCAGGGGGCGCCGGTCGGCGGCCTGGAGCAAAAGGATTTTCGCCTGCTCGAAGATGGCCGGGAGCAGAAGATCGCGTTCTTCGATAAGGAATCGGCGACCCCGCTGTCGATCGTGCTGGCAGTCGACGGCAGCGAGAGCGTGCTGCGCAACGAACGACTGGAGATGCAGGCGGCGAAGAAGTTCGTCAACACACTGCTGCGGCCGCAGGACGAGCTCGATTTGATGGGCTTTGCCGATGATGTGACCGAGTTTGTTGCATTTACCAACGACAAGAAGAAGATCGAAGCCGGGCTCGGCCAGTTTCAGCGTGGCGACGCGACAGCCGTCTACAACGCGATCTACCTGGCCAGTCAGCGGCTGGGCGAGACCAGCCAGGCGGGGGGACGGCGCCGGGTGCTGGTCCTGATCACGGATGGCGGCGACACGGTGCACGGGGTAAAGTACGGGCAGGCACTCGAACAGGCGCAGCGCGCCGGAGTGATGGTCTATTCGCTCATCGTGATTCCGATCTATGCCGATGCCGGCCGCAATACCGGCGGAGAGCACGCGCTGATCCAGATGGCAGACGATACCGGCGGCAAATATTTCTACGTGGAGGACGCGAAGGACCTGGCGCCGGCATTCCAGAAGGTCTCGGACGATCTGCGGACGCAGTATGTGCTGGGCTACTACGCGCCGGAGAAGACGCCGCTCAGCCGTCCGGATGGGTTTCGCGCGCTGAAGGTGCAGGTGACCGATCCAGAACTGGCCGAGAAGATCAGCCTGCGCTACCGGTCGGGGTACTATGCCAGTAAGCAGTGACCAGTCAGCAGAGGGAGGAGCGAGGCGGTGAGAAAGTTGAGCGTGGCACGCAGGCGGGTGGTCGTGATGGCGTCATGTCTGGGGATTCTGTCTGCAATTTCAGCAGGGCTGGAGCACGCCGTTCGAGAATGGTTGCGTGTGCCAGCGGCCTGGATCGTTCTCCCTATGGTGTTCCTGGAGGGCGTGGCCCTGGTCTTCGTCGTCAAGGCGATGCTGGGGCTGAAGGCGGAGGAAGCGCGCCAGGCAGGTGCGGATGGGAGCAGGAAGGCTTGAGCGAGTTCGAATTTGCGGGGGTGGCGGCGGAGATCGCGCGGGAAGCCGGGACGCTGCTGCGTGAGTTCTACGAGCGCGGTGTGAAGACCGAGTACAAGGGCGACGTCGACCTGGTGACGGAGGCCGACCGGGCAAGCGAGGCGTTGATTCGGCAGCGGCTGGCGGAACACTTCCCGGAACACGGAGTCTACGGGGAGGAAGGCACGCGGGTCCGGATGTCCGGGGAGTATCGCTGGTATGTCGACCCGCTGGATGGAACCACGAACTTCGCCCATGGATTTCCGGTCTTCTGCGTGGTGCTAGGGCTGGAGCGGCGCGTCCCCGGGCTGGCGGAGGAAGCAGACGGCGAGATGGTCTGCGGCGTCATCTACGATCCGCTGCGGGATGAACTGTTTGTCTCTCAGCGCGGCAAAGGCGCGTGGCTGAACGGACGGCGCATCGCGGTGTCGAAGACGAAGACGCTGCAGGAATCGCTCATCGCAACCGGGTTTCCTTCGCACAAGCGGCATCGCTCTCCCAACGTCCACTTCTACCAGGAGTTCACGCTGCGCTCGCACGGGGTGCGGCGCGCGGGTTCGGCGGCGCTTGATATGGCGTACGTCGCCTGCGGGCGCCTGGATGGCTATTGGGAGTTCAAACTGAATCCCTGGGACACCTCGGCGGGCTATCTGCTGATTGAGGAAGCCGGGGGGACGGTGACCCACTTCGACGGCAGCCGGTTCACGCTCGATTCGCGCGAGGTGCTGGCGACTAACGGTCTGATCTTCGTCGAGATGAAGGAGCTGTTCGCGGAGATGTTCGCGGGCAGAAACCTGGAGCCGATTCCCACGCCGGCGGAGTTTCGTGCGCGACGCGAAACCGCCGGTTAGCCACGGTAAGCTCCTCTGCATCCGAGGCGGAATGCATGTTGCCGCGCGGGACGCGGCCTTCCATCAGTTCTCCTGCTGTTAGAATCGAAGATAAAGTTCAGGACCAATCTGGGTGTTTTGAGCGACATAAGGGAGATTTGAGAGATGGCGTATGTCATTGCGGAACCGTGCATCGGAACCAAGGATTCGGCTTGTGTCGATGCGTGCCCGGTGGATTGTATCCACCCCAAGAAGGATGAAACGGGTTACGGCGAGACCGACCAGCTCTTCATCGACCCGGTCGAGTGCATCGACTGCGGTGCGTGCGTGCCGGTGTGCCCGGTCTCGGCCATCTACGCCGGCGACGACCTGCCGGAGAAGTGGGCGAGCTTCCAGGAGAAGAACGCGGCGCACTTCGGGAGATAGGGTGTAGGGGATAGGGTGTAGCAAAGCGCGTGGCCGAACTGGCTGCGCGTTTTGTTTTGGAGAGGAAGCAACGTTGGCCGACGGC
>CAJCHN010000149.1 GCA_903970285.1 Rhodanobacteraceae bacterium | reverse complement strand
GGACCGGCGGGTCCGCAGGGTGAGACAGGGATTGCCGGGCCTGCTGGTGCACCTGGGCCTGCCGGTGCACCCGGGCCTCCCGGTACTGCCGGGCTGACTGGACCAGCCGGTGCGGCAGGACCGCAGGGCGATCCCGGTCCGGTAGGGCTTTCGTTTATAGGGCCGTACGCCTCCACGGCCAACTATGCGCAGGGCGATGGGGTGTCTTATGGCGGCGCGGGGTATGTGTCGCTGTTGGCAGACAACCACGGCAACACGCCGGATCAGAGTCCGGCGGCGTGGGCGTTGTTTGCGGCGGCTGGCGCCTCGGGGCCGGCGGGCGCGACGGGGGCGGTGGGTCCAGCCGGGCCGCAGGGAACGATCGGGGCTCCCGGGCCGGTGGGAGCCACGGGGGCGAGTGGGCCGCAAGGAGTTCAAGGGCCGGCGGTGGTGAGCTACATGGGAAACTATGAGACGGCCACGAGCTATGCCGTGGCGGATGCGGTGAGCTTTGGCGGTTCCACCTACGTGTCGCTGGTCGCGGACAACTTTGGGAATACGCCGGATCAGAGTCCGGCAGAGTGGGCGGTGCTGGCAGCGGCGGGGGCTGCCGGTCCGGCGGGACCAGCGGGCGCCGCTGGAGCGCCGGGAGCCGTGGGAGCGATCGGGCCAGCCGGAGCAACGGGGATGCCGGGGCCGCCAGCCAGCTTTCAGGGCGAGTGGCTGACGGGCACAGCGTACCGGCTCGGCGACGTGGTGGCGTATGGCGGGTCAAGCTTTGTCGCGCTCGCGGGCAACATAGGGCACGAGCCGGATCTCTCGCCGGGCCTCTGGGCGGTGCTGGCGGCCGCCGGCGCGGAAGGCGCGCCAGGTCCGGCGGGCGCGACCGGAGCCGAGGGGCCGAGCGGCTACCCCGGGCAGCCGGGGGCAGCCGGACCTGCTGGACCGATGGGTGTGGCAGGGCCGGCAGGGCTGAACTGGCGCGGAGAATTCAGCGGCAACGCGGCGTATGGTGTCGGGGATGGAGTTTCGTACGACGGCGCGAGCTATATCTCGCTGACCGGCGGCAACCAGGGCAATGTGCCGGCGGGCTCCGCAGCCCAGTGGGGGTTGCTGGCGGCGGCGGGTGAGGCGGGATTGACCGGGCCGGGCGGCGCAGCCGGCGCGGCCGGGCCTGCGGGGCCGGCGGGAGCAAATGGCGCGGCTGGACCGCCGGGTCCGGCGGGCATCAACTTCCGCGGCGCGTGGGGCAGCGGACCGAACTATGCGATCGATGACGCGGTGACCTTCGGCGGCGCCACCTACCTGGCGACGGCGGCCAACTCAGCGGTCGAGCCGGACCAGAATGCGAGCGTGTGGACGGTGCTGGCGGTGGCAGGTGCGGCGGGACCAACTGGAGCGGCGGGGGCGGCGGCCACGGTGCAGGTGGGAACGGTGACGACGGGCGCGGCGGGATCCAGCGCGACCGTGGTGAACGCCGGGACCGGCCAGGCTGCGGTACTGAACTTCAGCATTCCGCAGGGTGCGCAGGGGTTGGATGGTGTCGGCGGCGGTGGCGCGGGCGCAGGTGCGGAAGGAATCAACTCGATGGTTCACCTGGTTTCCTACAACGATTCCTTTTACTCGGTGAATAGCCCGAACCAGGGTCCAGCGGAGACGGCGGCGGTGCTGACCTGGGTTCCGAACGGATGCACGGCGACGCGGCTGACAGTGTTTTCGCAGCAGGCGGCGACCATCACGATCACGCTGCGGATGGGGACGCCGGGAGCGATGGCGGATTCGGGCTTGAGCTGCAGCGTGGCGAACGGCGCGAGTTGTACTGCGAGTGGCTCGGTGGCAGTGCCCGCCGGGAGCTTTCTCGACCTGCGCGTCGCTCAGCCGGACTCGGTGCCGTCGGGGGTGTGGACGGCGTTGAGCTGCAACTGAGACGGGCCTGTGTTCATGCGCGTTGACCAGCCGTGGGAAAGAGGGCGGCGCGCAGGCCGGCGCAGAGCTCGGCGAGACGCGTGGAGCTGGGTGCATCGGTGCGCAGTTCGACTTCGAGCTGCTGGGCGAACGAGGTTCCCCCAGGGAAGCCGAACATGCCGACCGAGCCCGCGAGCTTGTGGGCGGTGCTGGCGGCCTCTTCGCGTTGGCCGAGGGTGAGGGTGCGGGCGCTTGCGGCCTGGGTGGCAGCGTCGAGTTGAGCTAGACGCTCGAGGATCAGCGGCTGATTGCGCTGCCACAGGTCGGCGATCAGTTTGGATGTGGTGCGGGATGAAGCAGATTCCGGCATGAGACTTTGACGTTGGCGGGAGAGAGTCGGTGGGTCAGACTGGTTGCTCTAGTCGTTCCACCCGAGGACTTCGCGGATCTGGTCGGCAAGGGTGAGCGGATCGAACGGCTTGAACAGGATGGCGGCGACGCCGAGGCCTGCGAAGCGCCGCTGGTCGACTCCCTGGACCTTGGCGGTGAGCAGCACGACCGGAATGGCCTTGGTCTCGGGGTTCAGCTGCAGGTGCTTGAAGGTGGTGGGGCCGTCCATCTCGGGCATCATGACGTCCATGAGGATGGCGTCGGGCTGCTCGGCGGCGGCCACGCGGATGCCCTCGCGGCCAGAGCTTGCGGTGAGGATGTGCCAGTCGGCGGTGGCTTCCAAGGAGAGCGATGCGACCTCGCGGATGTCGTCTTCGTCGTCGATGATGAGCACCCGGCGCATGTCGGCTATTCTCTCATGTCTTTCATGCGCGAGGGGTTACCCGAGCTGACTCGGGCTGCGCGGGGCGCAGATGCTGGACGATGTTGAGCACAAGTTCTTCGACTTCGGAGGGCTGTACCTTGGCTTTGGTCAGGAAGTCGGTGGGGCCCAGCCGGAGCTTGCTCATCTCGCCTTCGGCGAGGTCCTGGCCGGAGTAGACGACCAGGGGCAGCGAGAGCAGCTCGGGCTGCTGGCGAAGCCATTCGACCAGCGAGAAGCCATCGCCGTCAGGCAGCGTGAGATCGAGAATGATGAGCGCGGGACAATCGCGGCGGCAGTGATCCATCGCGCTGTGGCGGGTGTTGGCGTGCTCCACACGCACCTGGGCTTCTTCAAAGCCGGCGATGATCACGGCGGCCAGATCTGCGTCGTCTTCGACCAGCAGGACGTGCGACGAGCCGTTGCCGGTGTGCAGCACGCGGGCGAGTTCGGCGATCAGCTGTTCTTCTTCAAAGGGCTTCTGTACCCAGCCCTGCGGAATGAGCTGCGGACCGGCATCCCGGATGCGGCCGGCGCTGGGAGAGAGGACGGACATCACCACGACCGGGATGTGGGCGGTGTCGGGCGAGTCCTTCAGCCGCTGCAGCGTCTCCCAGCCGGAGAGGCCGGGCATCAGGAGGTCCAGCAGGATGGCCTGAATGGAGTTGGTGGAGGCGAGTGCGATGGCTCGCTCGCCGTTATCGGCTTCGAGGATGCGGTAGCCCTGCCCCTCCAGGTGCTCGGTGACGATGGCGCGAATGGAGGCCTCATCGTCGCAGACGATGATGGTTCCGCGGCTATTGGGCGGACGCGCCGTTTTCTGCTGGAAGGCGGGAGCGGAGGTGGAATGGGGGCGAGCGATGCGGGGAAACGCAACGATGAGCGAGGCGCCGGGGCCGCGTTTCTGCTGCACGTTCGACTCCGCCCAGATGCTGCCGTTGTGCTGCTGCACGATGGTGCGGCAGATGGCGAGGCCGAGCCCGGTGCCCCCCTTCTGGCGGGCGTCGGAGGCTTCTACCTGCTGGAAGCGGTCGAAGATGGACTCGAGCTTGTCCGCCGGGATACCGCGGCCCTGGTCCGAGACGCGCAGCGTGAGCCAGTCGGGATCGGCCTCGATGTGGATCTGAACCGTCGTTTTAGGCGGGGAAAACTTGATGGCGTTCGAGAGCAGGTTGGTGACCACCTGCAGGATGCGATCGGCGTCGCCATCCAGCGAAACCGCGTCGGTGGGCGCGCTGACGTTGAGCACCAGGGTAACTCCCGCGGAGTCCGCCATGGCGGTCATGGTGTCGACGCCCTGTTGCACCAGCTCACGCAGGTTGCAGCGGCGCACCTGCAGGGTAGCCCGGCCGGATTCCATCCGCTCGATGTCCAGGATGTCGTTGATCAGGCGGATCAGCCGGTCGGTGTTGGTGACTGCGATGCGCAGCAGGTTCTGCGCCTTGGCGTCCACGTTGCCCATAAGGCCGGCTGAAAGCAGCCCGAGTGCCCCGCGGATGCTGGTGAGCGGCGTGCGAAGTTCGTGCGAAACGGTGGAGATGAACTCATCCTTGATCTTATCCAGCTCGGATCGCTGCACCAGCAGCGAGTCCTTGTTGCGTTGGGCCTCGGTGGCCGCGTCGAGCGCGAGGCGCATGCGGCGGAGGGCGCGGTCGGCGCGCCACCACACGATCACCAGCGCGACGGCCAATCCGACACACACGGCGTTGAGGAGGACGAGGCTCATGCGGTTGTGAGGATGATGGTAACCCAAAGTAACAAAAAGCCGAATAAACCGTTTGCGCGCATGTTGACCATTCAGTGGAGGATTTATCGGGAGTTTGGGTGCTTAAAAGGAAGCGCCACGCCGCAGCGTGGCGCTTTCATTCGGATTGCGATCAGGGTTACGCTGAGACTGGAACCGCATCCAGAATCTCGGCAAATCTCTTCCCCGTGCGGGCGGCGTAGCCGTGCTTGTGGTACGCGTAGCCGGCGATCAGCGGGAGTGCGAGAGTCGCTTCCGAGAAGACCATCTGCTCGTAGGTAAGGTCTACCTTGCCCCATGAGCTGGCTTCCTTCAGGGTCGAGCCGGAGAGCGCACCGTCGCGCGCGTCGGCCACGGTGATCTGAATGGCGTACTTGTGCATCGAGGCTTCGACGCCGAGGATGTCGGCGGCGACCACGATATCCTGGGCGAAGTTCTTGGGGACGCCACCGCCGATCATCAGCAGGCCGGTCGTCGGGTTCTCGATCTTCAGCTTCGTAATTTCGTAGAAATCCTTCGCGGAGTCGATGGAGACCATGGGCTTACCCTGGCGCACGTGCTGGTGGGCGACGAAGCCGAAGCCGGCGGAGCAATCGGAGAGCGCCGGCACGAAGATCGGCACGCCTTTCTCGTAAGCGGCGAGGACGATGGAGTCGCCATGCCCCTTCTCCGGAGTGCGCCCTTGCTGCTTCAGGTACGCGCCCATGGCCTGGACGAATTCGCGGCTGGAGTAGGGTCGCGGCTCCAGCGAGTCGGTGATCTGGTGGGTGACCTCGTCGCAGATGCGCAGCTGTTCTTCATCGATAAACGTGTCGTAGATGCGGTCGATCATCAGTTCGCGCAGTTCGGCGTCCCCGGCACCGTACTTGTACTCCTCGCCGGCGGTGTAGTGCTGAAAGCCGAGCGCCTCGAAAAAGTCCTGGTCGACGATGTTGGCGCCGGTGGAGACGATGGCATCCACCATGTTGTTGCGGATGAGGTCGACGAAGATCTTCTTGAGACCGGCGGAGATGAGCGACCCGGCGAGGCACAGGATGACGCCGCACTCGGTATCGCGCAGCATCATGTCGTAGATCCTGGCGGCGCGGTTGAGATCACGCGCGGAGTAGGCCATGTGGGCCATGGCGTCGACCAGCGGAACGACATTGTGCTGGGTCATATCGATGTGCTGAATGGGGGCGTTGAGGAGTTCAGATTTGGTCTTCATGTCACCTTTAAGAGTAGCGCTGGAAGGCGCGGAGTTTGTGAATTTCCGTGATGGGCCGCGACGGAGCGCGGACGCTGAGTGCTGGCTGAATACCGCCGTCTGGAAATGCCTGGGTTCCGCGCTTCGTGCTCGCTGTTCTGATGCATGTCCCGGGAGCGGAGATCGGGATGCCGCAAAGGATATGTTAGCAGACTCCGGCTTACACAGCTGTAAGCAGCTCGACCCCGGGCGAAGTCGAGGCGCGGGTCGTGAGATACAGTAGCGCATGATGAATTTACCCGGAGGCGCAGCGAGGGCTGCTATCCTTGCCTCAACTGTTGTCAAGGATTCGCCGAGGCCGCATACTCATCAGCGAATCTGCTTCATATCCGTCGCAGCGGGAGGTACAGATGAGAGGCGCTTCCGTGCTACTGCTCGCGTGGCTTTCGGCAGTGGCGAGTCCCGCGCAGCATTGCCAGACAATCCATGGACGGGCTCACGAGACGCCAGTCGACGGCTATTTATCACTGTGTCCGGTTCGAGCCAGGACCTTCGACGACTGTTATCGACTTCTCGACGGGGCTTCCGAGGCCATTTTGCTTCCTTTGCTTGGAGAACAACCGGAGCCAGGGCAGTCGTCGGCGAGTTCACCTTCTGCCACACCGGCCTTCATGGTCCTGGCACAGCGGAAAATGTGGTTGTAAAGCGGCTCTCGCACTTCCGGGTGGCCGGGTCCGACAGCAATCACCGGGAAGGTAGCAGTTGATACGGGGGTGGCGCCCCGATCCCGAGTTGGTCTCTGGCCGATTGATCAGACCCAGTCCAGCTTCTTGATTCTCTCGGTGCACGTGCACAGGGCAAGTGTATTTCCATGACGGCCCCCGGCGCTTCCTTGGTGTAGGCTGTTGTGCGATGGCGAAGGCGGATGATGCGCAGCTGATCTCGGTGGATGGGGCGGAGGTGCGGGTTTCGCATCCGGAGAAGCTTTACTTCTCGAAGGAAGTGCAGCTGACCAAGCTCGATCTGGTGCGCTACTTTCTGGCGGTTGCGCCGGGTGCGCTGGCCGGCATTCGCGACCGGCCGATCGTGCTGAAGCGGTTCGTGAATGGCGCCGAGGCGGAGCCGTTCTATCAGAAGCGCGCGCCATCGGACCTGCCCGTGTACCTGCGCACGGCCACGCTTTCGTTTCCTTCAGGCAGAACGGCGGATGAGGTGGTGGTCGACAACGCTGCAGGGCTGGCCTGGGTGGTCAATCTTGGCTGCATGGAACTGCATCCGCACCCGGTGCGCACCTCCGACCTCGATCATCCCGATCAACTTCGGGTCGATCTCGACCCTGGACCGGGTGTCGAATTTGAGGCCGTGCGGCAGGTAGCGCTTGAGACCCGTGCGTTGCTCGAAGAGCACGGATTGACCGGCTTCGTGAAGACCAGCGGATCGCGTGGAATCCACATCAATGTGCCGGTCCATGCGCGCTGGAGTTTCACCGAGGTGCGCCGCGCTGCGCTGGCGCTGAGCCGCGCAGTGGAACGGCGCATTCCTGCTCTGGCCAGCTCCAAGTGGTGGAAGGAGGAGCGTCATGGCGTCTTCCTGGACTACAACCAGAACGCCAAGGATCGCACCACGGCGTCGGCTTACTCGGTGCGTCCGCTGCCCGATGCCCGGGTTTCGGCGCCGCTCACCTGGGACGAGGTTGCGGACTGCAACCCGGCCGACTTTACCGTTGCCACCATGCCTGCGCGGTTTGCGGCCCTGGGCGATCCGCACGCCGGATTCGAGGCGCATCCGGGCACGCTCGACGGCCTGCTGGAACTCGCCGCGCGCGACGAGGCGGAAGGGCTGGGCGACGCACCCTGGCCACCGCACTTCCGCAAGGCTGAAGGTGAACCGCCGCGGGTTCAACCCTCGAAGGCGAAGTCCTTCGCGCAGCAGTCTGCGGAAGGCTTTGGTGCGCATCGCTTCCGCGGCCGTTCGAAGGCGCTCAGCGCAGCGACGGAGGACGGGTCGGGCACCGAAGGTGCGGGTGCCGTATCGCCGAAGCCACGCAAGGCTGCCGCGAAACGAACTCCCAGGTATCCGCTGATCACCATCGCCAACTCGCCGGATAAGAACGCCGTCCTCGAGGGTCTGGAGCGCTGGCGCGCCGCGCACGCCGAAGCTGCGTCCCACCTCACCGAAGAGGACATTCTGATCGACCGCATGCGCGGCTCGGCCTATGTCTGGTACCGCATTCGCATCAACCTGCGGCATGTCCCGGAGGCCAAGCGTCCGCCGCAGGCCACGCCAGATCCGGATGATGACCCAACCCGTCCGGCCTGAATTCACCGGCCGCTGCTGAAGACGGTGGCCAGCTCTTCCGCTGGAACGACCTCCAGCTGTTGGTAAGTGCACGACTGCGCAGCTTTGTCGGTGCGCCAGCGGCGAAACTGTGCCATGTGGCGGAAGCGGTTGCCCTGCATGTGCTCGTACGCGACCTCGACCACCAGCTCCGGCCTGAGCGCCACCCAGGAGAGATCTTTTCCGGAGTTCCAGCGGCTGGGCGCGCCGGGAATCCGCTGAGCGTCTTCGCCTTCGCTGGCCCAGGGGTGGCCCGAGCCCGCGCCTTCGCGGTAGGGCGCGAGGAAGTCGACCAGATCGCGCCGCACTGCCGCGGTAAAGCTGGCGCAGACGCCCACATGCTGCAGCGCGCCCGAGCCGTCGTAGAGGCCGAGCAGCAGCGAACCGACTGCCGTCCCCTCCGCATCCTTGTGCCAGCGAAAGCCGCCGACGACGCAGTCGCAGTCGCGTTCGTGCTTTACCTTCAGCATCGATCGCTTGCCGGGCTCGTAGGAGCCGGCTGCCAGCTTGGCCATCACACCGTCCAGTCCCGCGCCCTCGAAGCGGCGAAACCAGTCCTCCGCGACCATGCGATCCCGGGTGGAAGGCGTCTGATGCACGGGCGGGTGCGCGTGCCGCAGCACCTCCGCCAGCCGCGCGTGGCGGTCAGACAGAGGAACCCGGAGCAAATCTTCGCCGTCGAGGGCCAGCAGGTCGAAGAAGACGACCGAGGCCGGCGTCTGCGCGGCCAGCAGCTTCACCCGGGAGGCCGCCGGATGCACCCGCAACTGCAGCGCATCAAAGTCCAGCCGGCCATGTGCCGCGATAACGATCTCACCATCCAGCACGCAGCGCGCCGGCAGTTGCTCGAGCAGGGTCGCTTCCACTTCGGGAAAGTAGCGGTTGAGCGGCTTGCCGTCGCGGCTCTGGATGAGGATTTCGCGGCCGTCCCGGAAGACGATAGCGCGGAAGCCGTCCCATTTGGGCTCGAAGATCCATCCATCGCCGCGCGGCACCGCCTCCACTCGCTTGGCGAGCATCGGCAGGACCGGCGGCTGGACGGGCAGGTTCACCGCCTGATTTTACAGGCCCATTCGAACGACACGCGCTACTTCAAGAATGCCTGCACCGCCGCGTCGAACTGCGCTGGCTGGTCGTACATGATGAAGTGCCGCGAGGCATCGATCCGCTTCAGATGGATGTTGGGCATCGAGGCGTAGGCCGAGGTATAGACCGCATCGACCTTTGCCGGATCGGGCACGACCGTCGCGTCGTAGGGGTAGAGCAGCGTCGTGGGCGTCTTGATGCCGGCCAGGTGAGGGCGCAGGTCGGTCGTGAGGTCTTCGTACATGGCGGTGGCGAAGACGACGCGGTTCGAGGCCAGGGAACTCGCGGCGATCAGCTTGGCCGCGTCCGCGTTGAGCACCATGTAGCGGATACTCTGGGCGCTTTGCTGGGCGAAGGCATCGTCCGGAGCGCTGATCATCCCGTCGCGGATCTGCTGCGCCTGCGGCGTGATCTCGGCCACGTTTGCCTGCGGATTGAAGACCAGCGCGTAGAAGGGAAGTGAGTCCACGATCAGCAGCTTTTGAACGTCCTCGGGATGCTGGCCGGCGAGCATCAGGCCCATCAGGCCGCCCATGGAGTGGCCGATGACGGCGGGATGAAGGTTGTTCGCGGCGAGGTACTGATGCAGCTCGGCGACGATTCCGGGAATGATCGGGTTCGCCTCCGTGGGGTTGGCGTTGCCTGCGGCCGGAGCTCCGGCAAACCCCGCCACCTGCACCCGGTAGAGCCGATAGCTGGGCGCGAGCAGCTTCGCCTCGGCATCGAAGACCGCCTGCGAACTGCCCAGGCCCGGCAGTAGCAACACGGCCGGAGCGCCGGCCGCGCCCTCCACGCTCACGGTGAAGCGGGTGGGAGAAAAGGCGGAAGGTTTGGCTGGAGTCTGAGCCGAAACGCTGAGTACGGCGGCGACCAGAGTCAGGGCGAGGGCGGCAAGGGTAACGGCGACTGGACGAAGACGACGGAAGAGGTTCATGGCGGTTCTCCTTTTGGCGCGAAGTGCGGGGCTCATTGAAGCGTGAAGGGTCAAGGCACCGGGCGGCCAGTGCAGGGTGTCAGGCAAACGGGATGACATGCGTCAGGTTTCGCCGTAAGAGCGTTCGCGCGGCGGATCATGCGTCCGAAAAGATCTGCTCGATGGGCAGCTCGAACAGCTTTGCGATACGAAACGCCAGCGGCAGCGACGGGTCGTACTTGCCGGTCTCGATCGCGTTCACCGACTGCCGCGAGACCTCCAGCCGCTCGGCCAGGTCGGCCTGCGACCAGTTACGCTCTGCCCGGAGAACCTTCAGACGGTTGTTCATGGCTCATCCGTCCGCGAGAGCAGCGACTGCGTGCCCTGCGCCGCCGCAAAGATCATCCAGAAGACAACAAAGTCGGTGAACGGCGGCAGCGCCGGCAGATCGCCATAGCCGCGCAGGAAGTCAACGTATGCTCCCATCGCCAGGGTGCCGAAGGTTGCGCACAGCAGCGAGCGTACCGCCAGCATGCGCTGGTATTCGTCGGTCTCGGTGCGCAGATACTGCACCACCACGCCCAGCATGGCGAGGATGCAAAGCGACGGAGGCGCCGCCATGGCAAACAGCACCCAGCCGCGAGGATGATGGTGCACAACAAAGTAGGACGTGCCCAGCACCGCCAGCACGTAGACGGACATGGTGACGATGATGCCCCGCATGTAGCGCCGTACGGCGGGAGAGGCCTTCTGACTGAACGGATTGCAGCGCATGGTGGTTCTCCTTCGCGAGCTATCGAAGTGGTCAGGCTCTGCGGCTGGTGACCTGGGTCTGGCAACGGGTAGGTGTGGAACGTCGGTGCGGCCCTGCAGCTCGACGCTTGCCACGGCCCTCGTGAGTTGTCGCTCGCATGACTAGCCTCCTTTACCTGAAGACAAGCTAACTTTACTTATTAGCATCCCATCTGTCAAGAGTGCTTGTCAACAAATCTCGGACGTGTACCCAAGGTTCCATCCCCGCTGGTTCGCTCCCACCCGCAACTCCGGACGGGATTGATAGGCTGGTCCACATGAATGTGAACTTTGCCGAGCGGGCGCATAACCACAACTGGAAGCTGGACCCGATCGTGCGTTCGCTGCTGGACACCGACTTCTACAAGCTGCTCATGTTGCAGTTCATCTGGAAGAACTTCCCGCAGGTTCATGTCACCAGCGAAGTGACCAATCGCACCCTGCAGGTGCGTCTCGCCCAGCGCATCGGCGCCGCTGCACTGATCGAGCAGATGGAGCACGTGCGCCAGTTGCGCTTCCGCCGCAGCGAGCTGGTGTGGCTGGCCGGAAACACGTTCTACGGCACGCGCTTTATCTTCGAGCCGAACTTCCTGGACTGGCTGGAGCATGACTTCCGGCTGAGCGACTACACCGTCTCCGAGTCCGAGGATCTAAGCGGACAACTCATCCTCCGTTTCTCCGGCCTTTGGACAGAAGTCACAATGTGGGAGGTGTATGCGCTCGCCATCGTCAGCGAGTTGAAGACCCGGTCAGCGCTCGCGGAGCTGAGCGAACTTGAGCTCGACGTGCTCTACGCTCGCGCCAAGACTCGCCTGTGGGACAAGATCGAACACCTTCGCGCGGTTCCCGGGCTGCGCCTCTCCGACTTCGGCACGCGCCGCCGCCACAGCTTTCTTTGGCAGGAATATTGTGTCCAGGCCATGCGGGTATCGCTCAATCATGGCGCATCCAGCGCAGAGGCCCGGTTCACCGGCACGTCGAACACCGCGCTTGCCTACAAACACGACCTCGAAGCCATCGGCACCAACGCGCATGAGCTGCCCATGGCGATGGCCGCCCTGGCCTCGCGCGGCAGCGACGACGCGCTTCGGCAGTCGCAGTACAAGGTCCTGGAGCTGTGGCAGCAGAGCTACGGTGGCGCCTTGCTGATCATGCTGCCGGATACCTTCGGCACCACGCAGTTCCTCCAGCACGCCCCGGACTGGGTCGCTGACTGGACCGGCCAGCGCATCGATTCCAAGGACCCTGTGCTTGCCGGGGACGAGTACATCGCGTGGCTGGAGCAGCGCGGCCGCGACCCACGCCGCAAGCTGCTGATCGCCAGCGACGGACTGGATGTGGACGATATCGTGCGGCTGCATCGATACTTCGCTGGCCGCATTCGCTTCAGCGCCGGGTGGGGAACGCTGCTGACCAACGACTTCCGCGGCTGCCATCCGCGCGGCGAAGACACGCTGGCGCCGCTCAGCCTGGTCTGCAAACTCACCAGCGCCAACGGCATTCCGACGGTCAAGCTCTCGGACAACGCTCGCAAGGCCACCGGGCCGCCGGACGAGATCGAACGTTATCGGCAAGTCTTCGGCAGCGTGGCAACGGATGGCGCAGAGGTCGTCGTTTAGAGATTCAGCCGGCCAGTTCGCCCTGCGTGGCTCGCCAGAAGAGCCTGTGGCTCCGTGGACCGCGCAAGATTGTCAATCCTTTTGCGCTGCCGCTTCGAGCGCCGCCAGGTCCATCTTGATCATCCCCATCATGGCCTGCATGGCTTTGGGACGACGGATCAAGGCGCCGATGTTCCGCGGCACAATCTGCCAGCATAGGCCGAAGCGGTCGGTCAGCCAGCCACAGGCCATGGGCTTGCCGCCTTCGATCAGCTTGTCCCAGTAGCTGTCGATCTCTGCCTGGGAGTCGCACCGGACAAAGAACGAGAAGGCCGGGTTCAACTGATGCGCGGGACCGCCGTTGAGGAAGACCATCTCCTGGCCCTCGAGCTCAATCGTGATCGTCGCAATCCTGCCCACGGGCCACGGGCCGGCGCCCCTGGAGCGCACTTCGTCCAGCCTGCGTGCGTGCGGGAAGACGCTGAGGTAAAACTCCGCGGCCTCTCCAGCGTTGTCATTGAACCAGAGGAATGGCGCAAGCTTGTTCATGGCAGGCATGGTAGCAGGAACTCTGGAATACAGGCCGCTTTCAGGTTGTGGAGACTCCACGTGCATGCGCTTGCTACGATCCCCGTATGCGCGAAGGCTGGATGGGATTGCCGGCAGTGTTGGTTGCGTTGCTGACCTCGGCAACGGAATGTCTACCCGCGCAAGGGGCTTCACAGACCGGGCAGACGATGCGCAGGAAGCTGGATGAGGCAGTCCTGCGCTGCCTCAGGGAGGACGGTACGCCATCCGCTTCTGTGGCGATCGTTGAGGGCGGCCAGATCACCTATGTCGCTGCGTTCGGGGACGCAGTCATTCACCCGAAAAGAGCAGCAGTGGAATCGACTCGGTATCAACTCGCGTCGATCTCGAAGACCTTCACCGCACAGGCGATCCTGATGCTGGAAGCGGACGGCAGGTTATCGCTCGAGGACAAGGTGAGTCAGTGGTTCCCATGCCTGTCCGGCGCGGCTGATGTCACTCTCCGCGAGCTTCTTAACCATACGTCCGGTTATCCTGACCATTATCCGCAAAGCTACCCTGCTGGAGTGAGAGGCAAGGTTGCCGATCCGGATAAGATCATCGACGAATGGGGTCGCCATCCGCTTCTGTTTCCACCAGGCACCCGGTTCCACTATTCCAACCTGGAGTATGAGATCGCAGGCCGAATCGTGGAGAAGGTGTCCGGAAGACCGTTGTTCGAGTTGATGCAGGAACGCATTTTCAAACCCCTGCACATGGACGCAACCATCGACCTGGACACGATCCCCGAGAACAGCCCTGCAATCGCAACAGGCTATGTGCAGACTGCGTTCGCGGCACTGCAACCGGCGCCGTATGAAGGGCCGGGATGGTCGTTTGGATCGGGACAGGTAGTCACCACCGCTCGCGATCTCGCGCTCTGGGACGCCGCTTTCCTCGAACGGCGTGTGTTGCCGCCCAGGCAGGCCGCGGAGGAGATTGAGCCTGCGCGCCTTGCAAATGGGTCCACCTATCCCTCCGCTCTCGGCTTGTTTGTCTCTCACGATCAGGGCGCAGACCACTTCTACCATGTCGGCCAGGGACTTGGCTTTGAAGCGGTCAACCTGATCTATCCCGGTACGTCGACAGCCATCGTGGTTCTAACCAACACCAATGCGACACCCACCTGCTTGAAGATCGCGGATGAACTGACCTACCTGCTCCTCCCACCTTCAGCCGATGACCAGTTAGCACGGGCACTGTTTGCCGGACTGAAGGATGGCAAGGTCGATCAGTCCCTGCTTAGTGAAGACCTCAAGCAGTACCTGACGCCCGGAAGGCTGTCGGACTACAAGTTCAGCCTGGAGCCACTCGGCCCGGTGCAGGCATTTTCCATGTTACGCAAGCAAACCACGGATGGTCTCACGACCAGCGACTATGACATCGTGGCAGGAGGGAAGAAGCTTCGCCTGCACCTGCTCCTGCTTCCCAATGGCAAGGTCGAGGATGTCAGCGTTTCAGACAGCCGCTAGGAGCAAATCTCCTGCCGGTTTAGCGGGCGGCTTCGCAGTCCGCGCCGCTTTCTCCGAAGGAAGAAAACTTTGCCGATCGCCTTGCCGCCTTCGGCCAGCTCACGTCCTAAGTCAGGAGCGCCGGCGCCCCCTCGATGTCCGCTTGTTGAATGCGGTGTAAGCCCGCTCCATCATGGTCTTCGTGTCTGCCATGCATCCTCTCAGAACGCTAAACCTGCGCTCCCATCCTCTCTCACCTCGCTAGCGCGCCGGAAGTTGAGAGTACAGCGCTGTGAATCCGTTCCACATGATCTGCACGCCGATGGAAAGCACGATGAAGGCCATGACGCGCAGGATGCCGTGGACGGTTCCGGGTGAGATTGCGCGGGTCAGACGCGGGGCGTAGGCGTAGCAGAAGTAGCAAAGGATGCTGATCACAACGATCGCCAGGAAGACGCCGCCGTGGCTCAGGCTATAGTCCAGCAGCGTTGTCCGGGTCGCGTGTGCGCTGAGCGTCAGCGTGACCACCAGCGTTCCGGGGCCGGAGGTAATGGGAAAGGTGAACGGGTAGAAGGATTTCCCTTCGAGAGCCTTGGTCTTATCGTCGCAGGCTTCAGCTTCTTCCTGCTTGCTCTGAGTGGTCCCCTCCGCGTCTTTCTGGTTGAGCAGCGACCAGCCGATGGAGGTGATCACCAGGCCTCCGGCCAGTTGAATGATGGGCAGCGAGATGCCGAAGAAGCGCAGAATCAATGAGCCGATGAGTTCGATGATGGCGAGAAAGATGATGTTATTGATGGCAATGCGCCGAGCTAGAGAGCGGAAAAGCGGCGGAGGCACATCGCCAACCAAACCGAGAAAAATGAGGGCGGAACCGACCGGGTTGATGATCGGCAGCAGCGCGCTGAAAGCGAGAAGGAATGTAGTCCAGAGGAGCAAGCGGAGAGTCTCCTGAGCCGGGACGGTTTTTCAACCGCCGGTAAATCTGTGAGGAGGATCAACCAAAGCGAATGCGGTGCATAAGCCGCTCGATTCAGCTTCAATATACCCCCTGAGGCTCCAGATGGCTCAGTGTCAAAGCATCGCACAGGGTGCCGCCACCCAGCTTCGTAGAGCCGGGCCTGAGTGCCGCGAATCGTCAAAGAAGAACCGAGTTCGAAGGAGCTTTCGTGTTTAGCCGAGGCGTTTTACCGAGCCGTTGCATGGCCTTGGTAAACTGCCGTGCATGGGCTTGCGGATGAAGGGTGTGTGGCGGGTCGTGTTGACGGGAACAATCGTTCCCATGCTTCTGGTGCAGTCGGGACTTGGCTGGGGCAATGAAGGCCATCGCATGATCAATCGCCTCGCGGCCGCGAAGCTCCCCGCCGATGTGCCGGAGTTTCTTCGCTCCCCCTACGCGCAGGACGCCATGGAGTACTACGGTCCCGAGCCCGACCGCTGGAAGTCTTCTGCGGAGGCCGAGCTGCGCAACGCCGGTTCGCCCGAGCACTATATCGACCTTGAGTGGGCCGACCTGATCGGCGAGCCGCTGCCGCGCAACCGCTACGACTTCGTCCGCGCGCTTGCCCTGGCGCAGAAGGCGCATCCCGATCTGCCGCTCTCGCCCGAGAAGGTTGGCCTGCAGCCCTGGGCTGCGGACGAGTGGTACCAGCGCGTGAAGGCCGCCATGCGCGAGTATCGCGGGCTGAAAGAGGCGCACCAGGACACCAGGCCGGTCGAAGCCGAGATCCTCTTCTGCGCAGGCATCCTCGGCCACTTCGTCGCCGACGCCTCGAACCCCCTGCACGACACCATCCAGTTCAATGGCTGGACCGGCCCCAACCCGAACGGGTACACCACCGGGCACCACATCCATGCACAGATGGAATCCGACTTTGTCGCGGCCAACGTCGACCCGGTGAAGGATGTGGCGCCCCTGATCCCGGCCCAGCCGCATCTGCTGAACGACTTCTTCGACGACTACGTCGCCTACATCCGCCGCTCCAACGCGCTCGTGGAACAGACCTACCAGATCGAGAAGGCCGGAGGTTTTGCGGGTGCCGGAACCGCCGCGAGCAGAGCCTTCATCGACCAGCGCCTGGCCGCCGGCGCCACCGAGCTGCGCGACGTAATCGATACGGCCTGGGTGCGCAGCGGCGACCCGGTGCCGCAGTACCACCCCCAGCAGCCGGCGCCAGCCGGGAAATAACGCAAGCGCAACAAGCCCGCACGAGTGCTCCAAGCCGTCCCACCTCGTTGCACAACTGTTGGTTCGGCGACGTATGCTGTTCCACCTGTAAGGTCTGTGCTTTGAAGAATATAAGCAACGATTGCGGGGGGGGGGCGCTAACCTTACGCGACCGCCGGATTCATCGGCAGTGGAGGTCCGCCATCGCGATCCTTGCGCTCGTCTTCCGACGGAAACGAGGGTGGCGGAGTGAACGGCGGCCCAGGCCCCGGCTCCAGCAGATTGCCAAGCAACGCATAGCGTCCGCCTAGAAAGTAGACGGCATAGGCCTCGAGCAGTGTCAGCAGGTAGCCGATGCTCCCGGTCTGGAACCAGAACGTGCAAACGGCGAACGCCACATAGAGCAGGACCAGCCCGGCCACCCCCAGGAGCGCAACCACCGGCCGCATGGCTGCGCCTCCCACGTGTGCGATCAGGTAGAGCGCGCCCGCCCCCAGCCCACCCACAAGCAGCCCTGCGAGTAGCTCCAGCAGCAAAGCGAAGAAATTGGCGATGTACTGCATGAGGAACCCGATCACCGAGAGCACGGCCTTCAGCAATAGATAAAGAAGACTGTGCAGCGGGTCTGCTTTCAGGACTCCAAGTCCTCGGCGCAGCGCCGCCATGAGCGAAATATCTTCCAGCAGAAAGAACGGCAGCGCGAAGTCGTCCACCAGCGTGGACGCGAGCTTCAGCACCAGGAAGAACACCGCGAAGACCGAGTAGAAACCGAGGATCTGGTGCAGGAAAGGCAGGAACATGGCCGGATCGGGACGCTCGCCCGGCAGCAACCGCGGCATCGTGAGCATGGTCGCCAGGAACTGTTTGCCGGCACGGAAGACCAGCGGCGCCATGGCGGCCGAGAGCGCAGTGCCAAGCACAACCTTGAGTCCGATCCAGGGCCACACCCGCTGTGCGTAGCGCCGCCACATCGGCGCGATAAACTTTTGCCGCGTCACCACGGTCTCGAAGTTGACCAGTGACATGCGGGCGCAGAGATAGAAGATGCCCAGGAAAATGAGAGTCCCGAGCGTCGCCACCACGAAGACGATCGCCCGGACCGTTGCCGTATTCATGCCCGGGATCATCGGCGTGAAGAGGTAGAAGAGCGGAAACGGAACGAAGACGCTTCCGGCAAAGCCGACGTACATACTAGCCGCGAGCTTCCACGAGCGTCCGACGCGAAAGGGATGCAAGAGGACTTCGTGGGTGCGGGTGAAAGCGGGCGCGATGGCGTCGATAGCATTAAGCCGCTGCATTCGTTCTTGTCCCCTTGGTGCCGTGAGGCTAACGATATACGAGCGCCAGCCGCTAGGCTATGACAGCTTAGGGTGAGGCCCAGGCATGAGCGCGAGCCACAGCGATCCGTCGATTACGCGCTCGTTCCAACTGGAGCCGGCACGGCGATCCGGAGCCAGTTCTGCCACGCGGCAAGAGCCCGCTCGCACTGCATCCGGTGCCGCTCTTTCTTGTCGCGGATGCGCCGGCGCAGATCCTCTTCGAGCGGCGGAAGCAGGTCGAAGGTGATGTTTGCGGGCTGGAAACGCCTGGTCTCCGCGTGCGTGATGTAGTGCATCAGCGAGCCGTGCGCGGAAGCGCGTGGCGCGGGTTCGGGCGATTCGCCCTCGGCGATCCGGGCCGCGAAGATGCCCGCAAGCATCCCGCTGGCGATCGACTCGGTGTAACCCTCGACGCCGGAGAGCTGGCCGGCGATCAGGATGCCGGGGTGTGCGCGAAGCTGGAGCGTCTCCGTCAGCAGCGAGGGCGCGTGGATGTAGGTGTTGCGATGAATCTGTCCGTAGCGCAGGAAGGTGGCGTGCTCCAGCCCTGGGATCATGCGCAGGATGCGTGCCTGCTCGCCGAACTTCAGGTGGTTCTGGAAGCCGACCAGGTTGTAGGAATCGGCACGCAGGTTTTCGCAGCGAAGCTGCACCGCAGCGTAGGGCCAGCGGCCGGTCCTGGGATCGGTAAGGCCGGCCGGCTTCATCGGGCCGAAGCGAAGCGTGTCGCGTCCGCGGCGGGCGGTCTCTTCGATGGGCAGGCAGCCCTCGAAGTACTGCAGGTTCTCCCACTCTTTCGAGGCAGCCTGCTCGGCATGGGCGAGCGCGTCGATAAAGGCGTCGTACTCGTCTTTGGTGAACGGGCAGTTGATGTAGTCGGCCGAGCCCTTGTCCCAGCGCGCGGCGAAGTAGACCTTCTCCATGTCAATGGTGGAGGCGTCGACGATGGGCGAGATGGAGTCGTAGAACGCGAGGTGTTCGGCGCCGGTGATCTGCTGCAGCGCATCCGTGAGCGGCTTCGAAGTCAGCGGGCCGGTGGCCAGAACGGTGAGGTCGGCCGCACGGGGATCGAGAGTTACGACCTCTTCGCGATGAATGGTGATGTTCGGATGCTGCTCCAGGCGCGCGGCAACGCGAGCCGAGAAGGCGACGCGGTCGACGGCGAGCGCGTGGCCGGCAGGAACGGCGGTCGCATCTGCGTCCGCGAGCAGGTAGCAGCCGGCAGCGCGCATCTCCTGCTTGAGCAACCACGGGGCTGAGTTCTCGGACTCGGATTTGAGCGAGTTGGAGCAGACGAGTTCGGCGAAGTCACCGGTCTGGTGAGCCTCGGTGGAACGCTGCGGCCGCATCTCGTAAAGATCAACCCTGCAGTTGCGGGAGGCAGCTTGTAGAGCGGCTTCGGGGCCGGCCAGACCGCCGCCGATAACGCGGATTCGTTTCATCCTTCAAGGATAAAGACAAAGGCGCACTGACGCCCGGCGGCTGTCATCCCATGTCGGTGGGTGCCTCTGCGCCGGATGGCTTGCCAGCAAGCGCCTGCAGGCTCTCATCGGCGACGCGCATGATGCGCCACTCCGTCAGCATCTTCGCCCCGATCGTCTCGTAGAAGCCGATGGCCGGTGCGTTCCATTCGAGCACGTCCCACTCCAGGCGCGGGCAGCCCTCGGCGACGGCCAATCTCGCGAGGTGGGTCAAGAGCGCCTTGCCAATCCCCTGGCCTCGCTTTGCCGGGGTCACGTAAACATCTTCAAGCCGGATGCCGTGGTGGCCCCGCCAGGTCGAGTAGCTGGTGAAGAACAGGGCGAAGCCTGCGGGTTCGCTGCCTTCTTCAGCGATGACGCAGCGGAAGCGCGGGATCGCTCCGAAGCCGTCGCGCAGCAGGTCGGCCTCGGTTGCGACCACAGCGTCGGGCTCCCGTTCGTACAGTGCAAGCTCGCGGATAAAGCGCAGGATGACGGGAACGTCGGCAGGCGTGGCGGGACGTATGTTCAGTGCGGGCATTGGCTTCCTGGAGAGTTCTGATTCAGCGGCGCCAGCTGCCGGCACCCCATGAAGCGGCGCATGGCGCACGGACTTCAAGGCTCGTGGGTCGAGGCCGGCGCGGCGCTCTTCGATTCCGGCTTGGCCTGGGAGGCAAGCCACTTGTCGAACGGCAGGGTGAAGGCGAAGAGTTCATGCTTGACGCCTTTCGCGTCGGTGTAGTGAATCATCTTCACGTACAGCTCAGCGTGGCGCAGTGGCGGATCATCCAGTCCCTTGGTGTCGTAGAAGACGTAACCGGCGCGGGTGCTGTGAGGCGGAACGATGGTGGACTGGAAGCCGAAATCCGCGTCGTCGTTCAGGATCTTCTTGTCCACCGGCTCCGGATGCAGGGTCAGCGGGATCAGCGGCACCTTGGTTCCCTGGACCTGCTTCATGGCGAACAGGCGGCGATTGAGGTCTTCGTCGGTGGCGGCCGGCTCCTTGTCGCCCTCGGCCGGGATGAACTGGATACGCACGTCATCGAGGATGAGCGCATCGTCGCGATCGTTGGTGACGATCACGCGCACCGGCACAAAGCCATGCGTCACATAGGGCAGCCGGAAGAACGGGCAAGCCTTGGCGTCGGTGCACGGGTCGGCCGCGATGGTCACATGTTCGTCGGGATGAGTATCGTTGAGCGTATATTGCGAGGCCGGATTCACCGGCGGCGCTGGCCGCGGCTTATCCGACGCCCGGGCCGCGGAGGCCAGGCAGGATGTTGCCAACGCGGAACCCCAGGCGACTTTACGAAGCGCGAACATGCTGGCTTGATTATCATCTTGCTTGGACCAGGGGTAAAGCGCTGCAAAATCAAGAACGGAACTCCGGTGATTCATGGGCATGACGATCTACAGCTGCGCGCTGGCCCTGGCGCTGACCCTCAGTTCGCCCTGGTGGCTTTGGCGGTTAGCCACCAGCGAACGCTACCGTGCCGGGCTGCGCGGGCGTCTGGGCGGCGTGCCCGCGGAGCTGGCAAAGGCAGTCGAGGGCCACAAGACCATCTGGCTGCACGCGGTCTCGGTGGGCGAACTGATGGCCGCCGAGCGACTGATCGCGGAATTGCAGAAGACGCTTCCCGGCTGGGTGATTGCCGTTTCAACCACGACGGCGACCGGCCAGAAGCTGGCCAAGGAACGGCTGCAGGGATCCCCGGTGTTCTATATGCCAGTGGACTTCGCGTACTCGATGCGTCGCTATCTGCGTGTGCTGCAGCCGAAGCTGGTCGTGCTGATGGAGAGCGAGCTGTGGCCGCGGATGCTGACCGAGTGCGAACGCAGCGGAGTTCCGGTCGTGGTGGTGAACGCCCGCATCTCGGACCGGTCATTCCCACGCTACCTGCGGCTGCGGTGGTTCTGGGGACCACTGCTGGAGAAGGTGACCCTTTTCCTTGCGCAAGGCGACGAGAGCGCTGAACGGCTGCAGAAGATCGGGGTAGACCTTCATCGTATTCGGGTGGTCGGCAACCTGAAGTACGACCGGCCGCCGGAGCAGAGGAGCGAACTGGTAGAGGCATTGCGGACGAGACTGCCGGTGGAGTCTGAGCTAATCGTCTGCGGAAGCACGCTCGAAGGCGAAGAGACGGAGATTCTGGAGGCGTGGGTTCGGCTCATGTCGACGGGCCACCGCGGTGTGCTGCTGATCGCGCCGCGGCATCCGGAGCGTTTTGCCGCGGTCATGCGGCTGGTCGGTCCCGGAGTGATCCGGGCGAGCGAGTGGTTGAGATCCCCGAAACCGCTGGACCTGGCCGACGTGATGGTGCTCGACACCATCGGGAACCTGGCCGCCGTTTACCAGATCGCGAACGTGGCGTTTATCGGCGGCAGCCTGGTGCCAAAGGGTGGGCACAATCCGCTGGAGGCAGCCCGGTACGGAGTGCCGGTAATCATGGGCCCTTCGTATGAGAACTTCCGGGAGATGGTGGAGGGGCTTAAGGCGGTGGAGGGTATTTACATCGTCGAAAACGGGAACCTGACGTTGGCGCTTCACCAGGCCATGACCCGGGGTCGCGCGGTGGGGCGGCGTGCCCGCGAGTTTTTCGACGCGCAATCGGGCGCGACCGAGCGTTCCGTGGGTGCGCTCAAGGATCTGCTCGAGAAGGCACGGGTGCTTTGACGCAGAGTCGCGCCGGCTGGCGTTGGCATGGACTGCTGCCGCTGGTTCCGCTCTACCGGGCTGGCGTGACGTTGAAGAATCGCCTGCACGATCGCCGCTGGGTGCCCATTCGCCGGCTGACGGCGCCGGTGATCAGCGTAGGCAGCCTTTCGGCCGGCGGCGCCGGCAAGACGCCGGTCGTCCTGATGCTGGCGAAGCTGCTGGAACAGCACCACGTTCGTGTGGACGTACTCTCACGCGGCTATGGCAGGAGTTCGTCGGCGGTGGAGCAGGTGGAGCTGAATTACTTCGCGTCCGCGCAGCGCTATGGCGATGAGCCGGTGGAGATGATGCGCGCCGGTCTGCGGGTTTTTGTCGGCGCGAAACGGTACCAGGCAGGTTTGCTGGCGGAGCGGACGGCCGCCGTGGACGTCCACCTGCTGGATGACGGCTTTCAGCATCGGCAGCTCGGACGTGCGCTCGACATCGTGCTGCTGACCGAGGCCGACCTGCGCGATCGGCTGCTGCCGGCCGGGGATCTGCGCGAGCCTCTGGCTTCGCTCGATCGCGCGGATGTCGTGGTCCTGCGCGAAGAGGAGGCTGAGCGGCTGCGGCCGGTGGTTGCCAGCCATCCCGCCGCGGAGCTCTGGGTGATTCGGCGGGAGCTGCTGTTTGCCGAAGAGCTGGCGCGGCCCCTCGCGTTCTGCGGCATCGCCCGCCCGGAGGGCTTCCTTTCGATGCTGCGTCAGAGCGGACACGAGCCGGTGGCAGCCACCATCTTCGCCGATCATCACGTCTATACGGAGGCCGATATCGGGCTTGTAGTCGATGCCGCAAAGAAGGCCGATGCCGATGGCTTCTACCTGACGGAGAAAGACCTGGTGAAGATTCCGAAGCAGTGGCTGCAGTGGATGCAGACGGTTGGGCCGGTGCATGCGCCGATGCTGCGGGTCTCGCTGCGCGACAGCCACCAGGCGATGGCGCGGCTCTCCCGGGTGCTCGGCGGTGAGTGATGCGGCGTTGCGAGCAGGGCGGAACAACCTGAAGATTCTGATCGTGCGGGTGGGCGCGATGGGAGACGTGCTGCACGGGATGCCGGCGGTAGCGGGTCTGCGGGCGACGCTTCCTGGCTGCGAGATCGGCTGGGCGATCGAACCGCGATGGATGCCGCTGCTGCGCGGGCAAGACGGCGGCAGTCCGCTGGTTGACCGGGTGCATCCGGTGAGGACGCGTGAGTGGCAGCGGCGGCTCCTTTCGCCGCGGACGGTTCAGGAAATCGCCAGCCTGCGGCGAGAGTTGCGCGAGCCCGGGTACGACGTGTGCGTCGATCTGCAGGGATCGCTCAAGTCGGCGGCGGCGGGATGGATGGCCGGGGCTCACCGGTTCGTCGGCCTGGATCGGCCGCGCGAACGGCAGGCGCGTCTGCTGTATGGGGAACGCGTGGCAGTGACGGCGGCCAGCGTCATCGAGCAGGCTTGCGAACTGGTCGGTGCGGGGATCGGGAGAGCGGTCATGGCAGGATTGGTCGAGCTTCCCGTCGAGCGCGAGGCGGAGCATTGGTGCGACCGGTTGCTCGAGGGAATCGCCCGGTTTGTCGTCGTCGCGCCGACGGCCGGCTGGGGTTCAAAAGAATGGGGTGCCGAGCGTTATGCGGCGCTAAGCAAATATCTGGAGGCGACCGGGCTGGCGGTGCTGGTGAATGCTGCGCCAGGAGCCGTCTCGCCGGTGGCCACGACGATCGCGGAGCGCTCCGGAGCGACGATCGCTCCATCGACGCTGGCGCAGATGATTGCGTTGACGCGGCGCGCCTCGCTGGTGATCGGCGGGGATACCGGCCCCGTCCACCTGGCGGCGGCGCTGGGGCGTCCGGTGGTGGCGCTGTTCGGACCGACCGATCCCGCGCGCAATGGGCCCGCATTTCCGGGCGCGCGGGTGACGGTGCTACGCCACCCGGACAGCGTCACGGATCATCGACGCCATGCCGGGACCGATGCCGGCCTGGCAAGGATTAGGGTAGAAGAGGTGCTTGCGGCCGCGCTGGCGATGCTGGCAGAGGCTGGCGATGCATGAAAACGGTCTTAATCGAGCAAGGGAGGTGGGATGGCGGAACGAGGAACATGGCAGCGGATTGCGCGGCGGATTCGGGTGCCGATGGGGTTTGTCTTTGCGGCGGTCTTCCTTTGGCTGGCCCGGCCGACCCCGACCAGCCTTCTGCTGAGTCTGCTGCTGGTGGCACCGGGGCTCTGGCTGCGTGGATACGCGGCCGGCTACGTCCGCAAGAATGCCGAACTGACGACCACCGGCCCCTACGGCCACACGCGCAATCCGCTCTATCTCGGCTCGATGCTGATCGCGTCCGGATTTGGCGCGGCCTCGGGAAGCTGGTGGCTGGTCGGCTCGCTCGCGGCCCTGTTTCTGGCGATCTATCTGCCCACCATTCAAGGCGAAGAGGCGTATCTGCGAGCGCACTTTCCCGGCTTTGATGCCTATGCGGCGCGGGTGCCCAGACTGTTGCCTCGCCTGCGTCGCGCCGCGCGAGACTCGGGCGGCGGAGCTTTCTCGCGTGCGCTCTACCTGCATCACCGCGAGTACAATGCCCTTATGGGAGCTGGTGCGATTTACGTTGCGCTGGCTTTGAAGCTCTTGATGGAGCGGCATGCGTTTCTCAACCGCCTGGCTCGGCCCTGAGCTTCGGGTGGAGCGCCCAAAACCAGACCCCCGGTGAACTGATTTGTCGAAGAAATGTACGCTGAACCTCTTTGCTGCCCTTCTGCTCGCCGGTACAGCCTGTGCTCCATGGGCGCGAGCCCAGATTCTCGGGTTGGGC
>CAJCHN010000148.1 GCA_903970285.1 Rhodanobacteraceae bacterium | reverse complement strand
GAACTCCACGAGGAATCGACCAATGCCGGAGAGCACAAGATAGACACCTGTCAGCCAGCCGACAGGCTTGTGCTTTTCGGCTAATTTCCAGACAATCCAGAACACAAGCAGAGCGAAAAGTAGTTCGTAAATCGGTGTCGGCTGGACCATTGCGTCGGGCGGCGTGGGGGGGACGAGCGCTCGATGGTACTCGTCGGCACCGTTCATCATATGGACGCCCCACGGCAGCGTGGTGTTGATGCCGTAGTCTCCATCGCCGGAAGTGAGGCAGCCAATACGGCCGACGCCGTAACCAATGGCTGCGGCGGGAGCGGCGAGATCGAGCATGCGGAACCCGGCGCGGAGCCCCGTGAGCCCGTTCGGCTTGGCTTCCCTTCCCTGCCAGAGCAGCATGGCGATGCCGGCGAGCAGGCCGCCAAACCAGGCGAAGCCGGAACGAAGCCATTCGAGGAAATTGCCCGCCACTTGGCCGAGGTGCGCGCGGCCGGGCAGAAGAATGTGGTGGAGAGCGGCGCGCAGCTCAGCCGGCGACTGCAGTTCGTGCCAGAGCTTGGAGCCAAAGACGCCGGCGAGCAGCACGAAGACCACCACATTCATGGCGTCGGCGTCGACACCATCGCGGGTGAAGGCCTGGTGGAGCACGATGCCGGCGCAGACGGCTGCGAGCCAGACGAGCAGACCGAAGGTTCCAAGCTGAAACGAGCCGATGTGGATGAACGGGTACATGATCCTCGCTTGCGGCCGGCGCGTTCCAAAGGGGCGAACGCGCAAAGGGGCCAGGAGAAAGTATACCGGGTGATGCTGCGCGCCGCTCCCTCCGCCGCCATCAGGTTCGTCGTTCGGGCAACGCCGCAGCGTCTGTCAGATACCGCCGCGAAGGCTCCACTTGCGGAGCACTTTGCCGTCCCGCAGTCAAAACGGAGCCAGGTTCTACTGAGTCAGCGCCTTCATGAACAGATAGGTAAACTCCACTCCCTTGTAAAAGCTCTCGACCCCAAGCCGCTCGTTCATCCCATGCGCCCGCACGTCGTCCTGGTCGATCGCGAACCCGTTCAGTCCATAGCTCGGAATCCCCGCCGCCGCGGTGTAAATCGAGTCCGAAGCCCCCGGTTCCATGGTCGGCACAATCGGCAATCCCGGCCACAGTTCGTTCACCACCTTGTCGAGCGCGCCCTCAACCGTTCTGTTCACCGGCGGCGGAGGAGCCGACATCCGCTCGTCGCCCTTGCCCATCACCATTCCGGCGTCGGTTACAAAATCCACCTGCAGCGACGGATCGTTGAACAGCTTGATCAGCGTCTGCCGCGTCTCCTCCCCCGAATGTCCCGGCAGAATCCTGCAGTTGACATTCGCCTGCGCCCGCTGCGGCAGCGCATTCGGCGCATGACCCGCGGACATCATCGTCGCCACGCACGTGGTCCGCATGGTCGAGTTCCACTCCGGAATTGCCGACAGCCGGGCTACCGCCGCCTCGTCCTCCGGGTTCGCTGCGACCGCCCGCATGTCCGCCGCAAGCTGCCCCGTCTCCACCTTCGCCATGGCCAGAAACTCCGCCCGCGTCACCGCATTCAGCTCCACCGGAAACGGCGTCACCTCCAGCCGGTGCAGCGCGTCGGCGACACGATAGATCGCGTTATCTCCGGTCGGCAGCGAGCTGTGCCCACCCTTGTTCGTCGCCGTCACGTGAAAATCCGCGTACGTCTTCTCGGTCGCCTCCACATCGAAGACAGTGGGCCTGCTCTTCTCGGCGTACACCCCGCCGGCATCCGGGTTGATCACAAACTCCGCCTGCATCAGCTCCGGATGGTTGCGGATCAGCCAGTCGACCCCGTTCGACTGGCCACCCTCCTCATCTGCCGTCAGTGCCACCACCAGGTCGCGATCCGGCACATACCCCTCACGCTTCATGCGGATCAGCGTGTACACCAGCCCGGTGTCGCCCTCCTTGATGTCCTGGGTTCCGCGCCCGTAGAAGAACCCGTCCTTCTCTGTAAACACGAACGGCGGCGTATCCGGCGACCAGTCCTCTTTCTTCGCCTCCACCACATCCAGATGACAGATCGCCAGGATCGGCTTCAACGCTGAGCCCGCCTTGCCGTGGAAGATCGCCACCAGATTCATCTTGCGGTCGTTCGGTCCCAGCAGCCGGACGTCTTCGGGCGCGAACTTCGCATCCAGCAGACGCTGCCGCATCTCCGCAGCCGCCGCCGTCACCGATCCCACGGAATCCGTCGTATTCGTCTCAATCAGCTGCTTGAAGATGTCGTGCGCCAGCGTCCGGTCCGCCGCCGGCAGCGCAAAGCTCTGCTGCTGCGCCGCGCCCAAGCTCGAGACCGCGCCCAGTACCATCCCGCCCAGCAAAATCTTCGCTATCGTCATCCGTCGCACGCTCCGCCTCATATACTCGCATAGAAGCGCCCGCCGCCTCTGCTCTCGGCTCCGCGCATCGCCTGGACGTCATGCTCACCGAACTCCAACCTGCCGTCGCCACCCAGCACGTCGCCCGCCTCACCGGAGTCGCCAAGCTCTTCGGCACCTTCGCCGCCCTGCGTCCGCTCACGCTCAGCCTTGAAGCCGGCAAGATCTATCTGATTCTCGGGGAAAACGGCGCCGGCAAATCCACCCTGCTGCGCCTGCTCGCCGGCCTTACCGAGCCCTCCCAGGGCACCGTCGAGGTCTTCGGCCAGCCGCCGGCCGCGGCCCGCGGACGCATCGCCTACATGGCCCACGCCTCCAACCTCTACGACGAGCTCTCCGCGCTCGAAAACCTCCGCTACTTCGCCACCCTCCACCAGGACGAGCACTCCTGCCACTGCACCGGCTCGCCCGAGATGGCGCTGCGCTCGGTCGGTCTCGATCCCGCGCTGACCCGCCCCGTCTCGCAATACTCCCAGGGCATGCGCCAGCGCGCGTCGCTCGCCCGCGCCCTGCAGTCCGACCCCGAACTGCTCCTGCTCGACGAGCCCTTCTCCAACCTCGACGTCTCCAGCGCCCAGTCCATCGTCGACCTGCTCGCCGACTTCCGCACCTGGCCTCACCGCAACAGCCCCGCCGGCCGCACCATCGTCCTTACCACCCATCAGGCGCATCTTGCGGCCGCCATCGCCGACGTCACTCTCAGCCTCGCCAACGGGAGTCTCGTCTCCGGCCTCTAGCCAGTGAGGCCCGCGCAATGCACAAACGTTCTCTGCAGATGAAAACCAACGCCATCCGCCAACTCGACGCCCTCAACATCGCTTACGAGCTGCGCACCTACGAAGTCGACCCCCACGACCTCTCCGCGCTGTCGGTCGCCAGAAAGATCGGCCTGCCGCCCCAGCAGGTCTTCAAGACGCTGCTCACCGAGTCTTCCGCGCTCACGGCAAAGCCGGAACATGTCTTCGCCGTCATACCCGGCGACGCCGAGCTCGACCTGAAGAAGCTGGCGCACGCCGCCGGCCACAAGAAGCTCGAACTCGCCGCCCTCAAGCAGGTCGAGCCGCTCACCGGCTACATTCGCGGCGGAGTGACCGTGCTCGCCGCCAAGAGGCCCTTCCCCGCCTTTGCCGACGAGACCATCGAACTCCACGACTTCATCAGTATCTCCGCCGGCCAGCGTGGCTTACAGATCCTGCTCAAGCCGGAAGACTACCTCCGCGCCACCCAGGCAACGCTCGCCGACCTGACCAAGGCTTCTGCGACAGCCCCGCAGAAAGCTCCCGCCCGAGCATGATCTTCCTCCTCCATACCTTTGCTCACCTCAAGAAGGATCTGCGCCTCGAATGGCGTTCGCGCGACGCTATCACCGGCATGCTCTTCTTCTCGTTGCTGGTGGTCGTCGTCTTTTCGCTGGCCTTCGACCCCACCGCCGCCGTCTCCCGCCAGATCGCCGGCGGCATCCTCTGGATCGTTCTTCTCTTCGCCGCCACCACCGCGCTCACGCAGTCCTGGACGCGCGAGCAGCGCAACGGCGTGCTCGATGCGCAGCGCCTCGCGCCCGCCTGGCCAGCCGCGCTCTTCCTCGGCAAGGCCCTGGCCAATCTGGTCTTTGTCACCGCGGTCGAACTCATTCTCGCCCCGCTCTTCGTCATCTTCTACAACCTGCACCCGCTCGGCCAGTCCTGGCTTCTGCTCGCGGTCATGCCGCTCGGCACCTGGGCCCTGGTCGCCAACGGAACCTTCTTCGCCGCGCTGAGCCTGCGCACCCGCAATCGCGAGACCATGCTGCCGCTGATCCTTTTCCCCATCAGCATTCCCGCGGTCCTCGCCATGGTCCAGGCCACCACCAACATCTTCACCGGCGAGTTCGAGCCCAACCTCTGGCTCAAGCTCCTGCTCGGCTACGACATCGTCTTCACCACTGCCTGCCTGCTGCTGTTCGGCACCGTCCTTCACGCCGAATAGCTCCCTCTGTACGATCGCAGCGCATTGTTCCTGAGATCGAACACAGGCGTCGCGCCATGACAAGCCCAGCCTTTTGATCGATGCCGCATTCCCGTTCTAGCGCTAAACTGGTGCACATGCCGCTCGAACTCAAACCCGCCGCCGCCGTCCCGGGACCGGCTGCGCGCCCGATCCCGCGACCTATGCTCGTCTGCGGTGCCCTCTGGCTGGCTGCCACCCTCGCCGTGCTGGTCTACGGCTTCCGCTGGGCCATCTTCATCTCGCCCGCCGACGCCGAGCAGGGGAACGTCGGACGCATCTTCTTCTACCACGTCCCACACTCGATGCTGTCACTCATCTTTCCCTACCTGAATGTGCTGGCATCGATCGCCTTCCTCTACTGGCGTCGCCGCAATCCAGCCAAAGCCCTCGTAGCGGACGCCTGGGCCGTCGCCGCCGCGGACATCGCCGTCGTCTACATCACCATCTCGCTGGTCACCGGCAGCCTGTGGGGACGCGCGGCCTGGGGCATCTGGTGGACCTGGGACGCACGCCTCACCTCCCAGCTTCTGCTCTGGCTTCTGTACGTCGCCTATCTGCTGGTTCGCCGCTTGTCTTCCACCGGTCAAACCGCCACTGTCGGCGCGGTACTCTCCATCTTCGCCGCCATCGATGTCCCCATCGTCTTCATGTCCATCCGCTGGTGGCGCACCCAGCATCCCGCGCCCGTCTTCGGCGGCGCTCCCGGCTCCGGCATGGACCCCAGCATGAAGCCCGCCTTCTACTGGAACATCCTCGCCTGGTTCATGTGGGGCATGTTCATCCTGGTCTTCCGGTTCGTGCTGGAGCGGCGCCGCCAGGCGCTCGAATCGACGGCGATCGAGTCCGCCCTGAACCCCGCCGTGGACGACGGAGCTTCCTCCCGCTTCAATCCGCGACAAACTCCCAGCCCGGAGGCCGGCCGTGCATTTTGATGGTTGGAACACGCTCGAAGGGCGCCACCTGGTGCTGGCCTATGCCTCCGTCTTCGTCATTCAAGGCGGATATCTGATCTGGATCGCAAGCCAGTGGCTGCGCGTCAGCCGCGAGCCGCGAACGAACACGAACGCGGGCGAACTCGACTCAGGAAAATCAACGAGGCTGGTCTAGCCCACCAAGCCTCGTTGTCCGAGGAGTCCTGCACATCACGCGATCGCCGAGGGCGATGCCACGTACACGCGTGGATGCTCCTCTGCCGCCAATGAGTTGTGTTTCCACCCAAAGAATCTGCTCTTGTGCACAGGCTGCCTCGATACGGAAGTTGCCTTTCGCTGCCCCAGCCCCTACCCTCGAACAGTGACGTTCCCGCCGCATCGGAAGGCTATTTCCCTCTTTACGCTCCTCGCGCCGCTCGCCGGATGCCACCACTCGGACTTCCCCACCGTCCCCGACGACTTCCGTGAGTTCGCCTACGTCGCCAACTCCGGCTCCAACACCGTCACCGTGCTCGACCTTGTCTACCTCCGCGTCGATCGCACGCTTCGCGTCGGTGAGCACCCGGCCGCCGTGGCTCTGAACCCGAAAAAACCCGAGGCTTATGTTTTGAACCGGCCGTCCGCCACTCAGGACGGTTCGGTTTCGGTCATCGACACGGCGAAGAACGAAGTCGTCGCAACAATACCGGTGCAGCGCGGCCCGTCCGCCATCTCCGTCGATCCGTCCGGCGACTCCGCCTATATCGCCAACAGCGGCTCCAACACGATCACGGTGCTCGACCTCACCACGCGCCGCTCCCTGGTATCTCTCCGCATGGCTGACTCGCCAACCTCTGCGCTGATCTCGCCGGACGGACGTACTCTCGTCGTAACCAGCGCCTCCGCCGGCACCGTCTCGCTCTACTCCGCGGTGCCGATCCTTCGCGCAACCAGGACCCCGTTCGGACCAACTATTTCCGCGACTCAGGCGGACCCACTCCGCTTCCGCGCCAGCTTTGCTGGCTGCCCCGGCGCGACCAGCCCCGTCATACCCGACTCTTCGAAAGCCTTTATCGCCTGCCCTGCCGCCAACCAGGTGCTCGCCCTCTCACTCGCCGCCGCCCCCGGCTCCTGGGCCGCGAAGCAGGAAGCTTCCTCGCTCGTGGACCACGCACTCGCCGTGCTCGATGTAGGCCAGAATCCCACCAGCCTCACCCTCAAACCGGATGGCGGCGAAATCTTCGTCTCGAACTCCGACTCCGGCTCCGTCTCGGAGATCTCCACCCAGACCAACGAGGTTGGATCGACCTTCGGCATCGGCGACCGCCCCGCCCACGGAGTCGTCTCCTTCGACAACGCCATCCTCTGGGTTTCGAACTCAGGCGCAGACTCCGTCTCGCTCTACTCCATCGACGATGGCAAGCGGCTTCCTAGCATCCATGTCGGGAACGCTCCCGACGCCCTCGCCTTCACCACCGACCACTTCTCGGCGGAGAAAGCCCAGCGCTTCCTGCTGGTCGCCAACCGCCAGTCCGGCGATGTGGCCGTCATCCGCACCAGCAGCAGCGCCGGACCCGCGCTGCTGACCATGCTTCCGGCCGGTGCCAGTCCCGGCGCGATCGCCATCCAGTCGCAAGCGGCGACGCCCTGAGATGAGCCTTCATTTCGCCCCGGGAGTATGCATGACGATCGGTGCAATGCAGTATCGTGTACCACAGCTAAGTGTTGTGCATTGAAGAAGATAAGCAACAATCAGGGGGAGGGGTGGTCAATCCTCGCGTTGGGCCTCGCGCGCTACCGTGAGCGCATACCGGTTGGCGGAAAAGTGCGCTCCTGCCAGCAGTAGCAGTCCGGACAGGAACGCCCACATCATCAACCCGACCGTCACCCGGAACGGCCCATACACCGACTCGAAGTCGAGCCGCGGCAACGCCAGCACGTACAGGTACTTCGCCAGCTCCCAGGCGAGCCCGACCACCACCGCCGTGGGCAGCACCGCCGACGCCGGAATCTTGCGGTTGGGCAGAATCCAGTAGATCAGGAAGAACAGCAGAATGCTGGCGATCGCGGCGCACACCCGCAGCACGCCGCCGGCGATGAAGTTGAAGACAACATTGTGCGTATGGCCGAAAAAGATCCAGGTCAGCACCGTCCGCTGCACCGCCGAAAAGCCGACCGAAGCCAGTACCAGCACCCCGACCGCGGCCGCTAACCCCAGCGAAACCAGCTGGTTCATCAGGTAGTTGCGGTTTGCCTTCACTCCCCAGACCTCGTTCAGCGCGACCTCCAGCGGCAGGAAGACGCCAGTCGTCGTCACCAGCAGCATGAACACGGAGAACACCTGGGTGCCCTTGTGCGGATGCGCCAGGATGGTCATGTTGCGCATCACGAAGTCCTGCGAGACCGGCAGCAGGCTGTGCATCAGGTCCCACAGCACGGCCACCATAGCCGGCGACCGGAACACCTGCTCGGCCAGCGTCAGCATCAGCACGATGAAGGGAAACAACGCCAGGATCACGTTCGCCGCCACACTGAAGGCGTAGGTGTGCACCTCGGTCCTGGTCATGTAGAGCACCAGCGCCTGCACCTGCGCCCACCAGCCATGCCGTCGCACGACTGGCTTTACCTGCTCGATGGGCACCGGCTCCTCGGCTGGAGGCGTCTTCGACACCAGCATGGGCGGTTTGACCTCCTCAGCCACTTCCGATCTGCGCTCGAGCTTCAAGATCGACATTGCTTCGGCACCCGGAGCCTACTGAAATGCTAGCAGGTGGAGGCCCGGAGGGCCGGTGGTTGCGAGAGGCGGAACAGCAGGTGCGCTACACTTTCCGAGTTCGCCTTTCGTGCCGATAGATCTGGCATGAAGACGTTCGAGGATTCAGCGACCTTGTCTGACGTATCTCGTAAGCACGAGAGCCTGACTCTCGATTCCGTGCTGGAGACTGTGCTTGCCATCGAGACGCTGGCTCACCAGTACGCGGACGACGCGGGCTTCGACGCGGAAACCGTGCTCAAGATTGCGATGGTGGCGCGCGAGGCCGCGGTCAACGCGATTCTGCATGGAAACCGGCAAGACCCGGCCAGGCATGTGCGAGCCACTTTGAACCTCACGGCGGAAGCGCTGACGATCTGCGTGGCCGACGAGGGTGATGGTTTCGATCCGGATGCGGTGCCGGATCCCCTGACCCCGGAAAATATCCTGCGCGGCAGCGGACGGGGCGTTTTCCTGATGCGGGCGATCATGGACGAAGTGCACGTGCGCTTGCTGCATCCGGGGACGGAAGTGACGCTGGTGAAGCGGCGCCCCCAGGCGCTACCAGTCTGAATACTTGGTGCCGTTGAGGGCGGTTCCGGTGGATTTGGAGTAGACGTTGAAGACGTTCTGGCCGCCCCACGAGGTGCTGTCGGCGTCATCCTGCATGGAGCGCATGCCCCAGTCGGCGGAGCCGGTCATGGGGTCGATGGGGATGGCGCGGAGGAACTTGACGCGCTTGTCCTTGACGTCGACGCCGTCCACGAGCTTGTTGAGGTCCTCCGGATATCCGAAGGTGTCCTGCTTGGCCTGAAAGCCGCCGCGGTCCGCGGCGTCTTTGTAGGTGTCGATGGCGCGGCGCATGGTCTGCAGGTCGGCGCGGAGTTCCTGTTCCTTGGCTCGCTTGGCCTGAAAACGGGCGATGGGGTAGGCGCCCGCCGCGAGGATAGCGACGATGGCCACGGTGACGATCAGTTCGACCAGGGTGAGGCCGTGGTCTTTAGGATCCGATTCGGCGGGCTGGCGGGGTGTAATCACACATTTTGGACGCAGGTGCCGCAGGAAGTGTTTCTTTTTGCCAGACTTCGTACAGCTGACGTGGACGGGTAGCGCCGGCCGCATCGCCCGGCCAATCGGAGACACTTCGGTAAGATCGAAGGCGATGACAACCGGCGTAGTGCAGATGACGGATTGGCTGGAACGGGTGGCGACCCGGACGGCCCGGGTGGGGATTATCGGACTGGGGTACGTTGGGCTTCCGCTGACGCTGCTCTTCAGCGAAGAACGCTTTGAGGTAACCGGCTTCGACATTGATGGCGCCAAGGTGGCGCGGCTGAATACGGGCGAATCGTACATCCACCGGATCGAGCCCGCCCACATCGCCGCGGCTCAGAAGCATGGCTTCCGGGCAACGGCGGATTTCGCGCGGATCGCAGAGATGGATGCGGTGCTGATCTGCGTACCGACGCCGTTGAACGCCGACCACTCACCCGATATGAGCTTTGTGGTTTCGACCATGGAGTCGATCGCACCGTACGTGCGGGCTGGACAGCTGATTGTGCTCGAGAGCACGACCTATCCGGGAACGACCGAAGAGATTGTGGCGGAGACGATCGAGCGCGTTGGGGTGGAGCGTGGGGTAAGAGTGCTGCGTGGAGGCGGCGACGAGTTGGACGGCGTGCTGGTGGCGTTCTCGCCGGAGCGCGAGGACCCGGGGAACCTGGTGACGCCGCGGCGGGAGATTCCCAAGGTGATTGGCGGGGTGGATGCGCGAGCGGCGCAGGCGGCTTCGGCCTTGTACGGCACGGTCTTCCAGCGGACGGTGCTGATGTCGTCGCCGGCGGCGGCCGAGATGACGAAGCTACTGGAGAACATCTATCGCTGCGTGAATATCGCGCTGGTGAACGAATTGAAGCAGTTGTGCGAACGCATGGAGATTGACGTGTGGGAGGTCATCGAGGCGGCGGCAACCAAACCGTTCGGATTCCAGGCGTTCTATCCTGGACCCGGCGTGGGCGGCCACTGCATTCCAGTGGATCCGTTCTACCTGAGCTGGAAGGCGCAGCAATATGGGTTTGCATCACGATTTATCGAACTCGCGGGTGAGGTAAACGAATCGATGCCGGCCTACGTGGTCGAGCGAACGAAGCAGGCGCTCGAACACCGCGGCGTGGCGCTCAAGGGAGCGAAGGTGCTGGTGTTGGGCGTCGCGTACAAGCGCGACGTGGACGATCTGCGAGAGTCTCCGGCACTGCGCATCATCGAGCTGCTGGCCGGGTCAGGCGCCGAGGTGGAGTATCACGATCCGTTTTTCCCGGAGGTGGGCCACGGACGCCATTATGCGTTGAATCGGAGGGCTTATCCGCTGACCGAAGGCATGACCGAGCTGGGCGGCTTTGATTGCGTGTTGATCGCGACCGATCACTCGGCCTATGACTTTGAGCGGGTGGTGGAGCAGGCGCGGCTGGTGGTGGATACGCGGAATGCAGCGCGGGGCATAGCATCGGGAAAGATCGTGCGCTGCTGAGACAAGCCGCGCAGGGAGCGGCGTGGTTCCGGGAACGGAAGCGCGTCGTGGGGAAGTTTCCGGCGCGCAACTGCGAGTGAAACCGCTGGCAGTGGAGGGAAAAGTGTTACACCATAGGGTAGGAGACTGATCGGCTTTGTTGCGCTCCATCTTCATCAGCTATCGCCGCAGTGATTCCGAGGGCGAAACCGGACGTCTTTCGGACGTGCTGATGCACCGTTTCACGGACCAGGCCGTGTTCATGGATGTGGATGCAATTCAGCCGGGGAGAGACTTCCGCAAGGCGATCGAGGAGAGCATTCAAAGCTGCGCGGTGCTGCTGGTAGTCATCGGCCCGGATTGGCTGGATGCCCGGGAGCCGAGCGGACGGCGGCGGCTGGAGAATCCCAACGATTTCGTTCTGCTGGAGATTGCAGCGGCGCTGCGGCGGGACATCCCGGTGATTCCGGTTCTCGTGCGGGGAGCGAGGATGCCGCATGCGGATGAGCTGCCGGCGCAGATCTCCGAACTGGCGTACCGCAACGGGGTGGAGCTGAGCCACGCGCGCTGGAAGTCGGACCTGGAGATCTTGCTGAAGGCCCTGGAGCCTCATACCGGGCATGGGCACGCTTTTATGCCGCGGCATGCCGAGCCGGTGCACCATGCGCTGACCGAGACGGCCGGGGCTGGGCAGGCACAAGGAGCGCCACTGGTCGCGGCGCAGGTTCCGCTCAGCCAGGCACCCGTAGTCCATGAAACTGTCGGAAGCCTTGCGGTGGTCGTGGAGCCGGTGCCGGCGAAGGTTTCTGCCCTGGCCGGCCTTTCACCCGTCATCCTCGAAAAGGTGAGCGCGCAGCTGGCGGAATATATCGGCCCGATCGCCGAGGTGGTGGTGAAGCGAGCGGCGAAGAAGCAGACGACACTGGCAGGGCTGTATCAGGCGGTGGCGCAGGAGATCGAGTCTCCGGGCGAGCGGCTCCGGTTCCTGGCGCACGAACTGCACTAGCGCATTTCTCCTGTTGCTGTGGCCTGGATAACGCCTGCGGGTGCCATTCCCCTGGCGTAAAACGGTGCCCCAGGCTTGGCTTCGGGTTTACACCCCCAGGAGAAATGCTTCAGGGCAGATCAGGAACCAATTGTTACTCTTCGAGCATGCGGAGCGCTTTGGCCAGGCTGAGCTGCATCCGGTTGAACGATGCTGTGACCGTGGCGATCTCGTCGTGCCCGGCGGGAACCAGGGGTGCGACGTTCTTTTCGCCGCGGCTGATGCGGTCAGCGGTCTCCGAGACCTTCTTGAGCGGGCGCAGAACGAAGGCGTAGACGCCGAGGTCGAGAGCGATGATGGTGACGAGGAGCGTGGCGACCAGGAAGAAGACGAGTTCATGGAAGGCTGAATCGGCGATGGCGATGGGGACGGACATGGGGACGGAGATGATCTGGGCGCCGACCACCTCCTGAGGCTTCCAGCCGAAACCATGCTCCGTGCCATAGACGGTGATCATGGCCTTGGGCGCGGCGGCGGGGATGCTGTGGCACTCCAGGCAGCCCGGGTTGGGCTTGATGGGATTGGCCATGTACAGTTCGCGTCCCATGGGGGTATCGCGTTCTCCGACCATGGGGGCTTGCCCGGGGTGGTTGCGCAGGTCCTGGATGACGCCGGCTTCCCAGTCCGTGGCGCGATCGTTGAGGTTGGTGGGATTCAGCGCAGCTTCCTTGTAGGTGTACTCGGGATATTTGTCGCGCAGCATGCGGAAGGTGGAGGTGGCGCCGTAGGCGGGAACGGTTTCGGCGAGGAAGCGGACGCGGTGCTGCGGATTCTGCTGCAGCAGCGGCGAGAGGTCGTTGGAGGTATAGTCGCGGACGGCGAGTGCGGAGGCCATCATCAACTGGGCTTCCTGCAGGATCTCCCGGCGCGCGTTGCCCACCAGGAACTGGTAGGCGAAGTGGGAGATGAGGAGACCTCCCAGACCAAAGATGACGAGCAGGATGAGGTTGAACTTGGCCAGCAGTTTCAAGCAGTACTCCGCAAGGGTAGAGCAGCGTGGTCAGTGTACATGGCGGCGTCTCGGCGGGCAGACGGCTTATACGCACGGGCTGCGGCTTTTCGAGTACTCTGGAGCGGCTCAGGCAATCTCTCGGTCTCACCAACAGCGATTGCTGCTTTGAGCCAGGCGGGACGTGGCGGAACCGGCTTGCGGAACCGGAGCGAGGCACAGGATGAAGTTGACGCAGAATGACCCCGCGCGGTTGGCGGGGTTTCGGGAGGCGAAAGCTTACTTCAGCAATGGAGAGTTTTTCCGCTCGTATGACCTGGCGAAGGAGGGGCTGGAGCGCTGGCCGGATGAGCTGGCGTTTGCACACCTGGCGGTGTTGAGCCTGGCGAATGCAGGCGCGACCGAGATGGCGTTGAAGAAGTTTGAAGATTTTGGACTCGAGCAGCACGAGGCCCCCGAGCTGCGGGCGCTGCTGGCAAGGCTCAAGAAGGATCTTGGGTTTGCATCGCAGGGCCAACAGAGGCTGGCGCTGCACGCGGAGGCACAGGCGATCTACGAGGGAAATTACCGGCGCGCGGAGACTGCGGGCGAGCTGGCGGAGGCGTACTACCCGGGGATCAACGCGTCGGCGCTGGCGGTGTGGACTGGCGACCGGGCGGGGGCTGCGCGGCTGGCAGGCAAGGTGCTGACCATCCTGGAGGAGTTGAAGCGCGAGGATCGGGCGGACGACCGATACTGGCGGCTGGCGACCGAGGTGGAAGCGAACCTGATCCTGGGGGAGCTCGACGCGGTGGAGCGGCTGGTGCCCGAGGTCTGGCGGCTGGGAGTGCCGGACTTTGCGCAGATTGCGACGACGGAGCGGCAGTTGCGACGGCTGGCCGCGGCCCTGGGGCTTTCGGAAGAGCTTCTGCGCGGGTTGAAGCAGCCTGCGGTGGCCCACTATACCGGGCACATCATGGCGAAGCCCGGGGTACAGGGCCGGCTTGTGGAGGAAGAAGAGCCGGCGGTGCGAGCGGAGATCGAGCGGATCATCCGCACCGAGCGGATCGGATCGGGATACGGCTCGCTGGCGGCTGGGGCGGACATCCTGTTTGCCGAGGAGTTGCTGCGACAGGGCGGAGCGCTCCATGTGGTGCTGCCGTTTACGATGGAGGACTTCATTACGCACTCGGTGGAACCCTCGGGTGGAAACTGGGTGGAGCGATTTCACGCGTGCCTGACGAGGGCAAACTCGGTGCAGTATGCAACCGAGGACCGGTATCTGCAGCATGACTGCCTGTTTCAGTACTGCAGCCAGCTGGCAATGGGGCTGGCGCTGCTGGCGGCGCGCCACATGATGGCTCCGGTGATGCAATGCGTGGTGTGGGATGGCGAAGCGAGATCGGGGATTGCCGGGACCGTGGTGGACATCAAGGACTGGCGCAGGACCGGGCTTCCGCAACATGTCATTCGCTGCGGCAGCAGGGTCGGCGAGGAGAATTTATCGGCGTATGTGGCTCCGGAGGCTCCGCCGATGAACAGGTGCCGGAGCATTCGAACCATGCTGTTCGGCGACTTTCATGGATTCAGCAAACTGACGGATACAGAACTGCCGTGTTTCGCCGAAAACATTATGGGCCCGGTGAGCGAGGTGCTACGCGGCTTTGCGGAGAAAACCGCATTTGTCAACACGTGGGGCGACGGCATCTTCGTTGTGCTGGATGATGTGCACGAGGCGGCAGCGCTGGCGCTGGCGCTGCAGGAGCGTATGCGCGGGGTCGACTTGGCGGAAGCAGGTCTACCCCCAGGCTTGAGGCTGCGGCTGGGCGGCCACCTCGGACCGGTGTACCAGTTGACCGATCCAGTGCTGGCGCGGCCAAACTTCTACGGGGCGCATGTAAGCCGCGCGGCGCGGATCGAGCCGGTCACGCCTGAAGGTTGCGTCTATGTGACCGAAACCTTCGCGGCCATCCTGGCTTTGCGGGATGCGACGGATTTTGCCTGTGACTACGCGGGCTACACGGAGATGGCAAAACACTATGGGCGGCTGCGAATCTTCCTGCTGCGGCGCGTGAGCGGGGAGACCGGGCCAACGGTACTGGGAGACATTGAACGAGCGCCGATCGCCTAGCGGCGGGCCGATCGCTTAGCGGCGAACTGCCGCGCGGAAGCGTGATCAAGGCACGTCGATGGGGTTATGGCGGACAGAGAGGGATCCGAACCGTAGGGCAGGACTCAAACGTGCCGCAGGTGATGCGTCGTGTCAAGAATATTCTTGTTGTCTAATCGTGAAACTTATTAGCGGACCACTCCGCTCTACCGAACACGTCCCCAACCCGGCGAAGACGCGGCTTGCTCGTAGCCTGCGTCTTCAGCCCGGCATGGTAACGCATCAGATCGTTGAGTGTGCCTCGCCCAGAGAGCGGCTTCATCGGAAACCCTCCGCGCTGCATCATCTGAAACACCTCGTCCACGGTCATCGCATGGTCGCGCAGATCAAGACAAAGCATGATCGCTTCATGGGGCTTCTTCATCTTGGCGAAGATGTGCTGTTCCCCGTGTTCAAGTGCTTCGAGCCGCTTTATCAGCAGCTCTCGTTCGCCCCAGAGCGTCGGACAACGCGACCCGATCTCCCGTTCAATGACCTCAATTCGTTTCTTCAGTTGAAGGGGGGTGGCTTTCACAATAGGTGGCATAACACTCCTAAACTTACAACAGTTCGTACAAGCAGCAGGACATCCGGCGAATCGCTGGTTACGCGTAGGGGATGGAAGGTACATGGAACAAACCCCCAAACGCCGCTCTGTGACAAGACTGTGCCAAAGCAAGACCAGTTCGGCGCAAGTGAGCGCAAAAACAGGTCGAGCCGCGAACACATCTTCCGTGCAGGCAGATAGCTATAAAGCGTTTGTTTTGTGGGGTTAGTTCAAGATGAGTGGCGGACAGAGAGGGATTCGAACCCCCGGTACCCGTGAAGGTACGTCTGATTTCGAGTCAGGTGCATTAAACCGGGCTCTGCCATCTGTCCGCGCCGCGAGGCAGCGATGCATCGCTCCGGTTAGTTTACCGGCGTCGGCGATTTTCTTCAATGGCGCGGCTATCGTGGTCGCGGGCGCTAAGCTGGAGAAGTGGGTGGCGCCTGGAACGCGGAGCTGGTGCAGTGGGTGCGGGAACGCGCCCAAGCGGAGGGTTTCAACCTGGCGGGAGTCGCGCCGGCGCCGGCTGCGGAGGAAGCGGATGGTGCGCTCACCGCAGAGCGCTTTCGGACCTGGATCGAGAGCGGACGCGCAGGCGAGATGGAGTACCTGAAACGGCGGAATGCGCAGGGGGAGTTGCTGCGAGGGTCGGCGCGCCGGGCGATGCCGTGGGCAAGGTCGGTGGTGGTGTGCGGGTTCAACTACAACGGGGCGGGGCCGCTCTCGCAAGATCCGGACGAGGCCGGGCGCGGGTGGATTGCGCGCTATGCCTGGAATGGCGATGAAAGCGGCAAAGCCGTCGATTACCACTACGATCTGATGGTGCGCCTTCGGGTGGTTGAGGGGGCGCTGCGCGAACGTGTGGAATGCGAGACGCGCTGCTATGTGGATACCGGGCCGCTGCTGGAGCGTGACTTTGCCGCCCGGGCCGGAATTGGGTGGGTTGGCAAGAATACTTGCGTGATCAACCAGGGAGTGGGTTCGTGGCTGCTGCTGGCCGTCATCGTGACTTCGCTGGAGGTTGCATCCGACGCAGTCGCGGCGATGAGCGCGGACCGCTGCGGAAGTTGCACGCGCTGTATTGAGGCGTGTCCGACCGATGCGCTGGTTGCGCCGCGGGAGATGGATGCGACGCGCTGCATCTCGTATCTCACGATCGAGTTGAAGGGGCCGATCCCCGTGGAGCTGCGCGAAGGCATGGGGCGGCATGTCTTCGGCTGCGATATCTGCCAGGATGTCTGTCCGTGGAATCGCCGCGCGCCGGTGGCGGCGCAGGCCGGATTGGCCACGCGGCCCGAACTGGTGAATCCGCGTCTGGATTGGCTTGCCGCGATGGGAGATGCGGAGTTTCGCCGGGAGTTCCAGGGATCTCCTCTCGAGCGCACGCGGCGGCGAAGAGTACAAAGGAATGTGGCGATCGCGATGGGGAACAGCGGAGATGCAAGCTTTGTGCCCCGGCTCGCGGAGTGGGCGCGAGGCACGGACGCCATGCTGGCCGAAGCGGCGGTTTGGGCGCTGAGACGCCTGCAATCGCGCGAGGATTAAGTTCGCGGCTGCCGCCAGAGGCTCGGGCTGGTTCGCTTACCTCACAGGATATCGACTTCGGACGGCTGTACAAGCCGCACTCACCTTCCCTATTCTGGCTTCGTCGAACCCGGACGGAGAGATTCGCAGATGGAGCAGCCAAAAACGAGGCACGCGCACGCTCGCGAGCTTCTCTTGCTCGTCTCCTGGTTCCTGCCGCTGCTGATGGGAGCTGCGTCGAAGGGGCAGGCGTCCGCCGATAGTGCGCCGCAGGATGTCTCTGGTACCGTCCTCGACGGAGTGTCGAACCAGCCGATCTCCCGAGCGCTGGTCCGATTGGGCTCGCGGGCGACGTTCACTGATGCAGAAGGACATTTCAGCTTTGCGGCGGCCGATCCCTCGGCGCTGAACATCTCCGCCGTCAAACCGGGCTACACCTTTGCGCAGAACTATAACGATCCCAACGAGCTGACGCTCAGAGCGGAGGCGCTTGCCGCACCCATCCAGCTTCGCCTGTATCCGGAAGCGATCGTGAAAGGGACGGTGCTGGATGCCGACGGCCACCCCATTCCGGACGTCTCAATCGAAGGCCGGCGCAGCCTGGTGGATGAAGGTGGCCGCCGCTGGGTGACCGCGGCGATTACCCGCTCGAACGCGCACGGCCAGTTTCGTCTGCCCCTGCGTGCCGGCGAGTATTGCCTGGAGACGGGCTTCGCTCGCTCCGCTTCAGATGAGGCCATTCTGCCCGCCGTCATTCCTCAGCCGTCGTCCGGTGGCGTCGAGGCGCTGGAGGTGCATAGCGGCGATCAGCTCAACCTTGACCTGCATCCGGCGACCGTGCCGCTGCTGGAGGTGACGGCGCGGGTGGAGAATGCGGCGGTGCGGGAGATGAACCTGCTGACCGCGATCGCCGCGAACGGCACCACCTTTCCGGTTCCCTTCACTCAGGTTGAGGCCGCCGGCGGCACAGCCGAGATCAAGCTGCGCTTCCCGGCCGGAACCTACACGTTGCAGGCACGGCGCCACAACTTCGGCGCGGACGGGCTGGATCAGGCGGTGATCAGCGTGAATGCAGCGCAAGCTCAACCGATTCCGGTAACCCTTCATTTCGTGCCGGTGAGCTCGATCCCGGTCGAGGTGCGGGTGGATGATGACGCGGCATCCGCGGCAAGTTCCTCCGGCCAGGCGCTGACGGTTCCAAATGCGCGCGCGCTCGGGCTCAGCCTGGAACCGTCTGGATCGTCCCCGTCCCTGCATTCGGAGCCGCTGCGCCTGACGCAGAACGCAGACGGAACTACGTCGTTTGCGGCGCCGGCAGGAACGTATCGGCTGAGGGCGCGGCCGGGACACGCCTGGTACATACGCGCGGCCACGTTTGGGGGCACGGACCTGCTCAGCCACGACCTGGTTGCCGCTTCGGCCGCGGGCGCGACGCCGATCCAGGTTGTGGTGAGTAACCAGACCGCTTCGCTGCATGGTCTCGTAACGCTCGACGGCAAGCCCGCGGCGTGCTGGCTTTACCTGCTGCCTTCGAGCCCGAGCGCGACACCGTTTTACACGCTGCGCTCAGCGGTGGACGGGTCGTTCATCGACGCCTATCTACCGCCCGGCAGCTATCGCGCAATCGCCTTTGAGACGCGCCACACGCTCGATCCCGACGATCCGAGGTCGCTCGCGGCATACGCGAGCCACTTCGGTGCGGTCACGATCCAGCCGGGAGATCAGAGCAATCTGACGCTCGAAGCTGTCCCCACAAGCGAGCTCTCGCGATGAACCTGCGGGCGATCTGCTTGCATGGGCTGGTGCTGATGATGGCCGGAATCGGCGCGGCAAGCGGCCAGGCCTATGAGGTCGAGGGCGTGCTGGTATCAAGCGTCGACGACGGCCCGATAGCGCACGCCGCAGTCTCAGGCAGTGCGGACAAGCCTTGCGCACACGCGGCCTCTCCGAGTGTGGCGCACACGGATGCCGAGGGCCGCTTCGCTCTGCCGCTTCCCTGCGCCGGCACCTGGCGTCTGAGCGTGTCCGCGCCTGGATTCCCGGCACAGGAGTTGGAGCAGCACGGCCAGCTTTCTACGGGCATCGTGCTGAACCAGGCAAGTCCCAGCTTCTCACTCACCTTCCGCGCCGTTCCAAGCAGTTCAATCACCGGGTATGTGCTCGATGAAGCATCTGAGGCGGTGCGCGAGGCGAAGGTGACGCTGCTGAAGGCCGGTGAGGAACCCCACTCTGTCGCCTCGACGGTAACGGACGACCGCGGCTCCTATGAGTTCGCCAACCTGCTGCCCGGTGACTTTCTCATCGCGGTGCAGGCCCAGCCCTGGTACGCGCTGGCGGCGCACGGACCAAGGAGGTTCGCGGGCAATGCAGCAAGCGTCCCCGCGCCAACGGCGACCGACCCGAACCTCGATCTCGCCTACGCGATCACCTACTATCCCGGGGTGACGGACCTGGAGAGCGCGACAGCGATCCGGGTGACGCCGGGCGCAAACCAGCAGGCCGACCTGCACCTGACGCCGGTACCCTCGGTCCACCTGATCGTGCAGCATTCGGGCGGCGGCCTGCCAAATGGCAGCAATGGGCGCGGGATGGTCCGGCGCATCCTGAACGTTCCGCCCATTCAGCAAATTTCGCCGTTCGGTGAGAGCGATTTCCATCCCACGTCGGTGACGCTAAACGAAGACGGATCGATGGACCTGGGCGGCTTTGCGCCCGGCAGCTACGAGGTGCTTCGGCCCTACATGGACTCGAGAGACGAGGTGCAGGGGCAGATTGTCAACGTGCCGAAAGACGGATCGCACACGGTGGACCTGTCCTCGGGCAAGCCAGCGGTCGAGCCGGCGCCGGCACCGTTGCCGCAGTTGAACCTGAATGGGATGGCCGCGATGGGAGCGAAGCCGGCGGCCGGCGCCATGCTGCTGCTGGTGCCGGCAGACCCGCATGCGCAGGCAGCCATCCGCCGCCAGCAGAGCAACACCGATGGGAGCTTCAGCTTCGACCACCTGGCTGCGGGACGGTACATCCTGGTCGCGATCGATCACGGCTGGCAGGTGAACTGGCGCGACGCGCAGGTGCTGAGCAGCTACCTGTTGCATGGAGTTCCGATTGCGCTGACGACGAGCACGGTGCTGAAACAGCCGGTGGAGGCGACGGCTGTCTTGCCGTAGCTGATTCGTGTAAGGGCAACGTCGCTCAATCGCCCGGGATCTTGCTCCGGGTCACGTCCCAATCTGCCAGGATCTGGTGCAACACGGTGCTGCCGCACAGCCATGCCGACTCGAGCGCTACCCTGGTGCCGATGTACGGGGCGGTGACCGATTCGACGGCGGTGTGGCCGGGACGCGGCTCGGAGTAGTTGCTGCCTGAGCGCAGCACCATGACGCGCTGCGGATCGACCCGCTGCATCGCCGCCAGCCGCTCCAGCGCCCCCATGAACCCGGAATCCTCCATCTCGGTGGTCGCGAAACGGCCTTTGCCGGCGGTATAGAGCCGTACCCAGTCGCGCGCGAACTGCGTCATCACCGCCCCGTGCCAGTAGTAGTCGCTGGCGAAGGTGTCGCCCATCAGCACGAACGGCGGCTTCTGTGCCTCTGCGAAGCCTTTGTATTCGGCGCGAAATGCGGCGACCGCCGGATCGTCCACAAGCTTCAGAGACCTGGTCTGGAGGAAGGCCCACTGTGCCAGCTTCGGGTTCAGGATGTAGAGATTGGTCCGCGTCCAGGGTGCGGCCGGAACGGTGGGAGGGTCGGGAGCATGCGCCCCCACGGGAAACCAGCCATAGGGCCACTCTGCCGGCATGTCCGCGCGATCGATCTCCCGGGCGACATCACCGACCACATAGGAAGCCCAGGCAGCCGAGCCGATCGACCCCACCTCCGGATCAATTCCTGCGATGCCGTTGATGAGGAAGTAGGCGTGAGTGAGATCGAAGCGCGGATCGAGGCCCAGCGCCATCATCGAGGCCGTGGCGTTGACCAGCGTCGTGCCGCTCACCATGCCCAGCACGGTATGATCGGCGTTGCTGCGCAGCGGGTGGGTTCCGCCCGGGAAGGCTACCACCTCATCCAGGTGTTCGCGCTCGACCCAGAGCTGGAACTCGCCTGGCGCGTCGCCGGTGTCGTTGCCGATCTCGAAGGTGGTGACGATGACCGCGCGGACCGGCCACGGCTTCTGCGCGGACATGACTCCGCAGAGAAGAAAGAGATAGACAGCGAGTCGCAAGCTGCGCATGGCGGCACCCCTCAGACGCCAGACTACCGCACCGTCCACGGGCGCCGCGCACGACAGGGAGTATGAGGCTGTCTACACGTTCTTCAACAGTTCTCTTGCGATCACGATGCGCTGAATCTCGCTGGTACCTTCGCCAATGGTGCACAGCTTCACATCGCGGTAAAACTTCTCCGCCGGATAGTCCTTGATGAAGCCGTACCCTCCATGAATCTGGACTCCCTCGTCGCAGATGCGGCACGCTACCTCGCTGGCGTAGAGCTTTGCCATGCTGGCTTCGAGCGTCACCTTCTGCCCTGCATCCTTCATCCGCGCGGCGCGCATGGTCAACAGCCAGGCGGCGTCGAGTTCGGTCGCCATGGTTGCCAGCTTGAACTGAACTCCCTGGAAATCACTGATCGCTTTGCCGAACTGGCGCCGCTGGGTGGCATACTTCAGCGCCGCATCGAGCGCGCCGCGCGCGATCCCCAGGCTGAGCGCCGCGATCGAGATGCGGCCTCCATCGAGCACACGCATGGCGTCCTTGAAGCCCGCACCCTCTACCCCGAGCAGGTGATCCGCAGGCACAAAGCAGTCCTCCAGGATCAGTTCCGCCGTATCGCTCGCGCGCAGGCCGAGCTTGTTCTCCTTCTTGCCCGGACGAAATCCGGCCATGCCCTTTTCGACCAGAAACGCCGAGATGCCGCCATGCGTTCCCTTCTCGCGATCGGTCAAGGCCAGCACCACCGCGCAATTCGCGTAGGTGCCGTTGGTGATGAAGGTCTTGGATCCGTTCAGAACCCAGCCATCGCCCTTGCGCACGGCGGTGGTTCGCATGCCGCCCGCGTCCGAGCCCGATCCGGGCTCGGTCAACCCCCACGCCCCAAGCCACTCTCCGCCCGCCAGCTTCGGAATCCAGCGCTTCCTCTGCGCGTCATCACCGCCCAGCATGATGTGGTTCGTGCAGAGCGAGTTGTGCGAGGCGACGATGATGCCGACGCTTCCATCGACCCTTGAAAGCTCTTCGATGGCCAGCACATACTCGACATACCCCAGACCCGCACCGCCCAGTTCTTCGGGAAAGATGACTCCCATCAACCCCATCTGGCCCATCTGCCTGACCACCGCTGCCGGGAAGATGCTGCTCTCGTCCCATTCGGAGACGTGCGGTGCAACCTCTTTCGCCGCGAACGCCCGGACTTCCCTGCGTAGACTCTCCTGCTCTTCCGTCAACCCGAACATCCCGTTCTCCCATCACTGAAACTAATAGCCGCATAAGCATAGTCAATGGCGACGACGAGAGGCAAGCGACGGCGCGCCAGCCGTGAGCAGGAGCAGTTGGTGCCGTCAAAACGTGCCGACTGCTTTTGTCTCTGAGTTCTGGGAACAAACCAGGCGCAACTCCGGTCTAAGCAGGAAGCACCCCTGGAGTTCGACCCCATGCGCGTTCCGCTTACCCTGCTTGCCCTTGCCTCCTGGTCTGCTGCCGCGCAGACCCACCAAACCGTCTCGAAAATGGAGACGAAGACCGAACAATTGCCGATCACCCGCGTCGCCCTCTACAAGAACGGCGTCGGCTTCTTCGAGCATGCGGGGCGCGTGCAGGGCGATCAATCCGTCACCATCGACTTCACCTCCGCCCAGCTCAATGACGTGCTGCAGTCGCTGACCGCGATCGACCTGAACGGCGGGCGCATCTCCGGCGCAAGCTACAACTCCACCACGCCGCTCGATCAGCAACTGAAGACGCTGCCGCTCGCGCTCAACGCGGACCCGACCGACATCGACTTCTACAACGCCATCCGCGGCGCGCGGGTGCAGGTGATGGCTCCGGGCGGCAGCATCACCGGACGTCTGCTCAGCATCGATCTCCGCGCCGCCAGGAAGAAGGACGGCGACGGCGACACCTCCGCCGACGGCTCCGATGCCCGGCGCTTCGTCACCGTCATCTCCGACTCCGGCCAGGTGAGAACCCTTGAGCTGACGGCGACGGTCTCGGTTACTCTGCTCGACACCGCGCTGCATACCGACGTGACCCGCTATCTCGAACTGCTGGCAAGCACGCGCAACCAGGGCCTGCGGCACCTGACGCTGCTCGACCGCGGCGCGGGTCCGCGAGAACTGCGCGTCTCCTATATCTCGGAGGTTCCGGTCTGGAAGTCGACCTACCGCATCCTCTTCACCAACTCCGAGGCGAACAGCGCGAAGGAAGCCACGCTGCAGGGCTGGTCGGTGGTCGACAACACCACCGGCTCCGATTGGAACAACGTGCATCTCGACCTGATAGCCGGCGCGCCGCAATCGTTTCTGCAGCCGCTCTCCACGCCCTACTACACGCGCCGTCCGGAGATCCCGCTGCCCGCCGAAGCGCAGCTTACGCCGCAGACCCATGATTCCGGCGAATCGACCGTCAATGACGTCAACGGCGCAATGCCGCCGCCGGAACCTCCGCCGATAGGGCAGGCCAGTGAAACTGTCTCTGTCTCCGCCGCCCCGGTCACCGCCATGCCGATGAACGGCCGCGCTTACGTTGCTGGTCTGCGTGGAATGGCGGGCGGTGTCGCGGGGGGCGTGGCTGGAGGCGTCGGTCGTGGGATCGGTAACGGAGTGGGCGGTCCCATCGACTATGCCCAAACTGCACAAGCCTCGCTTACCCCGCAGACCACCACCTCTGCCTTCGACGACTTCTTCGAATATTCGCTCTTGGACCCCATCACCATCCGCAAGAATGAGTCCGCGCTGGTTCCCATCCTGCAGACCACGCTCCCGGTCGAGCGGGTCACGTTATGGTCGGCGCAGCAGCCGGTTGCGCTGCGTGCCCTCTGGATCACCAACAGCTCGAACCTCACGCTCGATCGCGGCAGCTTCTCGATCGTCGAAAACGGCAGTTTCGGCGGCGAAGGCTTGCTCGATCCCATCCACCCCGGCGAGAAACGCCTGCTGTCGTATGCGGCGGATCAGGCCGTCCGCGTCTCGCCCGACCACAACAACTACACCCGAACCGTCACCCGGCTGCAGATCCAGAAAGGCGTCCTCACCGAAACCTCCACCGAGATTGCGGAGGTGGAGTACTTGGTGCACAACGCTGCGCCCGATCCGCGGACCGTCATCGTGGAGCAGCCTATCCGCCAGGGCTGGACGCTCGACTCGGACCCAAAACCGGCGGAGACGACGCCGAACGCCTACCGCTTTCGCGTGGTCACCCGCCCGCTCGAGACCGTCCACCTGCACATCGGCGAGAAGCATACCAACTTCGAGTACATCCGCCTTGTCGACCGCAGCGAAGAGCAGCTTCGCATCCTGTTGCGTGACGCCAAGGCCAGTCCCGAGGCACTGGCGGCGCTGCAGCCCGCCTTCGACGCCCACAACCGCGTGGTCGCGATCGACGAGCAGATTCGCGCGGCCGAAGCGGAGATTGCGGCGATCGCCAAGGATCAGGATCGCCTGCGCGAGAACATGAAGGCGTTGAAGGGCAGCGCGGAAGAGCGCGCTCTGCTGCAGCGCTACACCGGCGAGCTGAACTCGCAGGAAGACCGGCTGGCCGCGCTGCGCACCCAACTCGACAAGCTGCACCGGGACCGGACAGCCGCCGACGCGGACTTCCAGGCGAAGCTGGAGGCGATTCACCTGGACGAGACGTTGTGAGCCGCCGGGAACTCAACAGAGGGAACGTCCGAAGCCTTGCCCTGCGGCCCAGGTTCCGATATTCTTGCCTAGTTGTAGTGAATGCAATGTGCGCCCGTAGCTCAGCTGGATAGAGCATTTGGCTACGAACCAAAGGGTCGGAGGTTCGAATCCTTCCGGGCGCACCATCCGCACAATCCTTCGAACATGAATCGAGTCTCCCGCTACGCTGTGGCGATTGAGGCTTGACGCTTATCTTGAGTCGCCCGGCATCAGGCTCTGAGGCAGGTCGATTAGCGTGGCTTTTCCGCCGGCGAAGTCGATCCTCCAGATGCGGTCGAACTGGCTGTCCGGCCACTTGTCGTAGGGTGGAGTCGCTCCCAGGGCGGTCGCGAGAGCCGGCAGCCTGCCGTGATGCCAGGCCACCAGCACGATCTTGCCAGCGTACCTTCCGCTTAGCAGCTCCTGCGCGAGCGCGGCGAAGTCGTCATTCGCAACCTGGTTCGAGATGGGCAGGTTTAGCGCCGAAGCCAGCGGCATCAACGTCTCATACGGCCGGTTGCTCTTTTTGCTCGCCCTGGTCGCGAAGAGGAAATCAGGCCGTGGGAGCAGGGTTCGCGTCGCTCCCGGGGCGGCGAGAAAAAGCTCCGGCAGCGCCGCCGCCCGCCGATACCCGGCCCATGAGAGGTCCTCGCGTCCATCCGTCAGCTTCTCCGCATGGCGGATCAGGTAAACGATCGCCGGCGGCTGCGGCAATCGATCCTGCGCCCCAAGCGGTGACATCAACGGCGCCACCAGCACCGCGGCCAGCAACAGCACGAACCGGCTCCGTTTGATCAGCAAATTCTTCTCGTCAAGCTTCATAGCTTTCAGCATCGCCGTATCAAGGACGGAAAATATCCACAGCAGCCAAGTTCCTCGCTCAATTGCCGACACTTCGATTGACGACCAAATTGGTCCTGATTAGACTCGAAGGGTAGGCCGGACCTGGCATCACAGGTGTCCGGCGGCTCGGCAGACCCCAATCTGCCGCATGCTGGAAGAGATCGGAAACGAGATGCTGCAGGCATTTGTCATCACCCTCCGCGAAGGGGTCGAAGCGTCCCTGATCGTGGGAATCATCTTCGCCTACCTGGGCAAGATCGGTCGGCCCGAACTCAAGAAGACCGTCTTTTACGCCCTCGGCTCTGCGGTCGCCGCCAGCGTTCTGGTGGCCGTCATCATTTCAAGGCTGCAGCTTAACTCCGACATCATTGAAGGCTGGGTGATGCTGGTCGCCGCCGTCTTTGTCATCTCAATGATCTGGTTTATGAACAAGACCGCCCGGTCGATGAAGGGCGAGATTGAGGCCAGGATCGCCCGAGCTACCGGCGGAACCTCCAGGGTCGGGCTCTTCCTGCTGGTGTTTCTGCTGGTCCTGCGCGAGGGGGTCGAGACGGTCCTGATTCTCTCGGCGGTATCGCTCAACTCGACCGAGCTGCTCAGCTTTACCGGGACGGCTCTCGGCGTGCTGGTCTCGGTCATCTTCGGCGTGCTCTTCATCCGCGGCAGCGTCAAGATCAACCTGCAGCGCTTCTTCCGCGTAACATCCATCATCCTGTATTTCGTCACCTTCCAGCTGATCGTCAGCGGCCTGCACGAGCTCTCGGAAAACGGCGTCCTGCCCTCGAGCACGGCGGAGATGCGTTACATCGGACCGATCGTGCGCAACGACCTCTTTTTCTTTGTGACCATGCTCGCACTCGCCGGCCTGATGATCCTGATGGAGCAGAGGCGGCGGGTTCCGGTTGTGCTGGCTGAAACCGCAAGCCCAGCCGAGAAGCGCCGCGCAGCATGGTCCGCGCGCCGCGAAAAGCTGTGGATGACAGGCGTCGTCGTCACCAGCTTCACCTTCATCTTTCTGTCGTCGGCCGAATTCATCTACGCTAAGTCCTCGACCGAGCTGAGTCCAACCGACTCCGTCACCCTGGTGGGCGGCCAGGTCACCGTTCCCGCCAGCCAGATCGGCGACGACAAGCTGCACCGCTTTGGCGTGCATGTGGACGACGGCAATGGCCACTCGCCGGAGGTGCGCTTCCTGCTGTTCAAGAAGCCTGACGGCAACATCGTTTCAGTAGCCGACGCATGCTCCATCTGTGGACCCGTCGGGTTTTACATCGGCTCGCAGGGCATTACGTGCAAGATGTGCGCCAGTCCGCTGAACCCGGCCTCCATGGGACAGCCGGGCGGCTGCAACCCCATCCCGCTGCCCTCCACCCAGGTCACCGGCCAGATCATCATCGCCGCCACCGACCTGAAATCCATCGCCCCCCGGTTTGAAAAGTGACCTGCAGCCCCAGTCCGGGTACGCATTCGGATGCCCCGCGCGTCGCCGCGGGTGCCCCATGTCGTAAGCGGTTCCAAGCGGCTGACATGGGGATTATCCCTACTGTGGCTGCCCCATGTCTCGCCTCTCAGACATGGGTCCGACCGTCCCGGAACCAGGCGGAGGCAAGCTAATGTTCCTCCGCCTCCTTTGGGAGTCCTTCGTCCGTCAACGCCGCCAGAAGCTGCTTGCCGGGGCTGCGATCCTGCTGGGCACCACGGCGGTAACGGCGATGCTTGCCCTGGCGACGACGATCGGCGATCGCATCCACCAGGAACTGGCCGTGTACGGGGCAAACATCGTCGTCTTTCCCAAGGCAGAACAGCTCCAGGTGAAGATCGGCGGCGTGGACGTGAAGCCCGCCACCCGCGGAGCCTACCTCAAGGAATCGGATCTAGAGAAGCTCAAGACGATCTTCTGGGCCAACAACATTACCGGCGTCAGCCCGGAGCTCCTGCTTCAACTCTCCGACGGCAATGGAAACGAACTCCCGGCGATCGGCCTCTGGTTCCACCACTCCTTTGGAGCGCTCTATACGGGAGCGCCTTCATTACACCCGTGGTGGAAGCTCAAGGGCAAGTGGCCCTCATCCCCTGATGAAGTCGTGCTTGGAGCGCAAATAGCGCATCGACTCGGGCTCAAGATTGGCGATTCTCTTCGGACGATTGAGCCCGCCTCGCAGATGGAATCTGCTCACCGTCGCATCCCCTTGATACTGTCGCTTCCGATCGTTGGAATCGCCACCACCGGCGATTCATTCGAAGATAAGGTTCTCTTACCGCTCAGCAGCGCGCAGCGCTTCGTAAATGCAAGCGATCCGGTCGATCGCGTCGAGATTTCCGCTCGCACCAAGCCCGAAGACGCGTTCGCCCGCCGCGATCCCGACAGCCTCCCCGCCAGGCTCCGCGACGTGTGGTACTGCCGCCCCTACGCCAACTCCATCGCCTACCAGATTCGCGAGGCCATCCCAGGCGCGCAGGCGGAGCAGGTGCGCCGCGTCGAGCAGACCGAAGGCACCGTGCTCGCCCGCATCTCCGGCCTCATGTGGCTGGTGAGCGGCGCCGCGCTGCTTGCCGCCGGCTTCGCCGTCTCGGCCGCCATGGCGACTGCCGTGCTGGAACGCCGCCGCGAGATCGGCCTTATGCGCTCGCTCGGCGCCGGAAAGGCTGCCATTGCCGGGCTCTTCTACGCGGAGTCCGGCCTGCTCGCCGTGCTCGCCGGCGCCATCGGCTACCTTGCTGGCTCAGCCCTCGCCTTCTGGATGGGCGCGGACATCTTCCCGGGAGACGGTGCGGCCGCCCTGCTGAACCCGGTGTTGCTGCCGGTGGTGCTTGCCTTGGCGCTGGTGGTCACGGCCGCGGGCTCGACCCCGTCGATCCGCAAGGCCCTCAGAGCCGATCCCGCGACCGTCCTGCGAGCCGACGCTTGAAGCTCAGCCTGCCCCATCTGCTGCGCCGCTCGCTTCGCCATCGCCGCGCCCGCAGCTTGTCCGCGCTGATCGCGCTCACCGTTTCCGCCGCGGTGGCGACGGCATTGCTCACGATCTATGCCGACCTCGACGCCAAGTTGCACCACGAGTTCCGCAGCTTCGGTGCCAACATCGTCGTCACCCACACCGATCTGACCCCGGCCGCAGTCGCTCAGGCACGCCAGGCTGCCGGTGCCGATGCCCGTCTCGCCGCCTTCGCCTACGCTGTAGCGACAACCGATCGGGGTACACCCGTCGTGGTCGCCGGCGTCGACTTCGCGGACGTCCGCCGGCTCGACGCGTGGTGGTCGGTGAGTGCATGGCCCACCACGCCCGACGCCGCACTGCTGGGCACGCGCGCGGCCGAATTCGTCGGCAACGAGCACGCCGTCACCCTCAGCTTCGCCGGAAAGCCACAGACCTTCGCGGGCGCCGGCACGCTCAAGACCGGGGGCGACGAAGACAGCCGAATCTACATTCCGATCGCGTCGTTTGAAGCCTGGACCGCCGTGCCGCCGTCGGTGCTCGAAGTGCAGGTGCCCGGCGGCGCGCCGAAGGTTGAAGCCGCCATGGCGCGTCTCCGGTCCGCGCTTCCCGGGGCCGACGTCGAACCGGTGCGGCAGCTGGTTGAAGGCGAATCGCAGATCGTCGACCGCACTCACGCGCTGATGTTCGGGGCGGTCGTGCTGATCGCCCTTACGGTCGCCGTCTCGGTGCTGGCTACGCTTTCGGCCTCGGTGCTGGAGCGCCGTCGCGACTTCGCGTTGATGAAGGCACTCGGCGGCTCGGAATCGCGTCTGATGTCGTTCTTCCTCGCAGAGACTCTGCTGCTTGCACTCGGCGGCGTGGCCGCCGGATGGCTGCTCGGCTCGCTCGCGGCCTGGGCCATCAGCGAGTCGAACTTCGGCACGGCAAGCCTTCCGCAGCCCGGCGTCATACCATGGGTGCTGGGCCTGAACATTGTGATTGCTGCTCTGGCCGCATTCTTTCCGGTGCGCGCCCTGCGCGGCCTCGAACCCGCCGCCTTGCTCAAAGGCGAGTAGCAGAAGGAGAATCAGCATGGTCGAAGTCGTCACCACCCGCCTTCCCGGCAGCGAACACAAAAGCGGCAGCCTGACCAGCGACTCGACACGCGACGAGTGCGCGGTCATCGCGCTCGACAGTGTCACGCGCGAGTATGAGACGCGGGCTGGCGCGGTGCGCGCGCTCGACTCCGCAACCTTTTCGATCGTGGCCGGCGAGTGGGTGGCCATCACCGGGCCCTCAGGCTCGGGCAAGAGCACGCTGGTGAACCTGCTCGGCTGCCTGGACCGGCCGACCTGCGGCGTGCTGAAGATCGATGGCGTGGACGTTGCCGCGATGTCGGCCAAAGAACTCGATCGCTTTCGCGCCGACAAAATTGGCTTCATCTTCCAGCAATTTCACCTGATCCCGTACCTCTCGGCGCTCGAAAATGTGATGCTGGCACAGTACTTCCATTCGATGACGGACGAGGCGGAGGCGCGGGCGGCGCTCGAAAAGGTCGGGCTCGGCGACCGCATCACGCACCTGCCCAGTGAGCTTTCGGGCGGCGAGCAGCAGCGCGTCTGCATCGCGCGGGCATTGATCAACAATCCGCCTATCCTGCTGGCTGACGAACCCACCGGAAATCTGGACCAGGCCAACCAGAAGATCGTGGCCGACCTGCTGCGCACTCTGCACGCGTCGGGCCACACCATTGTCATGGTCACGCACGATCCGGAGATGGCCGCGCTGGCCGAGCGCAAAATTGCGCTCAGCCACGGCAAGGTCTTCTGCCATCCGGTTCGGGACGTGGTAAAGCTGCGGTAGGCACAGGCCCAACCCTGGTTTGTGCAGAAGCGCCTACCGCTGGATGCCGCGCATCCAGTTGCCGAATTTCAGCCCAACCCAGGTGCTGATCGACCCGCAGATTGCCGCGATGCCGAGCGCGCGAGCCAGAACCAGGCCGGGATCCGGTAAGAAGAACTGCCGCATCCGGTCCGGCCCGTCGGGGCGCGAGTTGTAGTCGAAGTAGATGGCTCCAAAGAAGCGGTTCTGCGCCGCCTTGGTCATCATAAAGCTGGCGAACGGCCACTCGACGGCAAATAAGATCACCGTAAAGACAACGCCTGTCACCGCGGCGATCTGCCAAGGCTTCCATGTGCGAAGGCGGTCCCACAGCAGATCGAGCGCAATCGCAGGAACAATCAGCAGGAGCGGAAACTTGGCCGGCACCAGGTGTGTGGTCGGAACAAAGACGGGTCCAAGTTTCGGCGAGGCCGGCACCAGCGGCAGGATCTGAATCTCCGCAATGATGAACAGCATGTAGATCGCGGCCATGATGGTGCAGGTCCAGCGATTTTCGGTGATGCGCGAATACGCCGCGAAGACGATGGGGACGCCGATGCCCAGGGCGATGTAGGCCGCGCCGCGATGCAGCACCACGTCCCAGGTATACTCCTGAAGGAAGAACATCTGGCCAATCAGGGTGAGCCCGCTCATGTAGAGCATCAGCCACTGCAGCGTCTTGTAGCTGGATGAATCGCGGCGATGCATCTTCTCCCGGTTCATGGCGGCGAGAATCAGGAACAGAATCCCAATGCCCACGCCGCGCAGTCCGAGAATCAGCAGGGTGTGCGGCGGCGAGATGATCTTCACGTCCAACCCATACGCCGCGTGCCACCAGTTATCGAACGGCGCCGACGTTAGCATGGCGATGCCGCCCCAGGCAGCGATGAACGCTCCCAGCGGCGCGCGGAAGCCAAGCACGGAGACCGACTCAGCCCGCAGCCGGGCGGCCGGACCATCCTCCGGCCCAAATGTCGTATAGAAGATCAGGTAGGCACAGACCACAAACGCAATCACCCCGCAGGCGTAGATCGCGGTGTGGGCAGGAGTCAAGAAGGAGTCGCGGCCGATCGACCTGTGCCAGGCGACGTCCCACGCGCCGCCAATGCTCGAAGAGGTTACGCCCGCAATGCCGGCCCAGATGGTCCAGGAGACGGGCTCCGGCCGTGTTTTCACCAGGGCGTGCGCGCCCGGAAAGGATGCGATGGTCGTCGACATAGCGCTTCCCCAGAGTGGATTTGGCCTTCGTTCATACTACGCCTGGGACTTATCCGGCAGGCCCACGTTGCACTGGAGTAGCCTGATCAGCTCACGCGATGTTCCCTTGCCTGCACAAACTGTCTCCAGTCTGTCTCCGTCTGGACAGAATAGGCTTTGGCGAAGTCGAGGATGGCACGCTGAAAGCGATGTCCCCCGGCAATGTACCCGGCGATCTGGCGCACGTCGCCGGAGCGGGCGTGCCCGCGCGCCAGCATCTCGCCACACACCGACGCATATTGGCACAGATCGTTCGGCTTCAGGCTGTCGATGACCACCGATGCCTTGTGGTCGCTCAACTGGCGGACGAGGTAGTCGTGCTCGCCGATCCGTGTCCAGCCCAGCAGCGGATCGGACTGCAGTTGCATCGCGCGCTGCCCGTCGGCGACGCGTTCCCCCTGGTGCTTGGCCGGACTCGGCAGGTAGTTTGCGTAGCACGAGGTCGACTCCTGCTTGATCTGCAGGAAGAGCGGATCATCCGGACCATTGCCCTGCAGATAGACGCAGTAATCTCGCAGCCCGACCGAACCTGTCCCCACCACTTTGAAGGCGACATCCATCTGCTGAAAGCGCTGGAAGAAGTGGCGGCGCTCCGGCAGCAGCGAGTGCAGGTAGGGCTTCAGTGAGGCGAGCACATGGTCGCGCTCATCTCCCTCCACCCGGCGCAGCAGCGGCGGATTGGATTTGAAGACGCGGCCCCTGGGGTACTTGCTGGTCAGCTTCTCCAGCAAGAGCTGCGGTGTGGCACGTTCTGCCTGCGCCAGAATCTTGGAGATGGGAGCAACACTCCCCAAACGATGTACCTGGAAGCGTGCGACATCGAGGACCGGCATCGGCAGGAAGCAATGGATCAGCCGGGAATATGCGCTCAAGAACGATTCAGCGGCGGATTCCACCGCCGCTTCCTTCAGCTTCGCCTCGCGCCCGGCGAGCAGGATGCTGGTGGTCATTCGCTTGAGATCCCACTCGAAGGGACCGCGAATGGTCTCGTCAAAGTCGTTGATGTCGAAGATCAGACGGCCATCGATCCCGGCGTAGGCGCCGAGGTTCTGCACGTGCGCATCGCCGCACAGCTGCGACTCGAGCGCGGTGTTGGGCAACAGCGAAAGGTCATAGGCCATCACGCACGCGGAGCCGCGAAAGAACCCGAAGGCGCTTGCGGCCATGCGCTGGTAGCGGATGCTGGTGAGTTCGGCCAGACGGTCGTGCAGCGACTCCTCTAGCAGCTCCTCGACGGACTTCTGCCGCAGCTTCGGCTCCCAGTCGGCGAGATGGTCGGGAGGCAGCGTTTTGCGCAGATTGTGCGCGACGGTGTAGGTCTCGTCAGTCTTGTTTTTCCTGGCTTTCACGGTGGGGAGGATTGTAGAACAAAGCCAGCAGAAGCGCGTCGATGCCGCACCGGGCGACTACTTGATATTGAGCTTGGGCCACAGCTGATCGACCTTGCGCTTCACCTCGGGACTCATGGCGATCATAGGGGGCCACTGGCGCGTGAAGCCTTCGGCGGCCCACTTGCGGGTGGCGTCAATCCCCATCTTGGAACCGAAGTTGGGCAGGCGCGAGGCGTGGTCGAGGGTGTCGACGGGGCCGAGCGTGAATTGGATGTCGCGTTCAGGATCAATATTGTTCGCGGTGCGGAGGGTGACTTCGTTCAGGTCCTGCACGTCGCAGTCTTCGTCCACCACGATGATGCATTTGGTAAACATCGCCTGCCCCATGGCCCAGATGCCGCTCATCACCTTGCGCGCATGACCGGCGTAGGACTTGCGGATCGACACGATCATCAGGTTGTGGAAGACGCCCGCGGCGGGCAGGTTGACGTCGACGATCTCGGGCAGCGTGAGTTGCATCAGCGGGAGAAAGATACGTTCGACGGCCTTGCCCATCCAGGCATCCTCCATGGGCGGCTTGCCGACCACCGTGGCGGCGTAGATCGGCTTCCTGCGGTGGGTGATGCAGGTGACGTGGAAGACCGGGTAATCATCCTGCATGGTGTAGAAGCCGGTGTGATCGCCAAACGGACCTTCGGTCTTCAATTCGGCCAGGCTCACAAAGCCTTCGAGGATGTACTCGGCGTGGGCGGGGACCTCGAGCGAGACAGTCTCGCCGCGCACCAGTTCAACCGGCTTCTGGCGCAGGAAGCCGGCGATGAGATACTCCTCGATCTCAGGCGGCGCGGGAACGATCGCGGAGAAGGTGGTTGCCGGATCGGTGCCGATGGCGACTGCGACTTCCATGCGATCGCCCAGAATCCTGGTGATGGTCTGCTGATTCAGCTGAGTGGATGCGGGCGCGGAGGCGGTTCCACCAGCGGTGGCAGCCATCAGGTCCACGGCTGCCGCCTGGTCGGAGGCACTGGCGCGCAGGCGGTCGCGCAGCTGCTCGGCGGCGTTTTTCTGGCGCTGCCAGTGCATGCCGGTGGAGTTCCGGTCGTACACCTGCATGCGATACATGCCGACGTTGCGTTTGCCGGGGTCGCCGTGCGCGTCGTCGGGCGCCCTGGTGATGACGCACGGCAACGTGATAAACGGGCCGCCATCCTGCGGCCAGGTGGTGAGGACGGGGAGCTTGGAGAGGTCCACATCCTCTCCCTTCAGGATGACTTCCTTGCAGGCAGCGGCGGAGCGGTCAAGCACCCGGGGGAAGAAGCTGCCGACTTCGGCGAGTGTCGGCAGCAGCTTCAGCTTGGAGAGGAAGCTGGTCGGAGTGGGCGGGTGCAGCAGCGTGCGGATGCGGCTGGCGATCTGGTCGAGCGAGTCGACGTTCAGCGCCAGCTTCATGCGCCGCTCCGAGCCGAACTGATTCATCAGGACGCGGGCACCGGGATGGCCGGCAACGTTTTCAAACAGCAGGGCCGGACCGCCTGCGCCGCGCTTCGCATCTTTGAGCTTGGCGGCGCGGTCGGCGATCTCCGACATTTCCAGGTAGGGGCTGATGGGCTGGGTGATCCTGGTGAGTTCGCCTGCGCGGTCGAGCGCGGCAATCCATTCGCGGAGGTCTTTGTACGCCAATTCCTGCTCTCTTTCCGGTGCTTTCCTGATGGTACGCGCGGGACGGAAGAGACGGCACGAGGAGAGGTCAAAACGGGGTGGAGATTTGAAGTACGGGGAGCAATCGAAGGGAGATTGTAGACTTTACCCCCACCGGGGCAAGAAAGTACGCAAAGTATTCAAAACAAATCACCTGTGGTCTGACCGCAAGGCGCGACTGCTCCAAAAGTTGTGCAAACCCTGCGGACGTTCCGGAGTCAGGCGGCGGAGGATGTGACGGCGGTGGCGGGCGCGGTAAGTTCCTGCGCTTCCGCGGGGGGAACATAGTCCACCAAGGGGTAGCCGAGGGTGCGCCATTGTTCAAATCCGCCCCGCAGCGGACGCACCCGGTTGATGCCGAACTTATGCAGCTGCAGCGCCACCTTGCCGCTGGTCTCCTCGGACGGGCAGGTGCAGTAGAGGATGACATCGCGGTCGCGCGGCAGGAGCTTTTGGTGGGAGGTGAGGTCGGAGGGCGAAACCCGGACCGCACCGGGGAGGACGCGCGGGTCGGGAAGGTAGTCGAGCGGGTGACGCAGGTCGACGATGAACGGGGGGATGTTGCCCTGGCGTTCGGCGGCTTCCATCATGTAGAGGAGCTGGTGTGGCTCGAGCCGCAGCGCCTTCACGCTCATCAGGAAACGCCGCTGCTTCCAGATGCGCTGGAAGATGAGGCCAAGCAGCAACAGGACGAAGATGAGCACGGCGAAGCGTCCGAGCACGGCGAAAAATGCCTGGGACTTCTGGGCGACATCGCCGAAGAAGAAGCCGGCGGCGAGGTACGCGAGCGACCACAGGGCGGAGCCACCGAGATCGTAGAGGACGAACCGCGGGTACGGCATGCCGGTCTGTCCGGCGATGGGAGCGGCGACGGTGCTCAGTCCCGGGACGAATTTGGCGAAGAGGAGGGTGACCGCGCCGCGCTTATTGAAGTAGCCCTCGGTCTTCGAGACGCAGGTATCGGCCTCGAAGGAGAAGCGGCAGAGCAGGCGAAGGACGGCATTGCCGTAGCGCCGGCCAAGCGCGTACCAGACAGAATCCGAGATGAGGCAGGCGAAGAGAACCGCGATCAGGGCGAAGGTCAGGCTGACGCGGTGGGTCGCAGCGAGGGTTCCAGCGGTGAGCATGATGGGCAGCGACGGGATGGGCACGCCGAGCTGTTCGACCAGCACCCACAGGAAGAGGATGGCGTATGCGTAGTGGACGAAGAAGGCGAGGGCGATGGGCATGGGGTTTGCTCTGGGAAATAGATGAGCGGGGCCGGGGCCGAGGTGCGGATTTCGCCGCTGAGCGGAGTGTAGAGCAAATCTACGGTGGTTGTGGAGTTCAAAATCTTAACGGGTGCCGATTTCCGCAGGAGGATCGGTCCGTTGGGCCAGCGCTGCGATAGACGGGCCGCGGGACCGAACGAGGTAAAAAGGTAGGCCTGCAGGGCCGATCCCTTTCCCGGCGGGCTACCGTACGGGCGTTCAGCCCGCGTATCCTACTTCGCCTTGAGCGCTGCGGCGATGCTCCAGCCTGTTTGGAGCGGGGCCGTCAGCTCTCATTTCCACTTATTGCTTCTTGAGGATGACGAAGGGTTGATGCGCCTCGGCTCCCATGAGGAAAGCAGGGCGGGGACTGCTTGACGCGGCAAACTCAAGCTGCCACGCGGGCGATTGCAGTTCGGGCATCGGCTTGGCCTGGAAGAGTTTCTTGCATTGCCGCGCGGTCCATCGGGCGGCGGATTTCGACTTCCTGCGGCGTGCGCTGTCGGTCGAGATTCCGGTTCCGGCGTACATCTGCCGGTACAGCTTGGAGAGAAAGATGAAGGCCAGGCGGGCGCGAAGATTGGGGGTACAGGCGGAGCGCGCCCAGATGGAGCGCCAGTCGTAGAAACGGTCCCAGACCTTCTGCGTCCGCGCACGAATTTCGTCGGGAGGCATGGAAGGGTGCGGAGTAAACATCTTGGGCCGAACGGCCGGGGGAATCAGCCAGTAGCGCGTGATGGGGATGTCCCCTACCGTCTCGGGGTGGGCAGCCTGCTCCTTCTCCCAGCGGCCGAAATCGACCGTACCCGGGAAAGGCGTCATCATGACGAACTGCGCGAAGGTGACCTGAGCCTTCAGCGCCATCTCGACGGTGGCGTTGAAGGTGGCGGCTGTGTCTGTCGGCAAGCCGAAGATGAACGATCCCAGCACGTGGACGCCATGCTGCTTAAAGGTTCGCAGCTGGATTGCAAGAGCCTCGCCGGTGTAGTTGAAATCCTTGAAGACCGACTTCAGCCCTTCGGGCGTGACCGCCTCGACCCCGACCAGCGCGCCTTTGATGTTGGCGGCACGCATGGCGTCGAGGAATTCGGCATCCTCGGCGGCTTCCATGGTGATCTGGGTGAAGAAGACCATGTCCTTCGGCAGCTTGGCGAGTTCGGCCATCAGTTGGAAACGTTCCGCCCGGATCGCGGTAAGTTCGTCGAGTTTGGTCTTGTCCTGGCGCTGTTCTGCCAGGCGAAGGTCGGTGAAGGTGACCGGATAGAAGTTATCGTCGGCGAGCGCGATATAGCGGAACCCGATGCGACGGAGGGCGACGATCTCGTCCACCACACTCTGAAACTGGCGCTGGCGAGGCTGCTGTCCGTCGGTGCGCCAGACGCTGCAGAAGGAGCAGTGCTTCGGGCATCCGCGAATGGTCTGCACCGAGGCCCACATGTACTTGTCGGCCGAGATCAGATCCCATCGGGCGGCGAGAAACTGGTGGGCCTGGATGCGGCCACCGTCGTAGAGCGGCTGCGGAGCGCCGGCCAGGCAGTCGCGGACCACGCCGGCCCAGGCGACGTCCCCATCGCCGGTGACAACCGCATGGGCCTGGCCAAGCTCGCGAGCCTCTTCCGGGAAAAGGGTGGCGTGGATGCCGCCGTAGACGACCCAGGCTCCGCGCGCGCGGGCCATGCGGCCGACGGCATAACCGCGCAGGGCGTTGCCGGTATGAACGCTGATGCCGACGATGTCTCCGGCGGCGATGCTGGCGGGATCGATCGGTTCGAGTGATTCATCGACCAGGATCGGATCTCCGGCAATCTCCGGTGTGGCGGCGGCCAGCACGAAGAGCCAGCGCGGCGTGATCACAGCGGTACCAAACGAATTGTCACTGGGATTGACCAGGTGAACGCTCATAGAACCTTCCTCAACGTGCGAGTCTGGCTCCTTGCAGAGCGCTCGAATGGATGGATGCGGCAGCCGGCGAGCCCGGTTCTGCAGGTGGGCTCTGGCGCGAAGTATACAGATGCAACTCAGCAACAGGAACAAATTCGCGATTCGGCTGAGCAGGAAATCGCGGCTGGCCCAGAAGACAACTCGCGGAGTTCCGGAATGGGACGGCAATCCCTTATCGAAGTGGCTGTTGACCCGAAAAGAAAGCCCGTGAGCCCTTCGATCAAAGCGACTCACGGGCTCCGGGCTTTCGCCAGACGGCGATTTGCAAACAGCTACTTGTCGAGAATCAGGGGCATTTCCACGAGGTGCTGGTTGATGAACCAGGATTGCAGTTCGTTCGGGCGCAGGATATCGGAGATCACCATGTCGTTGGTTCCGTCGTCCCCGAGTTTGTCTGCTTCCTCAGCGATGTCGTGGCAGTCCTGCATGATGATCTTGTGGGCTTCGAGCAGACGCGAAATCTGCACCGGAACTTCTTCGCGGCCGCGCGGCGGGCTCTTGACCTGTGCAATCTCCGCCACGTCTCCGCCCATGGCGATCGACACGCCGCCGAGAATCTGGATGCGTTCGGCGATGGTGTCGACCAACTCGACCTGCTCCTCGAAGTGCTTGTCGAAGAGCAGATGCAGCTGGTAGAAGGTAGGTCCGCTCACCTGCCAGTGGTGCTTCTTGTACATGTCGCGAATCTGGATGGAGTCGGCGAGCAATTGATTGAGACGCGCGACCATTTTCTCGCGAACGTCGACTGGCAGACGGTGCGGCATATCCGCGATGCAGGTACCGTACTTCTGAATCTCTTTCGCCTGCGCGTGCCAGTGCGGAGCGACCTGCTGCTGGCCCTTCTGCGGCGTTTCCAGGCTGGTTTGGGACTTTTCAAGCGTTGCAACTGCCATAATCTTCACCTCTGTTGACTTCGATGCCGGGGGCGCCGGTGAGGTTCTTGAATTTCTGGCGAAGCGAGCTGAAAGAAGCCCCACGGATGGAGTTTCCCGTGGGGCTTCCTGCAGGTGCGGCTCGTCAAGGTCAGCGGAGTCAGTTGTTCTGCTCTTCGGGCAGGCCGACTTCACAGTTCTGGGTGTTCTTGTCGTCGCCCGTACCTTTGATCGAGACGTCCGGAGTGACCGAGAAGCCGGGGCGCAGGCGGAAGTCCGCGTTTTCCTTTTTGAGGTTGGTGAAGTCGATGCGGACTGGGATGCGCTGGACTACCTTCACGTAGTTGCCGGTGGCGTTTTCGGGCGGGAAGAGCGAGAGGCGGGAGCCGGTGGCGCCGCCAATCTGGGTTACTTTGCCGGAGAAGCTGCGGCCACCCAGGGCGTCTACCTTGAGTTTAACCTCCTGGCAGCGGTGCATGTTAGCCAGCTGTGTCTCCTTGAAGTTGGCCGTGACCCAGAGGTTATCGAGCGGGACAATGGTGAGCAGATCCTGTCCGGCGGAGAGATTGGCGCCAACCTCGACGTTCTTCTTGCTGACCACACCGGAGGTGGGAGCGACCACGCGGGTGTAGGAGAGGTTGAGCAGCGCCTGATCGACCCGGGCCTGGGCCTGTTTGACGGCGGCGAGGGCGGACTGGGCGCGCGCCTGCTGCGCCTTGACCTGCTCGGGACCGTTCTTGCGCGCCTCCTGTTCCTGGTTGCGCGCGGAGTTGAGCCTCTCCTGCGCCTGCGAGATGGCGGACTGCTGGGCGACGAGCTGGTTTTCCGCCTCCAGCACCTGCGCGTTAGCTGCGGTTGCGGCGGCGACGGCGGCGTCGTACTGCTGGCGGCTGATGACGTCCTTCTCGACCAGCGGGGTGTAGCGCTCGACGTCCTTGGTAGCCTTGATGGCATTGGCCTTGGCCTCGTCCACGCGGGCGGCGGCGGCGGCGGCCTGCTGCTGGTTCTGATTGACCGCTTCGGTGGCGCTCTTGACGTCAGTGCCGGTATTGGAGGTGGTGGTCGAGGTCGAAACGCTGGTGATGGGCACGTTCACTGTGGCCTGGGTGTAATCGGCCTGGGCCGAGGCAAGCTGGGCCTGCGCCTGTTCGAGCGCGACCTGGTAGTCCTTGGGGTCGATCTCAACCAGCAGATCGCCCTTGTTGACCTTTTGGTTTTCGGTGACGTGGACGGAAGTTACCTGGCCGGCGATGCGGGCGCTGATCTGATAGATATCGCCGTCGACCTGCGCGTCGTCGGTGTCTTCGGTGAAGGTGGAACGCCAGTACCAGAATCCGGCAGCGAGGATGAGCAGGAAGACGACGCCGAAGATGACGACCTTACGCCCGGTCTTCTTTGCGGGAGATTCTTCAGGTTTCTGTGCGGGTGTGGTGTTTTCCTGGTCAGCCACGGTTTTACTTCCCTCCGAGATAATCTTTGTAGTTGGTCTGAGCGACTCCGAGCGCGCGTGCGAGTGAGAGCTTGGCGACGTTGTGCTGGTAGAGGGCGCTGATGTATTGATCGTTGGCCTGTTCGAACGAGGTCTGGGCCTGGGAGACGGGCAGGTTGTCAGCGACCCCGGCGTGGAAGCGCTGCTGCGCTTCAGAGAGCGCCTCGGTGGCGAGATCGACGTTCGACCTGGCCGCTTCAACCAGTTTGGCCGCCGACTGTATGTCGAGGATGGCGGAACGGATGTCCGCGTTCACCTGCTGGACGGAGTCAGACAGACGCGCCTTCGATTGATCGAGGCTGGCGTTGGCGACCTGCTGCTCGCCGCGATCCCTGACGATCTGCAGAATCGGGACCGAGACCTCACCGGTTGCGGTGTAGGTTCCATGCGAGTGGGCCACGGTCTCGCCGATATCGCCGAAGTTGCCGGAGATGTTGGCCACCGGGTAGCGGTCGGCGTAGGCGGCCCTGCGGGCGTGCTCCGCGGAGGTGACCTGCTCTTCGGCGGCCTGCAGATCTTTGCGGGTCTTCAGAGCCTGGTCAAAGGACAGATTGGGGTCGAGGTTGTCGAGCGATTTGTAGGGCGCGGTATCGGTCAGCGCAAACTGCTGATCGAGCGGCAGGCCGATGGCGCGGGCGAGCGCGATCTTGTCCTTGGCGAGCTGGTTGGTGGCGGAGATCAGGTTTTGCTGCTCGGATTGAAGATCGACCTGGGCGCGGAGGACATCGAGCCGGGGACTGGTGCCGGCGTCGTGCGAGGCGACGGCCTGATCGTAGGTGAGCTGGGCGGTTTTGAGGGCGGAGTTAATGGCCTCAATGCGGGCCTGGTCGGCAACACAGACCAGATAGGCATTGCCGACGGTGAGCACCACCATGTCGCGAGCATCTTCGGCCGTGAGCCTGGCGGCGGCAAAGCTGTGCTTGGAGGCGATGTAGTTTTGCAGCGTCGTAATGTTGAGCACGTTCTGGGTCAGTGAGGCGCGGAAATCCTCCACCTGGAAGGGTCCGATGATGGGATTGAAGTTGGGGATCTTGAGGCCGAAGGAGGCAAGGTCGACCTGCTGGACTTGGATGCTGGCCGTGCCGGTGATGGTGGGAAGCAGCTGCTGGAGCTGTTCCAGCCGGGCACCGTTGGCAGCCTGCACCGCCGAACCCTGCAGGATGACACCGAGGTTCTGGCGGAGTCCACGCTGGATGGCCTCGTCGAGCGAGAGCGGAAGCACGGCGCCGGTATTTTTACCGGCAATGAGCGAGCCCTTGAAGGTATCCGAGGTCACCGTGGCGCCGTTGGCGCCGGATGCGTTGTACAGGTTGGTCTGGCCGGCGGAGACGGCCGATCCGCTGGTCACCGAGGCTCCCGTAGTGGTGGAGGAGTTTGCGGGCGACCCGGACGACCCGCCGGTGTTCTGTCCCGAGGACGAAGTGGGACTGACGGCGAAGAGCCCGAACGCGAAGGCTGGAAGGATGACAGCGTTCCAGAGAGAGAGCCGGCGCGACGGCACGAGGGTGCTCCGGCGCAGCGCAGCTTGGTTTTGAGTCATATCTTGAATGGTACCTAAACCTGGTGGGGGATCGAGCGTACGTCCCATTCAGCCCGTTATGTCTATGAGATGCAGGAGCGGGTCTCAAATCTGCAAAGAAAATGCCTGCGGTTACACTGCGGAGGGAAGTTTTCTCAAGGAAAGCGCGCCCGGGCGCAGGCAGGCGCGCCCGGGCGCGAGCAAGCGAGAGGAAAAGCGATGTTTCTGGGTGTGGATGTTGGGACGGGCGGCACGCGGGCTGTGGTGGTGGACCGAACCGGGCGCGTGGTTGCGTCGGAGGCGGCGGAGCACAGGGCGATTCATTCCTCGCATGTGGGCTGGGCGGAGCAGGATCCGGAGGATTGGTGGCGGGCGGCGCAAGCGGCGATCGGCTCGGTGATGACGCAGGTGGGGGATGTGGAAGCCGTCGGTCTGACCGGCCAGATGCATGGCTGCGTGATGCTCGACGGCGATGGCCAGGTGCTGCGGCCGGCGCTGATCTGGTGCGACCAGCGGACGCAGCCGGAGTGCGACTGGCTGGAAGCGACGATCGGACGCGAGAAGTTGATCGAGCTGGTCTCGAACCCGGCGCTGCCGAACTTCACCCTGACCAAGCTGCTGTGGGTGAAGGAGCATCAGCCGCACATCTTCGCCCGCATCCGCCACGTACTGTGTCCGAAGGACTTCGTCCGGCTGCGCCTGACCGGGGAATACGCCATGGATATGCAGGAGGCGAGCGGGACTTTGCTGCTGGACGTGAGCCACCGGCGCTGGAGCACGGAGGTCGCGGAGGCTGCCGGGATTCCGCTGGCGTGGCTGCCGAAGCTGGCGGAAGGGCCGGAGATCTGCGCACGGATCTCGTCCGCAGGGGCCGAGGCGACGGGGATCAAGGCCGGCACGCCGGTGGTTGCGGGCGCTGGAGATCAGGGCGCGGGGGCGGTGGGGATGGGCGTGCTGCAGCCGGGGATGGTCTCGGCGACGATCGGGACCAGCGGCGTGGTGTTCGCGGCGACGGCGGAGCCCACGCTCGATAAACTGGGGCGGCTGCATACCTTCTGCCATGCGGCGCCGGGAGTGTGGCATGTGATGGGGGTGACGAACGGCGCGGGGCTCTCGCTGCGCTGGCTGCGCGACACCTTCACGCCGGGCCTTTCGTACAACGAGATGACGGCTGAAGCCGCGGAGGTGGCGCCGGGCTCGGACGGGCTGATCTGGACGCCTTATCTGTTTGGCGAGCGGACTCCACATCTTGATGCGCAGGCGCGAGCGGCTTTCGTCGGCATAACGGCTTCGACAACGCGCGGGCATTTCGTGCGGGCGGTGATGGAGGGCGTGGCGTTCTCGCTGCGCGACACCTTTACCCTGTTCGACGATCTGAAGATTCCTGTGACGGAGATCCGCCTGGGCGGCGGCGGAGCGCGCGGCGCGCTGTGGCGGCAGATCCAGGCCGACGTCTACGGACGTCCGGTGGAACGGCTGGAGGCGGAGGAAGGCGGGGCTTTTGGGGCTGCGCTGCTCGCCGGGACAGGCGTGGCTGCATGGCCGGACGTGGCAGCCGCATGCGCCTCCACCATCCGAGTGGCCGAGGTGATTGAGCCAAGACACGCCACGCAGATGGACGCAGCGTACCGGGAGTATCGCAAGGTGTATCCCGCGCTGCGGGCAATTGGGCGGCAGTAGCGATTGGGCGGCACTAGCGATTGGCGGCAGTAGTCGTGGGTCCTGCAGCAAGGCCTTGATTCGAGGGCGGTGCCCGTTCTCCTCGCAAGATGCGCGAGTGGAGATGGGCACCAGGGCGGTTGGCGGGGCTGGACTCCTGACGCACGTCCTCCGTTACGGATCAGAGGAAGACGGTTTCGCGGTACTCGCCGAAGACGTGTCGCAGGGTGTTGGCGATCTCGCCGACGGTGGCTTCGGCTTCGACAGCGGCGAGGATGGGCGGCATCAGGTTGGCGGCGGAGGACGCGGCGTCCTTGACGGCGGCGAGCGAGGCCGCCCAGGTGGCGGGGTTGCGGCGCAGGCGCAGGGCGCGGGTGCGGGCGACCTGGCGGGCTTCGAGGGTGGGATCGATACGCTGAATGGGGACTTCGGCGGGGGTGTCCTCCGTGAAGCGATTGACGCCGACGACGATGGTTCCACCGGATTCGACGGCGCTCTGCCATGCGTAGGCGGCGGTCTGGATCTCGCGTTGGATGTAGCCCTGGGCGATCGCGCGAAGCACGCCGAGGCTCGGCTGCGCGGGGTCGAAGGCTGCGATGCGGTCGAGGTAGGTGTAGGCGCGGGCTTCGAGTTCGTCGGTGAGGGCTTCGACGAAGTAGGAGCCGGCGAGGGGGTCGACGGTCTGGGTGACGCCGGACTCGTGGGCGAGGATCTGCTGGGTGCGCAGGGCTAAGCGCGCGGCAGCTTCGGTGGGCAGAGCAAGGGCCTCGTCGAAGCCGTTGGTGTGCAGGGACTGGGTTCCGCCGAGGACGGCAGAGAGCGCCTGCAGGGTGGTGCGGACGGTGTTGTTTTCGGGCTGCAGCGCGGTGAGCGTGGAGCCGGCGGTCTGGGTGTGGAAGCGGAGTTGCCAGGACTTCGGGTTGCGCGCGTGGAAGCGGTCGCGCGTGAGGTGAGCCCACATGCGGCGGGCGGCGCGGAATTTCGCGGCCTCTTCGAAGAGATTGGAGTGGGCGTTGAAGAAGAAGCTAAGGCGCGGGGCGAAGGCGTCGATATCAAGGCCGCTATCAAGCGCTGCCTGAGTATAGGCGAGGCCATCGGCGAGCGTGAAGGCGAGTTCCTGGACGGCGGTGCAGCCGGCTTCGCGCATATGGTAGCCGGAGATGGAGATTGGGTTCCAGTTTGGTAGCTCCTGCGCGCACCAGGCGAAGGTGTCGGTGACCAGGCGCATGGCGTGCGGGATGGGAAAGATGTAGGTGCCGCGGGCGATGTACTCCTTGAGGATGTCGTTCTGGATGGTCCCTTGCAGCGCACGGGAATCGACGCGGTTGCGGCGGGCGACGGCGACGTAGAGCGCGAGCAGGATGGCGGCGGTCGCGTTGATGGTCATGGAGGTCGAGATCGTCTCCAGTGGAATACCGGCGAAGAGACGGGTCATGTCGTCGATGGAGTCGATGGCGACTCCGACGCGGCCGACCTCGCCGAGGGCTTCGGGCGCGTCGGAGTCGAAGCCGATCTGGGTGGGCAGGTCGAACGCGACGGAGAGGCCGGCGGTGCCGCTGGCGAGCAGGAACTTATAGCGTTCGTTGGAGGCCTCGGCGTCGCCCATGCCGGCGTATTGCCGCATGGTCCAGAGGCGGGAGCGGTACATCTCGGGCCGGATGCCGCGGGTGTAGGGAAATTCACCGGGTTGTCCCAGCGATGGGTTTGGGGGATGGGGAGCGTAGGAGGCAGCGATGGGGATTCCGGAGGTGGTTTGTGGGCCGGAGGAGGTTGGCTTGAGCGAGGGAGACATGAGGGGATCAGTCTAGAGCACGCACGGCAGAACTGTTTTCGGCGCTGGAGGAAGGATTTTTTGTTAAGACTTGAGGACCTGTTATGCTTCGCTGGCCTCAAAAAATCAACTCAAGGATGGCGGCCAATGAATCTCTGCCCGGTGGGACTGCGTGCGATGCGATGTGCCTTTTCGGTGGTGTTGCTTGGGGTTGCGGCGGTGGGTGCGGGGGCACAGGTGGTGACGGTGCCGGCGACTCCGATGGTGGGATCGTCGAACCCGGTATCGGCGGAGCCTCCGGTGACGCGTCCGTCGACGACGCCCTGCACGGTGACGCTGTTCGACAACCTGGCCTTCAACGACTACGCCGCCATGCCGCTGAGCTACGCGCCGCCTGCCGGGTGCCGCGGACCATGGGCGAAGGTGGTGCTGACGGTCGACCTCACGGTTTCAGCCGGGGTGCAATACGACCGGACGGCGTCCTTCTACCTGGGGAATGCAAATATCTTCTATGGCACGACGGCGGAGCCGCGTTCGACGCTGAGCCCATCGTGGCACGTGGAGCGGGATGTGACGGACCTGTCCGCGATCTTCAAGACCGCTCGGACGGGCGACGCGCTGATCTACAACATTGTGAACTCAACCTATACCGGGATCATCTACGGCACGGCGAAGCTGCTGTTCTACCCGGCGAACTTTCGCAATCCGGCTCCGGTTGTGCCGGACGTGGTGACGCCGGTGAGCGGCATGAACAGCCCGTATGAACTGGACACCACGGCGAGCGCGGTGACGGCGACGGTGACGGCCCCGAGGAACGTGGCGCAAGCCTACCTGGACGTGATCGCGCAGAGCCAGTCGAATGACGAGTTCTGGTACTTCTGCGTGCCCAACGATGTGGCGAGCGAGCTATACAGCTGCGGCAATACGGCCTTCCGCGAGACCGAGGTGACGATCGACGGCAAGCCGGCCGGGGTGGCGCCGGTGTATCCATGGATCTATACGGGCGGGATCGATCCTTTCCTGTGGGAGCCGATCACCGGGGTGCAGACACTGAACTTCAAGCCTTACCGGGTGGACCTGACACCGTTCGCGGGCGTGCTGAGCGATGGCGCACCGCACACGGTGGGGGTGAGCGTGTTCAACGCGGACAGTTACTTCCTGGCGACGGCAAACCTGCTGCTGTATGAGGATCATGGGCGCAATGAGACGGGCGGCGGACTGATCGAGAACACGCTGAGCGCGGCACCGACGCCGCAGGTGCTGGAGAATCTGCAGACGGATAGCTCCTCCGGAACCACGACCGGGACGGTGACGGTGACGTCCTCCAGGAACTTCACGGTAAAGGGGTACGTGAATACCTCGCTGGGGCGGGTGGAGACGACAGTGCAGCAGACGGTGAACTTCGACAGCGCGCAAACCTTCAATGTAGGGGTGAACGACATCCAGAATACGGTGCAGACGAGCACGGTGAACGCGAAGACGACGACGCAACTGGGGCCTCTGGTGGAGGTGTCGGAGAAGACGATTTCATACCCGCTGACGCTGGATTACTCCTACGTCGTGAACGCGAATGGATCGGCGGCGCAGGTGGTGAGTGTAAACCAGCAGGACCTGGAATCGGAGACGCAGTCGCTCAATGGATTTCCGCTGCTATCGAGCAGCGTGGCCGAGCAAGTGCAGGCGAGCGATACGCTGGACTTCGACGCGAACGGCAATTTCACGGGGGCGGGGCCGACGAAGAGTTCGGCGAGCTACGTGGCGAAGGATTCTCTCGGGAACTGCTACAGCGAGAGCTTGACTTCGGCGAACCGGGTGCTGACGGGTGTGGCTTCGGGGAAAGAGTGCCGGTCGCGCTGGTAGAAACTCGAAGCGGGACGACTGGAGTTACATGTGGAGTGCGCGGCTGAGGTCAATGCAGGGTGATGACTGCTGAGGACTTTTTGGTCGGGTCAGCTTGTGAGACCAGGGTGATGGTGACGGTGTCGCCGGTGGCCGGCATGGTTGCCGGCGCTGTATAGAGACCTTCATCGGCCGGGGCATTCGAGATCAGGCCGGTTGATGCGGTTCCGCCGGTGACGCCGTTGACCTGGAAGGTGGCTCCGTTATCGATCGAGCCGACGGCATAGCCGGTGAATACCTGGGTCGATCCCAGGGCGACGCTGGCTGATGTGGGAGCAATCGAGGTCGTCACGGTGGGTGCGGTGATGCTGAATGTGACCACTTTGATGGCGCTCCCGAACGGAGACTCGACCGCTGACTGGAGAGACACCATGCCCTGCGAGGACAGATTCGCGCCGCCATAGACGGGAGGCGAGCTGGGAGCGGTAAAGCTGATGCTCGATCCCGAAGAACTGCTGAGCGTGCCCGCGTCTACGGCTGTGTTGCCAAACGACAAGATGCTCCAGGTCGGCGTGTTGAGTCCATTGCCGGTCGCTTCGGCTTGGAAGGTGGTAGTGCTGCCGACGGCGACCGATGCCGGTTGGGGGGAGACCGCAATCGCCGGTGCTTCGGGGCTGCTTGTAACCGTGGTTCCGCCACCACATCCCATGAGCAGGGCGCAAGCGGCTACGAAGGCAAAGGTTCTGGGCGACGTTCTCATGGGAGGGAGGTTACTTCCTCGTGGTGACAAAAGGCGTGAGCTATGAAAGGCGCGTCCATCAATTCTGAATCTAGCCACGGCTGCGGCGGCGGGCGTTGAGGAAGCTGGAAAAGGTGAACCAGCCGAACACAACAAACATGGCCAGGGCGAAGTAGAGGTGCTGTGGGGAGACGCCGGCGGTATGCAGGTCGGCGCGATGTTTCCACGCGTCCATGGCGGCGGTGACGGCGAATAGGCCGAAGAAGACGCCGGTGACCTCGAGCCAGAGTACGCGGGAGACGCGAACGAACGGACCCCAGACGGCTTCGCCAAAGCGCCTGGTCCCGCGCTGGACGCCGTGGGTGGTGGCGCGAATTGTGTGGGCGGCGTGGGCGGCGGCGTGGGCGATTGGCTGCGGGGTGATCGGCGGCTGGGTGGAAGCGGGTCGGGCGCGGGGATTCGGGGCGGCGGCGGCATCGGCGGCCTGCCAAAGGGCGCGGGCGGCTTCGCGGGTTCCCTGCCCCAATGCTCTGCCGAAACGCTCGCGGTCCATGCGGATAGTTTAGAGCAGTTCTGAGGTTGCCCTCGAAAACGGTCCGCTGCGGCCGGAGACAGCTTGGCCAGCCTGAGCGGAAAACTGACTGGGCTCGTGGAATACTCCGGCGAAGGACTGCGCATCCTATGACGCACTGGATGCGGTCGGGTTCAGAAAGAATCGAACGAGGAGAACGGTACGATGAAGAGTCTTTTGTATTTGGTTGGCGGGATGGGGATCGTGGTGGCGTACGTGCTTGCGCGCAGGCAGCAGGCACCGCTGGTGGAGCAGCCGGTGGAGGAGCTGGCGCATCGCCTGCAGGATGCCTGGGCGGATCATCATACGATCGCGTAATCGGGGGGGGTGGGGATGACCGCCGACGGTCGGGATGACACGGATTTCGTTGCGCGATGGGGCACTCGGGCGTATCTTAGTTCGAACAGGACGCACCCGCACTGCCGTTCCCCTAGACCCTTCGCGGAGTTGTACCCTAGGTGAATACCCGATGCGAGTCATGCTGGGCAGCAGCCATGGCGTAGTTGGACGGGAGCCGGAGGTGTCATTGAATCAAAAGGTTAAGAACCTTATCCAGCAGCTCGGCGAGGCGATTCACGAGTCGGTTTCCGAGTCCGAACATATAGCGGGGGTCGTGCGAAACCTTCGCGAGCAGGGGTTCGATGTACTGCTGATGTTGGAAGCAACCATCGGCCTGAACGAAGTAGAAGCGGAAGACGATGCGGACGGAGGGCAGCAGCCGTTGCGGTTGACGGCTGGGGAGCCGGAGGATGGACCATTTACGCGCAGTGACGTCTCGTTTTTGAAGTCGCTGCGGATTGCGCTGCCAGAGGAAACTGAGGGGAAGGACGGTCACAAGCAGGATCAGTCCGGATAACGGGAGCCAAAGTACGCATCAGTCCCATGCATCGCGAAAAACAGAAGCGCGGTCACCGGGGCAGGCAGATGAAATGAGCAGCGGCCCGGGCGATTGCGTTCGGGCCGTTTTGCGTGGGCGGGAGATCGCGCCTGAAATCTTTGATGATGCTGGCGGCAATGTACCCGTGATAGGCTTCGGCGGTGGGTTGGAGAGCATGACTCTGCGCGGATGGCGCGAACCACTTTTTGTGCATCGAAATGCTGTTTGCAGCGCACGCACGGTGAAGTAAAAGCTGTTGCCGAGGGAAGACGCACATGAGAGATACACTTGGTGTCCTGCTGGCGGGTGGCGCCGGCGAACGACTCTCCCCGCTGACCCGCGACCGGGCAAAGCCGGCCGTACCGTTCGCCGGGCAGTACCGGATTATCGATATCACGTTGTCCAACTGCATCAACTCTGATCTGCGGCATGTGTACATCCTGACGCAGTACAAGGCCCTGTCGCTGAACCGGCACATTCGCGAGGGCTGGGGTCCGGTGGTGGCCAACGAGCTGGGAGAGTTTATCGAGATTCTGCCGCCGATGCAGCGCGTTTCGAAGAGCTGGTACCAGGGCACGGCGGACGCGGTGTATCAGAACATTTACTCGATCGGCTCGGAAGAACCGAAGTACGTGATCATCCTCTCGGGCGACCACATCTACAAGATGAACTACGCGCGGATGCTGCAGCAGCATGTCGACAAGGGCAGCGAGGTGACGCTGGCGACGCTGCCGATTCTGCCCACCGAGGTGAATCAATTCGGCGTGGTGGATGTGGGGCATGGCGGCGAGGTGCGCGGATTTGAAGAGAAGCCGAAGGAGACGAAGTTCCGTTCGCCATTTATGCCGGAGATGGTGGATGCATCGATGGGCATCTACATCTTCAACACGGATGTGCTGCTGCCGGAGTTGATGAAGGATGCGGAGAATCCGAACTCCAAGCACGACTTCGGACATAACATTCTGCCGGCGATGCTGGGCCGGGTGAAGATGCATGCGTTCAACTTCGTCGACGAGAACAAGCAGGAGGCGTTGTACTGGCGTGACGTGGGGACGCTGGATGCCTACTACGAGGCCAACATGGATGTGGCCGGAGTCACCCCGATCTTCAACCTGTATGACAAGAGCTGGCCGATGCGGACGCGTGCCTACCAATATCCGCCGGCGAAGTTTGTCTTCGGGGAGCCGGGGCGCACCGGCATGGCGATCAACTCGATTGTGGCCGCGGGCACGATCGTTTCAGGCGCGGTGGTGCGCAATTCGGTGGTCTCGCAGGATGTGCGCGTGAATTCGTATGCGGATGTCGATTCGAGCATTGTGTTTTCGCATGTGAATATCGGCCGGCATTGCCGGATCCGGCACGCGATTATCGATCGCGACGTGCATATTCCGGATGGTACGGTGATCGGCTACGATCCGCAGGAGGATAAGCGGAACTACTTTGTGACGCCGTCGGGACTGACGGTGGTGACGCGGGATGGATCGGTATACGAAAACCCGGTCTCTCCGGAGTTCATGCAGACGCTTTAGGAATAGGTACGGCCTGACGCCGGGGGCACTTCGTGCGGTGCTGGGCTTCGCGTGGTGCTCGCGTTGATCGCGAGCAGAAATACGTGCCGTCGAGTCACAGACGCGCGAAGCTCTTTGTCGGTGCTACCCTTTTAGGGGGACTTCGAGCCCAGGCGAGGTTGGCATGGCGGATGTGCTGCAGGAGATTGAGGCAGGCCTGAAGAAGCTGCGAACGACGGCGCTGAATGCGGTGCATCGCACGCACAAGGCGAAGATGGTCGATTTCGGCGGGTGGGACATGCCGGTCGAGTACTCCGGGCTCATCGCCGAGCACATGGCGGTGCGGACCGGGGTGGGGCTGTTCGATGTCTCGCATATGGGCGACATCCAACTCAGGGGCCCAGGTTCGCTGGCTGCAGTGCAGCGGCTGTTGATGAACGATGCATCCAGGCTGCAGGCAGGACAGGCTCACTACTCCGCCATGCTGTACGAGGATGGAACGTTTGTCGATGATGTGGTGCTGCATAAGCTGAGCGACAACGACTACCTGATCGTGATCAACGCCGGAACGCGCGAGAAGGATGTGCAGTGGGTGCGGAAGACGATCGGCTCAATGCCATCGGTGCACATCAACGATTTTTCCGACTACTACACGCAGCTTGCGATCCAGGGCCCGAAGGCGGAGGCGACGCTGCAGAAGCTGACTTCGACGGATCTGTCAGGGATTAAGAATTACTGGTTTACCTGGGGCCAGGTGTGCGGCTGCCACAACGTGATGATCGCGCGGACCGGCTACACCGGCGAGGACGGATTCGAGATCTACATTCCGAGTGACGAACCGACCAGCGGGAGGGTTTGGGGCGAAGTGCTGGCGGCCGGAGCAGAGTTCGGCATCGTGCCGTGCGGGTTGGGAGCGCGCAATACGCTGCGGCTGGAGGCGGCGATGGCGCTGTACGGGCACGAGATTTCCGACTCGATCAACGTCTTTGAGGCGGGTCTGGGGCGGTATTGCAAGCTGGATAAGGGCGTGGAGTTTGTGGGCGCACCGGCGCTGCATGCGGTGCAAGAGGCGGGCGGTCCGGCGCGCAGGCTGGTGGGCCTGGAGATGGTCGAGCGCGGGATTGGGCGGGATGGGTACCCGGTGTGTGCTCCTTCGGGGGAACGCATTGGGGAGATCACGAGCGGGTCCCCGGCGCCGTTTCTGAAGAAGAACATCGCGCTGGCCTATGTCCCGGTGGAGTACGGTGCCGTGGAGACGGAAGTAGCGGTGGAGATTCGCGGCGCGCTGGTGAGGGCGAAGGTGGTGCCTACGCCCTTCTACAAGAAGCCGAAGAAGGTTGCGATCGCATAGCGGCGCACGATTCACGCAGGAATAACATGGAAGACGGGAGAGATGGATGGCTTATCCGGCTGGATACAAATACACGAAGTCGCATGAGTGGGTGAGCGCGGAGGGCACGACCGGCTCGGTGGGGATCACCGATTATGCGCAGCATTCCCTGGGCGATATCGTGTTTGTCGAACTGCCGAAGGTGGGCGATAAAGTGGAGGCCGGCAAGATCTTCGGATCGGTGGAGAGCGTGAAGGCGGTCAGCGATCTGTATGCGCCCGTCTCGGGCACGGTTACCGAGGTGAACGAGGAACTGGGCGGCGCTCCCGAGAAGATCAACAGCGATGCCAACGAGACCTGGATCTACAAGTTTGAGCTGAACGATGCAAACGAGTTGACCTCGCTCGATACGCTGCTCGACGCGCAGGCTTACGAGACTTTCGTCAGTGAAGAAACGGGGCATTGAGTTCCGGGCGTTTGCATAAGACTTTATGGTCTCGAGTCTAAAGTTTAGGTTTTCTGAGTTACGAGTGTCTGAGTTACGAGTGTTGGATGGAAGTGGTGACGATGCGTTATTTGCCCAAGAGCCCGCAGGATCGGGTGGAGATGTTGCAGGAGATCGGCGTCCAGTCGATTGCCGATCTGTTTGCCACGATTCCCGAGGAGTATCAGCTTACGCGGGATTTGAACGTGCCGCGGCAGCATGGCGAGTCGGAGATACTCGAGCGGTTTCGCGGCTATGCGGAGAATAACGCGACGGGCTACGCGAGCTTTCTGGGCGCGGGGGTGTATCGGCACTATAAGCCGGTAATCATCGACAGTCTGGTGCAGCGAGGCGAATTCCTGACCAGCTACACGCCGTACCAGCCGGAGATCTCGCAGGGCACGCTGCAGGCGATGTTCGAGTTCCAGACGATGATCTGCGAACTGACGGGGATGGAGATCGCCAATGCCAGCATGTATGAAGGAAGCACCGGCGCGGCCGAGGCCATCATGATGGCGGTGCGCGTGACCGGTCGAAATGCCGCGGTGATCGCTCGCACGGTGCACCCGGAGTATCGCGAGGTGGTGAAGACCTACGCGACGCACCAGGAGATTCCGCAGACCGAGGTCGGGTATGCGTCGAATGGGCGGGTCGACATGGCAGCGCTTGATGCTGCCATCACCGACGACACCGCGTGCGTGCTGATCCAGTCGCCGAACTTCTTTGGCACTATTGAAGATGTGACGGCGATCGCGGAGCTGGTACACAGCAGGGGTGCGCTGCTGATTGTTTCGATTGCTGAAGCAATTTCGCTGGGAGTCGTAAAGCCGCCGGTTGAGGCGGATATTGTCTCGCTGGAGGCGCAGAGCTTTGGTGTAGCGCTCAGCTTTGGCGGGCCGTACTGCGGCGTGATTGCGTGCAAGGAAAAGTTTCTGCGGCAGATGCCGGGACGGCTGATCGGCGAAACGAAAGATGTGAACGGGAAGCGGGGCTACGTGCTGACGCTGAGCACCCGCGAGCAGCATATCCGGCGCGAGAAAGCGACCTCGAACATCTGCACCAACCAGGCGCTGGTTGCACTGATGGTGACCATTTTTCTGACGGTGTATGGCAAGGAAGGTGTGCGCGAGCTGAGCGAACATAACCTGGCGAAGGCTGCTTATCTGGCTTCGGTGCTGGAGGATAAGGGAAAGATACTGTTCGACGGTGCGCCTCGGTTTAATGAGTTTGTTTTGGATCTGAAGGAGTCTGCTGCGGCGGTAAATAGAGGTCTCCTGGAGAAGAAGATGATTGGAGGGTTGGCGCTGGAGCAGTGGTATCCGGAGCTTGGGCCGGGAGCTTCGCTGTGGTGTGCGACCGAGGTGACGAAGCGGAGTGAGATCGATGCGGTTGCGGATGCTCTGGTAACGAAAGACACGGCTAACACAGAGCGCGCAGAGGTTTCACAGAGGGCCACAGAGGAGATTCTGGCCTGATGGATGTTGAGGCGCTGGTTGGCGAAGAGCTGCGGTCGGTCTGCTTTGTCGAGGATTTTCTGGAGCTGCGGTTTGGGGCTGCGCTGGTGACGTTGTATGCCTGGCCGCATGTGTTGCTGACCGAGTTTTCGGTGGCGTACGGCGAGCCCGAGTATCGGAATGCGCTGTGTGCGCAGATTGGCGAAGAGGTTGTGAAGGCGGAGCTGGACGAGGGTTCGGCGCTGACGATTGAGTTGGCGAGTGGCGTGGTGCTGGGGCTGAGCCTGCGGGAAGAGGACATTGACGCGCCGGTGTCAGGGAGTTACTCAGAGAGCGGTTTGGCGGAGGATGCGGAGGAGTTTTAGCGACGGGAACGCTGAAGACGCTGGCCCGAGTTCTTGCAGTCCTGCTTCTGTTTTCAGTTGCAATCTTACTGCTCGGAAGAAGTGCGACTGTTAACGAGCCAACGAAGGACACGTTCCTGCAATTTGTTCGCTGCTCGTAAGCGTTCTGATCATACGGGATGAAATACGCAGCCAGAAAAACAAGCTGTTGCAGCATTAGAGAAGGTAGGTTTACATGGCAACGACGCACCCGAGCCACGAAGCGAACGAGGTGTCCGAGCAGAAATCCGGAAAGCAAGCAGCATTTGCGGGAACACCGAAGAAGGTCACGACGCACGTCAACCAGAACGAGGGGTTGATCTTTGAGAAGAGCTCGCCGGGCAAAAAGGCCTATCGCCTTGCCGAACTCGACGTGCCGGCTGTCGATGCGAAGCGTTTGCTCGGCCCCGTAGCCCGGCAGGACCTGGGCGTCATGCCGGAGCTGAGCGAGATCGAGATCATCCGGCACTTTACGCGGCTTTCGACCTGGAACTATGCGATCGACCTTGGAATGTATCCGCTCGGGAGCTGCACGATGAAGTACAACGGGCGCGTCAACGAGGCGGTCGCGCGCCTTGAAGGCATTGCGGAGGCGCATCCGTATCAGCCCACTTCCCTGTCGCAGGGTTGTCTGCAGATCATGGCGACGCTCGAAGATGCGCTCATCGAGATCACCGGCATGGATGCGATCACGCTGCAGCCGGCGGCGGGCGCGCATGGCGAGTTCACCGGCATCCTGATGGTGCGGGCGTACCACGAGGCGCAGGGCAATCCGCGGAAGAAAGTGATCGTTCCGGACTCCGCGCACGGGACGAATCCTGCTACCGCGGCGGTGGTGGGATATCAGGTCGCGAATCTGAAGTCGAACGCCGAGGGCATGGTCGACCTCGCCGAGCTCGAGCGTATGGTCGATGAAGACACCGCCGCGCTGATGCTGACGAACCCTTCCACCATCGGCGTCTTCGAGTCGGAGATTCATAAGATCGCCGATATTCTGCATGCGAAGGGCGCGCTGCTCTATATGGATGGCGCGAACATGAACGCGCTGGTGGGAAAGGCGCGGCCAGGCGACTTCGGCGTCGACGTGATGCACCTGAACCTCCATAAGACCTTCTCGACCCCGCACGGAGGCGGTGGCCCGGGCTCGGGCCCGGTCGCCTGCAAGAAGATTCTGGAGCCGTTTCTGCCTAAGCCGGTCGTGGCCCGGCAGAGCGACGGCAGGCTTGGGCTCGACTTCAATCGGCCCCGGAGTGTCGGCCGCGTCCGGATGTTCTATGGCAACTTCGGCATGTTCGTGCGGGCGTTGGCGTACATCCTGGCAAACGGCCCCGACGGCCTGCGGCAGACGACCGAAGATGCGGTGCTGAACGCCAACTACATCCGCGCCAAGCTCGAAGGCACCTTCGAGCTGCCGTACAAGACACGCACGCTGCACGAAGTTGTCTTCTCCGATAAGCTTCAGGCGAAAAACGGCGTGCGCACCGGCGACATGGGCAAGCGCCTGATCGACTACGGATTTCACGCGTACACTGTAAGTTTTCCGATGATCGTCTCTGGCGCGATGATGATTGAGCCGACCGAGAGCGAGAGCCGCGAGGAGCTGGACCTGCTGATCGATGCGCTGAAACAGATTGCGCAGGAAGCCGCGGAGAGTCCTGAGCTGGTACGGACATCTCCGCATACCACGCGGGTGCAGAGGATGGATGAGACGTCGGCGGCACGCAAGCCGGTGCTGCGCTGGAAGGCTCCGGCGGCAAAGGATGAAGTGGAGGTCGATACCGCCGCGAAGGAGTGGTAGTGGAGAACGAGACGCTGTATGCGGCCCTCTCCAGGAGGATTGGGGCCGCACGCCGTGCCCGTCTCCATGGCTGCTTTAGGGGGTGGTAACCTTCACCGACTCGTCCGTCGTGGCCCATCGAATGTGGAACTCGGCGGAGTCCTTCTTGATGTCGTCGAACGAGAGGCTCATGATCTCCTGCGGCGAGTCGAGCGTATGATGCTTCAATTCGACGCGCCCGAGGTCTTCGGCTGGGTAGTATTCCGTGCCCCACTGCCCGGTGTGCTTGTTGATGATCAGCATCCACTTGTCGGCGGTGGGCAGGGTGTAGAGGGTGTAGGTTCCGGCTGGCACCAGAAGGTTTCCGATGTGAAGCGAAATGGGCGTGATCAGGGTCGTCGCGGGATTCGCGCCGGTGCGCCAGACCACGTTGTACGGGACCAGACCGCCGAAGATCTGGCGTCCGCGCATCGACGGCGCGTTGTACTTGATCGTGATGGTCTGGCCTTCGAGCGTGACGTTGGCCGTCGCGGGCGGGCTGAGGAGCTTCTTGCCGTCAGCGGGCATGTCCATACCACCCATCTGGCCGTGAGCGGGAGCCAGAGCGGCCGAGGCGAGCACAAGCGTAGAACAAAGCGTGCGGCGAAAGCGGAGGAACATGAGACCTCTTTGTATGGTGAAGATTTTGTAGTCTGTGGGTCAGTCTGATGCTGGACTGGAAGGCCCCCGGCTGTCAAACCTGATGCCGCGCGGTGCTCTTGCAAGAGGGAACGCCGGTGCTACCATAGAGGAGCGCGCCCGTAGCTCAGCTGGATAGAGCGGCAGCCTCCGAAGCTGTAGGTCAGAAGTTCGAATCTTCTCGGGCGCACCACACTTTTCTCTCCCGGTGGTGGCGCGATGGGTGTCGCGCCAGCTTCAAAGGTCGCAGATGAATTGCGGGTCAATTATTTTCCACGGCTAACCCCGGCGGACTCGGTGCATCCAAACTGGAGATGCAGCACAGGAGACAAACATGGCTTTTCTGAATGACGCCGGATTTGAAGATGACTTCCGCAAGGTGGGGGAAGATGCGACCGCGGGATTCGCGCCGGTGAATGCACCCAGCAACCCGACCGAGCACGCCAGCAGCGAAAATCTGGACGTGGCGCCCAAGGCCGATGACCTGGATGACGAGGACGAAGACGACGACATTGAGGATGAGGATGACGACCTCGACGACGAGGACGACCTCGACGACGAGGATGAGGAAGACGACGAGGACGAGGATGATGTAGACGACCTCGAAGATGACGAGGACGAGGACGAAGGCGACGAAGATGAGGACGACCTCGAAGACGAGGACGACGATCTCGACGATGACGATGACGACGACGAGGAGTTGGAGGACGACGACGATACGGTTACGGCGCGGAACTCTGCTGCAGCCGCCGCCGTGCGCCGCAGATAGTCTTGCGCAGAGCAGTACGATCCAGTAGAGCAGTACGATCCGGTAGAGCAGTACGATCCAGTGGAGAGGCCAACCGCGCGGGTTGGCCTCTTCTGTCTCTGTACCGGACTATTGATCGGGATCGCGTGATCTCGGGACGGGCACCACGGACTCGTACTCCGGGATCAGCTTCGCGCCGATCAGCTTCGGGGTCGGATGAGCATTGTCAAGCAGCCTCCGGGCGCTGAGATCGAGATAGATGGGCGCAACCGCCGGCATGGGCAGCAACTGAAGCGTCAGGGGTGCGGACCAGGTTGTCGAACCAAAGCGCATGAGCCCGATCTGCCAGGGAATTCCATTGAAGAAGTTATCGTCCAGCAGGGTTGTGGCGGAGTTCAGCCGGCCGATGTCGCCGGCGTACTCGAGTTGCAGCAGCACGTCGCTGAGGCCGGCGGTGTCGGGGTTCTTCCACTGCAGCTTCCAGATGCCGGCCTGGAAGAAGGCGTCGTCCGGCGGTACAGCGGGCACAGCCCGCTTGCGCCACTCCACATAGGGGCCGGTCTCCATCATCTGGCGAGGTGTAGCCGTCTGCGTCTGCTCCACACTGAGGATTGGGTGCTTCTCGGCCTGGGTGAAGGTGTAGGTCGTCCACAGCCCGTCGCGCCTGCCTGCCTCATTCAGCCGCAGGCCCGGCAGGATGGCGATCGACTGTACCGGAGAAGCGGTGGAACGAAGATGAAGCTGTGCGCCGTCAAAGAAGAGAGCGGAGTCACTGATGAAGAGATGTTCAGCGTCGCCCAGGCGCAGTATGGTGCTGTGCTCGGCCTCCTCCTCGGTCAACACCAGGAACGTCGTCTTCGCGCCGAACTTGTCGGTCAGGGTGAAGCTGGCATTCATGCCGGGCTGGATGCTCCAGCCACCACCGGTCGGCCTTAGCAGGGACTGCGGGTCGGCGACCTCGCGGTAGGTGAGGCGATCAAAGCTGAACTCCGGCGCAATGCCGGGAATGGCGAAGAAAACGACGACTCTGCCGGACGGCGTATCGACCTGCGTGAGCAACTGGGCTGTGCTGTAGATAAGCTTCAGGCTGCCCAGGGGCAGGTCGAATGGCCATGCGAAGTAGGTGTTGGCCGGAATCTCTAGCGGCCGGGATGGGATCGTCACCTCCCCTGCCGGCAGCCTCACGCGAGTCTGAAAGCCGGGACGGGACGGCATGTCCAGCTGGCGGACGTAGTTATTGACGAAGAGAAAGCCGGAGTGCCCGTCGCTGCGCACCGCAACCCTCGGCTGCGCGGTGTTCGCGGCATCCTTCACATGATGCTCCGGCGCGAAGGCCGGCATGGGTGCGAGCCGGTCGCCAAAGGCATTCAGGAACAGGTGCATCAGCCGCGTCTTGCGATAGGATTCGCGCTCCTGGCCGAATTCGCTGAGCGGAGCTTCGAAGTCGTAGGTGACCTCCGGCAGATCGTTGGGGTAGCCGGTCGCGGTCGACTCCTGAAGCGTGGTCAGTGCGCCCTTCGGGTTTGCGCCCCCGTGATACATGTAGTAGCCATACAGATTGATACCTGAACCGATTCCGGTATAGATGAGCGCCGTCACATCATCCGCCGACATGATGGGGCGGCGATGGTACGAAGAGGCCATGCCGCCGGCCTTTTCGGCGGCCAGGAAGGGATAGTGGTTCAGGTCCACCTTGCCGGTTGGATCCTCGGTGGGAACGGTCGCACCCATGTCACCGAGTTCACGATTGAAGTTGAAGAGATAGTTCATCGCCGGAGGGTCATTGGTCACCGATCCGGTCCAGAAGCCGTCAGGATAGCCGCCGTAGACCGGCATCACCTCCCGCGGGGGAAAGTCGAGCGAAGGCCATCCGGTGACCGAGAACAGCGGCGGATCGATGCCGGCGGCGATCGCCAGTTGCTTCAGCTTCAGGATGTACTCGGCTCCCTTGCCGGGACCGTGCGCGCCATACTCGTTTTCGATCTGAACGCCGATGACCGGTCCACCATCGTGAAACATCAGGCCGTGTGTCTGCTGGCCGATCTGGTTGTAAAAACGCTGCACGTACCGGAGATAGGTTGGATCGGTGGAACGTGTGTCGGGCAGCTTGACCACCCAGTCCGGAAAGCCGCCGTTGCGCACCTCACCATGCGCCCACGGTCCGACGCGCAGCCACACGTACATGTGGTGCTTGGCGCACAGTCGTACAAACCGCCGCAGGTCGCGTCGTCCACTCCAGTCGAACTGACCTTCTATCTCCTCGTGATGGATCCAGAAGATGTAGGTGGAGACGATATTGACGCCGCCGGCCTGCATTTTGAGGATCTCATCCTCCCATTGCGATTCGGGATAGCGGCTGAAGTGGAACTCGCCCATGACCGGCAGCCAGGGCTTGCCATCGAGCACCAGGTAGCGGCTGTTCACCTGCAGCGACCGACCATCGGATGACGTGCCCCCGAGGTGCAGGTAGCCGGTTTCCGGCGGCGGGATGGGTGCGGAGGCGTCGACGAAGACCTGATTCGGATTGGGCTCGTGCGGCGCCTGGGCCCGCGCACCGGGCATAGATTGCGCCGACATCAGCGACGCGATGACAAGCGGGATGCAGGTGTGGATGCGAAGCTTCATGAACGCTGGAACTCTCCCGGGGCAAGTGTCTGCTCATCGCCCCGGCCGGCGAAGAGCGCAAATGAAGTAAGCGGCGCCGGCTGAAAGGACGGCGCCGCCCGAGGAGACGGAAAAGATTAGAAGTAGTACTTGGCTTCGAGCTGGACGGTGCGATGGCCCGTGCGGTTCGTGGTAAAGCCCGCAGTGCTGAGGTTGTCCGGCGTGGTCGCGCCGGTCGCCCCGAAGCCCATGTAGAGATGCGAATCGTATTGCAAGAACTCATCCTGAGGCCGGTTGAGGAAGTTGAAACCCTGGAAGCGGATCTGCAGCTTGCTCGCCTCCCGAATCTTGAAATCCTTGAAGACTCCGATCTCATCGTTGAACGAGGCAGGTCCATGGATGTAGGGCAGGTGGAACGTGCCGTTGTGGAACTGTGTCGGAGCCGTGAAGCAGGCTGGGTTGAAGTATTGATGCGCCTTCAATCCTTTTGCCGGGTTGCAGATCACATTCGGCTCGGCAAGTTCATCGGGAGTTCCGGTGATCGCGGCATTGCCCAGGTTGAGCGTGGTGAAGGTGGTCGGGTTATAGTCGCCATAGATGCCGATAACCTGGGTGCCGCCGTACTCGTTGTTGAGCGCGCTCTGCGTGGCGATGTCGCTGAAGGGCGTTCCCGAGCCATACTGTTCGATGCCGGAGATCTGCCATCCATCCAGTGCTCCGTTCACGGCGCGGTGATTGCCAAGATACTTTTCACTGACCCGGGGCAGAATGATGTAGTACGAGACATTCAGCGCCTGAGAGCGGTCGAACGGCGCCGGGTTATAGCAATTCCGCTCGTTGAAGGTATCTTCGCAGTTATAGGCCATCGCCTTGCCATAAGTGTAGGTCAACCAGAAGTTATAGGAGCCTTTGGAGCGCGAGGCCGTCACCTGGAGCGAGTTGTAGTTCGAATTGAGATTGTGCTCGTGAGTGTCGATCTCCGTATAGTTCTTGTAGGGGCGATACATCATGTCGTAGTAGCTGCCGTAGTAAGGTCCTTGCTCCGCTCCGAGCGGAACGGCGTTCAGGACAGCGTAGCCATTGAGATGCCGCGTAGTATTGCCGACATAGCTTGCCTCTACTTTGAGAGCCTGCGGCAGGGTCTTCGCCAGAGCAAGATTCCACGAGTACGTGACGGCAGGGCTATGGTCGGTGGTGCTGGCGGTTCCGTACACCGTTGCCGGAATGGTGGCGAGATTTTCCTGTGAGGCATTTTGCAGCGTCAGGTTCTGGTAGCTGGTGTTGGTGTTGTACTGGCTGAAGATCTGGATATTGGGTGGCGCGTCGAGTGCGGAGAGCGCGTTGATGCCGGGATCGACATAGTAGTTGGTGCCAAAGCCGCCGCGCAGGATGGTCGACCCGTGGCCATTCAGATCGTAGGCGAAACCGACCGATGGCGCGAACTGGAAGCTGAGTCCGGGCGAACCGGAGACCGGGACACTGGGATTGGTCGCATGCGTCTCCAGCCCGGTGTAGGCGTTCGGCGCGGAGGAAGCGACGTAGTCGTTCGGGTTGAAGACAACGATGTGACCATCCTTGTCGTACCACCAGGCAATATGGTCGAGACGAGCACCATAGTTCACAGTCAGGCGGGAGGTCGCTTTCCAGGTATCTTCGGCGAATAGATCGAAACGCTTGTTGGCTAGAGTAGCCGCAACATTCGGACTGGTCTGCGCATAGCCGGCGATATTACCCAGCAAAAGGTCCGCGTACTCATTGTTGGTGGACTCGGGAATGTAAGTTCCCAGCGACACAGTTCCGTTATCGTTCAACGCAGTGCGGTTGTTATAGGACTCATACACATCATAGAAGCCGAACTGCAGCTGATGTTTGTGCAGGAGCTTGGTGAATCCATCGTTGATGGTGGTAGTGTTCTGCACTCCGGTGTAGGGGGGAACTTCACCGCCGGGAATGTACAGGCCACCGCCTACGCCGCCATCGAAGCTGAGGTTCGGAAGTACGTTCACGCCGGGGAACAGGTCGGGATACGGATAGTTTGTGCCCGTGAGCGATACCGCAGCCAGGTTGGTGACGTCGATCCGCTGCGAAAAGCGGGTGTAGGAGACGTTGAGTTCATTGGTAAGTGTCGGGCTGAAGGTCCGCGTGAGATTGAAGACCAGAGAGTTCGAGGCGTTGCGCCCGGTCTGAGCCGCGGGATAGACGGTGCGATTGAAGTTGACCGTGTTGTACGGCCCATAGGGAGCGGGGACGTTCTCGTTTTCGTGGTTGAATCGAGCGGACAGGTGCGTCTTCTCGTTCAGTGCATAGTCGATCTTGAGATTTTCCTGGTTGCGTGGGTCCGAGGTCACAAGATCGGTGACGTAGTTATAGCCGCCATTCTTGGTTGGGTCGGCATTGGGCAGCGGAATTGCATTCAACAGGATTTTGCCGCCGGGATCAATCAATCCGGGATTGATGATGCCGGCGGTGCTGCTGCAGTCCCCAGGCTCTTTGACGCAGGGGTTGGTATTCACCGCATAATCGGACAAGGACGAGATGTAGCCGGTGTCGCTGAAGTCCCCGGTCCGCATGGCCGCAGTGGGAGTGATAGCGTCCTGCAGCCCCAGATCGACATGCTGCTGGGTGATCTCGGTCGCGGCAAAGAAGAAGAGCTTGTCGTGATTGTGGTTGAAGTTGGAGTGGGGGATGACGACCGGGCCGCCGATATTGAAGCCCGAGTAATAGAAGCTGCTCTGCGGCTTGGGCAGGCCGGCATCCTTCACGCGGCTGTCGGTTGCATCGAAGATGTGATTGCGCGCCTGCAGGTAGGCTTCGCCGTGGTAATGGTCGCCGCCGGATTTGGTCTGCGTGTTGAAGACGATGGGACCGTTCGGCTGCACGGCGGAAAACGCGCTGGTCTCCACCTTGGCCTCGGAGATCATGTCTACGTTGGGCGTCACCGCGGCGGCGCCGGCGGTGTTGAGGTCGGTGACCGGGGCACCGTCAGAGACGATCTGCACCTGGTCGAAGCGGTTGCCGTTGACCGTGTAGGTGCTGGCGTTCTGACCGAAGCCCGCCTGCTGCCGGTTGTAAGTGCCGGTGAAGTTGCCGGTATTGGCCGCGCCCGGAATCAGATCCAGCAGCTCGATGGCGCTGCGGCTCTCGATGTTCAGGTTCTGGATCTGCTTGTCCGTGAGGGTATAAGCCTGCTCGCCGGAGGTGGTGGGCGTGATATCGCCGCTCTCACTGGTCACCGTGACGCTGACATCGCCGGCCGATATATTCAGCACGATGTTGCGCAGATCCAGCTGATCGTTGATGTGCACGGCGATGCCGTTCTCGCGGGTGGGCTTGAATCCAGTGGAGGAGACCAGCACATCGTAGGTGGAAGGAGGCACGGCGACGAAGGTGACGATGCCGTTCTTATCGGCGATGACGGTGCGCTGCACCTTGGTGGCCTCGTCGATAAGGGTCGCCTTGGCGCCCGGGATAATGGCGCCGGTGGGATCGGTGATCGTGCCGGATAGGGTAGCCTGGCCTGCCTGAGCGTGCGCTCCCGGAGCGCCTGCGACCAGGATCAGCGCCGAGGCGGCAAGTCCGGCGTAGAAATTACGGTTCATGGTGGAGTTCCTCGCTTGGTGCGCGCCCGCTCCGGGGATCGCCAAGGCTTGCGTGCCTTTGTATTCGCGAACCATCCGGAGATTGGCTGATGCGCAGACGACACTACGCTCCTCAAATAACGATAGGGAATATACGAAAGTATGTCTCGGGCTAAGCGAGCCGCCGCATCGCAGGTTCGCTTCGCGGCGGCTTGTGCGCCTTCGCGGATGGGGCGCACAATCGAAAGCGTGCGTGGACAGCTTCGAAGAGCGCTGATTTTGACTGTGGTCTGCGGTCTTTCCCTGGCCTTTTCGCCTGCTGGCGCGGGGTCGCCCGCGGGAACAGCGGCTGCGCTGGCTGCGCCGGTCTCGACGCCCGTTTCCGGGGCGGAAAACTACACCACCCGGGTGTGGCAGACGCAGGACGGCCTGCCGCAGCAGACGGTGCAGGCAGTCGCCCAGACCCGCGACGGATTCTTATGGATCGGCACCACCGGCGGCTTGCTGCGCTTCGACGGATCCCGCTTCGTCACCTTTGATCGAGGCAACACCCCGGCGTTCAAAGAAAACAGCGTCTTCAGCCTGACCACCACAGCGAACGGAACGCTGTGGATCGGCACAGAAGGCGGGGGCCTGGTTCGGATGCGCGGCGGAGAGTTCCGCCAGTTGGGCGCGGCGGATGGCCTGCTGGATGGGTTTGTGCGCACCGTCCTTGAAGACCACCAGGGAACCATCTGGATCGGGACCGACAACGGACTCTTCCAGCTTGCGAACGGCGGGGCAGAGCGTGCGGTGCGCGTGGATCACACCGCGGCCATCCCGGCGATGGCGGTCCACGCCCTGGCCCAGACCCGCGACGGCAGGGTGTGGGTGGGCGGTTCGCGGCTGGTGGCTATCCGCGACGGAATCGCAACCAGCTATCCGCTGGTAGGCGAATACAGCGAGACCCGCGTCAAGTCGATCCTGCAAACCAGCAATGGAACGGTATGGGTGGGGACCGTCTCAGGACTACAGTGCCTTCGGCCGGGGGCTACGCGCTTCGAGCGCTTCCGTGCGGTGCAGGGCACGGTGCGCACGCTGCGCGAGACCAGCGAAGGTACGCTCTGGATCGGCACCATCGGGCAGGGAGCCTATACGCTGCGCGCCGGAAAGCTGTCAGCCGTGGGGTCACCCCCATCTTCCAGCCGTGCGGACACCGTCAAGCTGCCCAGCCGAACCGTGCTCAGCCTGTTTGAGGATGCGGAGCGAAATGTCTGGATGGGAACGCAGGCCGGCGTGCTGCGCTTCAGCCGTTCGCTGGTGCAGCTGGTGCCGCTGCCAAACGCGTCCGACTCCGACTTCGAAACCATCTCGCGAGACCGCGACGGCAGCCTGTGGGTCGCGAGCACGCGGCTCTCTCACGTGGTCAACGGAGTCGCTATTCCAACGACATTCAACGAACTCCACGGCGCCCGTGTGCGCAACGTCTTCCGCTCGCACGATGGCACGCTCTGGGTAGGAACAGATGGACGCGGCCTCTTTCGCCTGCGGCGGGGAGAGGCCGCGGAGCACTTCACCACCGCGAATGGATTGGTGAACAACTTCGTTCGCGGCATCCTGGAGTCCAAGAACGGCGATCTGTGGATCGCAACCGACGAGGGCGTCAGCCGGCTCTCTCACGGCGTTCTCCGCAACTTAACCGTGCAGGAGGGGCTAGTGTACTTCAGCGTGCGCGCAATGCTGGAGGACCGTGAAGGCGGCCTGTGGATCGGCACCGACCGGGGGCTGAGCCATCTCGTCGGCGAACGCTTTGTCACGGATGCGGCAACCGAGGCGCTTGACGGGGAGAAGGTCTGGGCGATCGACCAGAGCGCGAGCGGGGCGTTGTGGTTTGGCACGCGGGACAATGGACTGTATCGGCTGATGCCGGCTAGCTCGCGCGTCATGCATTTCACGACGGAGCAAGGACTCGCCAGCAACAGCGTCTATGCCATCCTTGCGGATGCGAAGGGACGTTTTTGGATGGGCGGCGCACAAGGGGTCGACGTGGTCTCGGTTGCCGACCTGGAGAAGCTTGCGCGGGATTCGCACACCTACCTTTCGCAGCGCTTCTTCGCCGTCTCCGAGGGAGGCGAACTCTCGCCCCTTTACGGAGGAACGATGCCCGCGGGCACGATGACACCGGATGGAGACGCGTGGTTTCCGACCAGCAAGGGCCCGGTCCATTTCCTTGCCAGCGAGGCCGACTCCTCGGCGGTGCCGAAGGTCTTCCTGGACCAGGTCGTGGCGGATGGGCGAACGATTCCACTCGCGGGTTCGCCGGTAGAACTCGCCGCCGACAACCGCAACCTGGAGATCTCCTACGGCTCGATCCTGCTCGGACCCCAGGATGCGGTTCAGTTTCAATACAAGCTTGAGGGCTTCGACCGCGACTGGCGCTATGGATCAAATCGGCGTGTGGCGGATTACACCAACCTGCCTGCCGGACACTACACCTTCCGCGTGCGTGCGTTCCAGGGTGGCGCCGGGCGGCTGACCGAACGCGCACTGGCGATTGACAAGCAGCAGTACTTCTTTCTGAGGTGGTGGTTTCTCAGCGGCTGCGTGGGTCTGGTCGCGCTCGCCATCTGGTGGCTGCACCGGCAGAGACTGCATCGCGTGAAATTGGCGTTCCAGGCCGTGCTCGAGGAACGTGCCCGGCTGGCGCGTGAGATGCACGACACCCTGATCCAGGGCTGTACCGGCGTCTCGCTGCTGCTGGAGGCGTGCAGCGCGGAGGCGGACGGCCGGCCCGGGCAGACCGAACTGCTGGACTACGCCCGGACCCAGCTTGCCACCTCGATTGACGAGGCGCGGCAGGCGGTCTGGAATCTGCGCGGGCAGGAGTCAGCCGACTTCAGCGAGACGCTGGCCAAGCTGTCGGAACGTCTGGGACGCTCCTCGAACGTGGAGTTCTGCTGCAAGGTGAGCGGCGAAGCTTACGATTTTCACGCGTCGGCCATGCATGAGATCACGATGGCGAGCCGCGAGGCCATCTACAATGCGCTCCTGCACGCCAACCCGACCAGGATCGACGTACGCGCCAGCTTTGGCGCGGAGGAGTTCGCGCTGACCGTAGAAGACAATGGGTCGGGCTTCGAATCGTCCGAGCACGCGCCGGAGGGCCACTTCGGCCTGGTCGGCATCGGCGAACGGGTGCGGCGGCTGGGTGGAAGCGTGCGGGTAAAGAGCGCGGTCGCGCACGGGACCAGCGTGTCGATTCGGGTGCCGCGCAGCGCGCTGTGCCTTGAGCAGAAGCGGACGATGGGAGAGATTGCCGAGGAGTTGACGCGATGACGAAAGCCGCGGCCGGAGCTGCCATCCGGATCATGCTGGTGGACGATCATCCGATCGTGCGCATCGGCTTGGCGGCGCTGATCGGAACCCTGCCTGGCATGGAGACGGTCGCCCAGGCGGGCGGCGGACGTGAGGCGATCGGCCTGCATCGCCAGCACAAGCCCGACGTGACCCTGATGGATCTCCGCCTGCCCGATCTCGGCGGAGTCGAGGTGATCCGAGCCATCCGGGCCGAGTCTCCGGAGGCACGTTTCATCGTGCTGACCACCTACGAGGGCGACGAGGACATACACCAGGCGCTCCAGGCCGGAGCTCGCGGCTACATCATCAAGGGGCTGCCGCACCAGCTGCTGGCGGACGCCATCAAGCGGGTCCATGCTGGCGGACGCTATCTGCCGCAGGTAGTGAAGGAGACCCTGGCCAACCGGACGCCCAGCAGCGACCTGAGCGCACGCGAGCGCGAGATCCTGGAGCGGATCGCGCAGGGTAAGAGCAATCGCGAGATCGCCGCGGAGCTGGACCTGGCGGAGATCACGGTGAAGATGAGGGTCTCGGCGATCCTGGAACGGCTGGACGTGCACGACCGCACCGAGGCCGTGGTGACCGCGCTGCAACGAGGTTTGCTTCATCTGTAACGATGTTCAGATCAGGAGATGGTTTTGATGCGTGGGCTTCGAGTGTCTTCCCTGCTGTTCTCTTCCCCGCTGTTCCGTTCCCAGCTGTTCTCTTCCCTGCTGTTCTCTTGCCTGCTGTCCTCTTTGCTGCTATTCGCTTCGCCGTGGGCTCCGGCTCTCGGGCAGACGGCTGCGCCGGAGGCGGCTCAGTCTCCCGCTACTCCGACGCAGCCCCCGCGGCAGCCCTACTTCATCTATGGCGCCGATGTCTCTTTCCTGCGCGACCTGGAGGCAAGAGGCATCCAGTTCAAGGATGACGGGCAGGTGCATCCGGGTCTCGACATCCTGCGGCACCACGGCTACAACTGGGTGCGGCTGCGCATCATGAACGAGCCGACGCCGCTGCCAAACACGCTGGCCTACACGCTGGCGGAGGCGAAGGCGGCGCGTGCAGCCGGGTTCCACCTGCTGCTGGACTTCCACTACTCGGACGACTGGGCTGACCCAGCGCACGAGACCACGCCGAAGGCATGGGTGAAGCTTCCGCACGACGAGCTGGTAAAGGCGGTCTTCAACTTTACCCGCGACACGGTGGCGGCCTTCCGCGAGCAGGGGACGATGCCGGAGATGGTTCAGATCGGCAACGAGATTACCAGCGGAATGCTGTGGCCGGACGGAAAGCTGCCGGACCGGTGGCCGCAGTTTGCCGAGCTGCTGACTGCGGGTGTGCGCGGCGCCGAGGCGGGCAAGGGGGACCAGCCGCGTCCGCTGATCATGATCCACATCGACCAGGGCGGCAACTCGGAGACGACCAGGTGGTTCTTCGACAACCTGATCGTAAACCGGGTGCCGTTCGACGTGATCGGGCAGTCATATTACCCATGGTGGCAGGGCAGCCTGGACGATCTGCGGCGCAACCTGGTATTTGAGGCCACGCGGTACAAGAAGCCGATCATCGTGGTGGAGACGGCGTACGACTGGCGGGATGGCGAGGAGTTCAAGGGCAAGAAGCCGCCTTTTCCCCAAACGCCGGAGGGTCAGGCGGAGTTCCTGGCGGCGCTGGTGAAGGTGGTGAAGGAGACGCCGAACGGACTGGGCAAGGGGGTGTTCTGGTGGGAGCCGATGGCCGAGGGAGCGATCGCCAAACGGGCGATGTTCAACGATCAGCACGAGGCACTGCCGGCAGTGAAGGTCTTTGATCCACCTGCGCCGTAAAGCGCTTAAGACGGGGGAACGACGGGGTCCTCCCCGCCGTCAATCTTGCGCATCAGCAGGATGCCAGGACCCATTCACCCTTCTCTGCATCCTCTGCTCGCTGAAACCGCAGAACGAAGGAAAGCCCCGCGGATAAGCGACCGCGGGGCTTTTGTTTGGAGCGTCAGAGAGGCTGGTCTTACTCGCCGGTCTGGCTGTTATCGGTGGCGTCGGCGGGGTGCAGGGTGCGGTAGCTGGCGTTACCGTGCGACCAGACCAGCAGCAGCAGGTCGTGGTTGGCGGGCGCGGCGTGGACCGCTCCGGCGAACTGGCCGGGCGAGACGGCCGGCTTGCGGTTGACCTCGAGTATAACGTCGCCGGGCTGCAGTCCCGCGTCTTCCGCGGGACTGCCGGGACGGACGTTCTGGACCACGACACCCTTGAGGCTGTCGGGCGCGTTCACCTGCTGGCGGGCGTCGTCGGTAAGGCTGGCGACGGCGAGGCCGAGCTTGCCCGTCTTGCCGGGCTGACCATTGCCCTGGTCGTCCGAGTCCGACCCGTTCGCGGCAACCTGGTTCTTGCCGTTGAACTCGCCGACCGTGAGGTTAAGGTTGACCGGGCTGCCGTTGCGCAGCACCTGCAGGCTGAGGCTGGCACCGGGACGCATCTCGCTGACCGCGACCTGGAGATCGCTGCCGTTGAGGATCTTGTGACCGTTGTAGCCGGTGATGACGTCACCCTGCTGCATGCCGCCGCGGGCTGCGGGAGAGCCAGGCGTGACCTGGGCGACGATGGCGCCGGAGGCGTCCTTGAGGTTGAAGAACTGGGCGTTTTCGGGAGTGACATCGTTCATACTGATGCCCAGGTAGCCGTGGTCAGCCTTGCCGTGAGCGATGATCTGCTGGGTTACCGACTCGGCGATCTGCGAGGGGATGGCGAAGCCGGCACCGGCGAAGGAGCCGGAGTTGGTGATGATGGAGGAGTTGATGCCGACCAGTTCACCGTGAGCGTTGACCAGCGCTCCGCCGGAGTTGCCGGGGTTGATGGCGGCGTCGGTCTGGATGAAGTCGCCGGGCTTGCGGGCGTCGTCGTTGAAGGGGTTGGCCCGGTTGATGGCAGAGACGATGCCGCGGGTGACGGAGAAGCGCAGCGAACCGAACGGACTGCCGAAGGCGAGGACGGTCTGGCCCGGCTCCAGCTTGGTGGAGTCGCCCCAGGCGATGGGGTGCAGGTTGCCGGCGTCGATCTTGATGACGGCGAGATCGGTCAGCTTATCGGTGCCGATCACGCGCCCGGTAAAGACGCGGCGGTCGGAGAGGGTGACGCGGATCCGGGTCGCACCCGCCACGACGTGATTGTTCGTGACGATGTAGCCGTCGTTCGAGATGATGACGCCGGAGCCGACGCCGTGCTCCAGCTGCGGCTGCGTGGGCTGGTGAGGCTGGCCGCCGCCGAAGCCGAAGAACTGGGCGAAGCCGGGCGGCAGGTTCTGCAGCATCTGGTTCTGATCGGACGCTTGCTCATCGGCCGACGCACGCGAGGTCACTTCGACGTTAACAATCGAGGGCGTGACCTTGGACGTGACAGCTTCCATGGCGTGGTCGAGCGCGGTCAGCGCGGAGACAGAGCTGTCGTCGAGCGGCGTCGCCGTATTCATGGCGGCGTGGACTCCGCCGGCTCCGGCGAACAGAGCAGCGCCGAGCACGAAGGCTCCGGCGACCGTGGCGGGAATGGCGGCCTTGCTGCTGGCGAGGTGGGCGGCGGTAGCAACTAGTTTATTAGTTGATGCAGACATCGTGCGGTCTCCTTCGAGAGTGGGTTGAGGGTTAAAGTTGAATGATGATCCAGCCGTCAGGCGTACGGACGGCGGCGTAAGCCGGGACGTAAGCGACGGTGGGGATCACAAACTGCTGAATCTGGGGGACGTCGCCAGAGGCTCGGGTCAGAACGACACGCGTCCGGACGGCGCGGCTCTGCACCGCGCTACCGGCTGCTCCGGAAATGGGCGCGGTGGTCTTGATCAGGCGTGGGGCGTTGCATGCTGCGGACCGCGAGCCGGAGACGCGGCGCCGAACGCTACGAGCAAGCGCAGGTTGGCGGTCTGAAACGAGCATGACGGCTTTGACCGGAACGGCTCGGTAGCTCCCCAAGGTCGCGGCCTGGCCCGGCGATGCGATGGCTGAAGCGACCAGCGCGGGCCGCGCTGCCGGGGCTGCGCTGAACGTGATCAGGCGCGGGGCCCGGGCCAGGGTGGCAGAGGCTGTTACCACGCCGAGCAGCATGGCTGCCGCGGCGAAGCTGGTCTGGGTGCCGGTGAAGGTGCGGCCCGGCCGGCTGAGGATGCGGTGGACGCGGGCGCTGAGTTCGGACTGGCGGCGCCAGGCCCCGAGGGCGAGCGAAAGCCCACGGCTGAACATGCCATGCTCGGCGATGCGGGTAAGGCAGGTTGCGTAGGCCTTGGGAGCGCCGGTGGCGCGAAGCACGCGATCGTCGCAGGCGAGTTCGCGTTCGAGGCACAAGCGGCGTTCGATCCAGAGCAGGACTGGGTTGAGCGGGAAGAGGACGAGCGCGAGCTTCTGCAGCAGGTTCGTCCAGTCGTCCGAGCGGCGAAGGTGTTCGGTTTCGTGCAGCAGGATCTGGTGGAGTTCGGCGGGGCTGAGGGTCTCTGCGAGGCCGGCGGGGAGGAGGATACGCGGATGCAAGAAGCCGAGAACGCTGGGCCGGTCGACATCCCGCGAGGTGCAGAGGATAAAGGAGCGTGTTGCTGGGGATGAAGCGCTGTGAAAGGGTTGCTGGGCCAGCGCGGTGGCGCGACCGGCGATCTGGCGCAGGCGCAAAGCACTGAGCGCGAACTCCACGGCGCGGAAGAGCGAGAGCAGGAGCCAGACGGCGGCGAGAGCAAGGCTCCACAACGGATCGGCGTGGAGGGTTACGGCGTGCAGGCCGGCCCCGTTCTGGGCCGAGGCATGCACCGGAATGAAGTGCAGTGCGAAGGCGACCAGGAAGACCGCGGTCCACAGCAGCGAGCGCACAGCGGCCGAGAGGCCAGGCAGCAGGCGCAGCGCGAGGGCGACGCAAACGGTGAGGATCGTCCCCTGCCAGGTGGCGGAGACGAGCGCGGCGGCGGCGGTGGCGGCGAAGGGGATCACAATGCGCTCTCCTCCGGGGATCGCTCTTGACCGACAGCTTCAGCCGTGGTCGGAATCACATCGTCCGGCGCGCTGGCGATGGCCTGCTTGAGGCGGCGAAGCTCTTCGGGGTCGATCTCGGCGTCACCCAGGAGCGAGAGCAGCAGGCGCTCGCGCGAGTTGCCGAAGAAGCGATCGAGCAGGTGGCGCACCTCGGAGCGGCTGGCCTCCGACTCCTGAATCGTCGCGCTGTAGAGGAAGGCGCGACCCTGCTGGCGATGGCGGACGTAGCCCTTGGTTTCGAGCACTCGAATCGTGGTGAGAACCGAGGTGTAAGCCAGCGCTTCGACCTGGCGGACGATGTCAGAGACAGCGGACTCGCCGCAGCTCCAGAGGACGCGCATCAGCCTGAGTTCGGCGGGAGTGAGCGTGATGGATTTGCGGGGCGGCATGGGGCTCTGGTTGGTCTGACGAGCTACTAGATGATTAGTTAGCAGGAATGACAAATAACGGGTCGGCAGGATGACAAAAGGAACTGGGAGCGTTACTGGCGCTGGTAGCGCTTCAGCACGTCGTCGAGCGAGAGCACGCCTTCGAGTGCACCGCGGGTGGCGCGGTTGGAGATGGGCAGAATGGGCCAGCGGCGGAAGTGCGGCAGGGCGGACGAAAGCGGCTGGTCGGGAAAGATGAGCGGAGTGCGCTCGGGCCCGAGACGATCTTCGAGGAGCTGAGCCGAGGACGGGAGATCGGATGGTGCCTCGGTTTGGCTGGTGGCTGGCGCGGCGGGTTCGGTGAAGAGAGCGGCGAGTTCAGACTGGCGCGCCGCGTACCAGCCGCCGTCGCGGCACTGAATGAGGACGGCAGCAGCCTTGGCGAAGTCCGGGTTGGCGGAAAAAGCTGCACTGGCGCTGGCCACGGTCTGGCCGCCCTGCAGGATGGGGACATTGACCGGGAGAAGCGCGTCTTCGAAGTGGAGTTCTGATTCTTCGCGCTGCTCCTCCATCGAGGGGAGATAGAGGCCGTCCTGGTGAGTGAAGAGCTCGAAGATGGGGATCGGCTCGAGCGAACGGGCGAGCAGGTAGGCGATGGTGTTGGCGAGGATGACGGGAAGGATGATGGAGTAGTTGGCGGAGACCTCCAACACCATAAAGACGGAGGTGAGCGGGGCGCGCAGGAATGCGGCGAACAGGACACCCATGCCGACCAGCGCGTAGGAACCGATGGAGCCGGTGAGATGGGGGAAGAAGATGTGTTCGAACGAGCCCACGGCCGCGCCGAGCATGGCGCCGACAAAGAGGGTCGGGGCGAAGACTCCGCCGGGACTGCCGCTGGAAAAAGACACCGTGGTAGCGACGATCTTGAAGAGCGCGAGTAGCAAGAGGACCTTGAAGGCGTACTGGGCGTGCATGGCCTGGTCCATGGCACCGTAGCCTGCGCCCATGACCTGCGGCAAACCGAAGAAGCCGATGCAGCCGACCATAAATCCGGCGGCGGGAGGTTGCAGCATCTGCGCCCACTGGGGCTGGCGGCGGAGAAGCGGACGCAGGTAGCCGAGGGATTTGGAAAACAGCAGAGAGGCGACTCCACCGACCACGCCGAGCACTGCGTAGGCCAGGAGTTCGCGTGGATCACGCAACGTAACAGAGGGGATGCGGAACATGGGTTCAGCGCCCCAAAACCAGCGCGCGACCACGACGGCGGAGACGGCGGCGAGGACGATCGAGCCGAGGACGCCGGCGGTCCACTGGCCGATAACCTCCTCGATGACAAAGAGGATGGCTGAGATCGGCGCGTTGAAGGCGGCAGCGAGACCGGCAGCAGCACCGACCGGGGCGAAAATCCGAAGCTTATCACGCGATAACCCAACCTTGCGGCTGATGAAGGACGCGACGGCGGCACCGATCTGGAGCGAAGGATCTTCCGGGCCCGTCGAGAACCCGGCGCCGATGGCGAGTGCGCACAGCAGGAACTTGCCGACCATGGTGCGGATGGAGATATATCCGTTGTGGATGTAGAGCGCGGCCTTGGTCTGGTTGACGCCGCTGCCCCGGACGGCGGGGAAGACGAAGCGGGTGAGGATGGCGACGACGACGCCGGCGATCGTCGGCGCCAGGATCAGGCGGATCTGGCGTGGAGCCGGGGCGGAGCCCTGCAGGAGCACGGTGAGCCACTCGATGGCCATACGAAACGAGACCACCAGCAGGCCGGAGATGATGCCGATGAAGATGGAGAGCAGCAGGAAGAGGCGTTCTTCGCGGGCCGGCGCTGAGATCTCCGGATTGGGCCGGGTGTCGGCGCCGGCGATGGTCTCCTTGCCGGGAGACGCAGGCTGAAAGGGTTCGACCTGAACGCTACTTGCCATGAACTGGCGCCTCCTTTGCACCGAAGATGCGACGTACGAAGGACGGCCGGTTGGGGTCGGGGGTGGGCAACGGTAGCGCGGCGGGAGCGGGCGGCGTGTAAGGCTGGGCGACATTGGCCAGGCGCAGCAGCAACGCGTCGTCGCCGGTCGGCTGCCCGCAGATGGCGGCGGTCTGCTGCTCGGTGGTGTAGACGAGGGTGGTCCAGGTATCTTCGGTCGCGGCGTCGGCGAGCGCGTTCCTGCGGCCACCCGCCTGCGCGACGGCCTGGGCAGCGGTCCAGCGGGCATTCAGGCTCGTCAGTCCGGAGGCGTTCGACGCAGCGAGGCAGGACTTCAGGCGAGCCTGTGCGATTCTCGCTGCCGCGAAGATGTGGTCCGCACGTTCGCGGGCAGGCTGGTCGCGGCTGAGATTCAGTTGCTGGAGGCGGCGGGCGTTCTCGGCCAGGGCGGCGATCCTGCTGCGGGTGTCGGAGTCTTCGGAGCGGAAGGCACGCTCTTCGAGCGCGCGGTCGAGCAGCTTCTGGGCCTGAGGGTAATCGCCTAGGTTGTATGCGGCCTGGCCGGCGCGTTCGAATGGAACCGGGTTGTGCGGGTCGGCAGCCGCGGCCTTCTCGTAGAAACTGAGGGCGTCCGGAAGGTAGCCGGCCTCGGCCAGCTTATCGGCGACCGTCATGTTGAGTGCCGGGTTCATCGGGGCGTTGCCGGCGATCGTGAACAGCTCGTTGCGGGCTTCGGCATTGAGGTGCTGCTGAATGAGGAAATCGGTGAGTTCAAACCGGGCTTCGCGGCGGCGAACGATGCCATCTCCCTCCCAGCTGCCGAAGATGGCAGCACGATAGTAATCGGTGGCTTCGCGGTCCTCGCCTTTGCGCCGGCTGAGACGAGCGAGCTGAAGGTTGACGAAGCCGTCGCCGGGCCGGGTGTCCCATAGATTGAGGAAGTAGTTGTTGGCTTCGTCGAGGTGGCCGGCGTCGGCCAGGCCCTGGGCGAGCAGGAGCTGGTCCGTGCGGGCGTCGGCGCCGTCGGGATCGTAGGAGAGCGCGGTGCGCAGGGCGGCGACAGCCTGCTCGGGCTGGTTGTGGGCCAGCGCCTGGCGGCCACGTTCGGACCAGCGCCTGGCGAGATCGACACGATGGGCCTGAAAGGATTGGAAGAGGAACAACGTGACGCCGAAGAGCGCGACCGAGCTCCCGAGCAGCGCCAGGAAGGCGAGCGAATCGTGCAGGATGAGCGCACGCTTACTGGTAGCGGCGTAGGTTGTGTAGGTGGCGGCTGGCGGCATCGCGGATTGCACTCTATTCGGCTGATTCTTCAGGCGCTTTGGCGTTCTCTTCTCGTGTGATGAGAGTGGGACCGGATAAGGAGCCTGAAACGCCAAAGGAGCCTGTGAATAGGATAAAGGCTACGGCTTTCAACCTGTTGCAATGAGGTAGGTAGAGTAGGTCCGGTCGCCGATATCAGTAAACGCGACGAATCGGCGAGGACCTGCAGACGTGGCAACCGTCCACTCGCGCGGGCCGCTGCGCTGAGCGTTCAGCAGGGTGTCGCGCGGGATGCTCAAGGGCGCGGGGACGGGGCCAGCCTCGGCGGGATCGCGCAGCGCGAAGAGCACGAGCGGTCCGCGCAGGAGGGCGACGGAGGCGGGATGAGCGGGACCGCCATTGGCGGGCAGTGGCTCCAGGCGCAGGCTGAGCGGTAAGGTGAGGGTGACTTCGTCGCCGGGTCGCCAGAGGCGGGTGACGGACGCGAAGCCGCTCTCGACGGCGAGAGCCACAGCATGGCGATTGACCTGCAGGGTCGCTGCGCCGCCAGTCCAGGCGGGGATGCGCAGACGCAGGGTGAAGCTGGCGGGCCGGAAGCCGGCAAGGCGGAGATGAATTTCGGGATCTTCGGGGTAAGTGGTGGTCTGGGTGAGGCTGAAGCCTTCGCCGTGGATCTGGAAACGGACCTCCGAAGGCTGGTAGAGGTTCACCCAGAGCTCGCCCGGCGTGTGCAGGTAGGTGTTGATGCCGTAGTCGGCGACGACCTGGGGCAGGGTGCCGGAGCAGCAGGGCCAGCGATGAACCGAGTAGACGCGTCTTGCCAGCACGCTATAGTCGGAGTTGTAGAACGAGCGGCCGTCTGGCTGGAGCGGGAGTGCGCCGAGCACGGTGTTGTAGAAGATGCGCTCCATGGAATCACCGTAGCGGCCGTCGCGGGTGGCGCGGAGCAGCGAGCGGGTCAGCTTCATGTGGGCGTAGCCGCCGCAAGGGGTTTCGAAGGAGTTGTGGCTGGCGGTGAGCGACTTGGCGAGTTCGTCGGTGCCGGGCTTGCGCAGCAGCTCCTCGGGTCCCCAGCCGCCGGTGGCGAAGCTCTGCGCTTCGAGCATGGCGAAGGCGTTGCGAGCGGCTTCGAGATGCATGGCGCTACCGCCGACTAAGTACGCCTGCATGGCGGAGTTGAGCGAGTTGACGTAGCTGTAGGCGTGCTTGTCACCGAGCCGGTTGACGTTGCGAGAGAGCGGCTCAAACCAGGTCTGGTCGAGCAGGTAGGTCTCGGCGAAGCGGCGGAAGCGCGGGCTGCCGCCAGCGGCTGCGGCGAGGTAGAAATTCTCGGGCAGGGTGTAGCTCTCATCCCACATCCAGGAGATGTCGGCGCCGAGCTTCCACTGGATTTCGCGGTCGATGGCGTGGCCGGGGAGGGAGGGTTCCGCGGCGGAGAGGATCTGGTCGAGCGTGCTGAAGGCGCTGGGGTCCGCGGCCAGAGCGTGCGCGTCGACCATACCGCAGGCGAGCTTTTCGAGCGAGTAGGCGGGGAAGCGCGTCTGGGCGAAGTAGCCGGGGGAGATGGCCGTGGCGAGCAGCGCGGTGAGCCGCTGGGCGCGGGCCTGCAGCTCCGGGCGCGGCGTCTGGCCGGGGAAGGTGGATGCGGCGTAGAGGCGGGAGAACGCGGAGATCCACTGGCCGAGGGTCGAGCCGGGCGAGAGTCCGGCGTCGTCGTGATGGTGGTCGTAGTCGGGCTTGAACTCGTACCAGCCACCGAGGCTCGCGCCGGGCGCGGGCTGGCCAGCCATCTGGCGAAAGGGCTGGAGCAGGCTGTCGTCCTGGAGCGACTGGAGGACGGAGGTGACGTTGTCGCGCTGCGCGGTCTGGAGGGCGCCGGTGACGGCGACCTCGGCATGGGAAAACTGCTGTAACGGCGGGGGTGGCGCGGCGGCGGGCCAGGCGTGGCGCAGGGCGAGCAGCGGGAGGGTGGAGGCGGCCGATTTGAGCACGGATCTTCGCGAGAGTTCCATCGGGCGACGGGCGAGCATGCGGGTGAGGATACGCTCTCAATGTGGTCACGCGCTCGCGGCGGCTGATTCTTGCGTCGAGCTAGACTTGAGGGCCCACCCCGGCAAAAAGTAGGCAAAGTATTCATTCGATGTCGCTTATGGTTAGACCTCTCCGGAGTGGTGCATCAAGAGTCGTGCAACTGTGGCGGAACATATTGTCTGGCGCGGACGCTGTGCGAGGCGGGCACCGATGATCCGGATGATGGAGGCAGCTTCAGTGCAGGGGACCACCAGAGGAGTACGGAACCCATGTCTCAGAAGCGAGACATGGGGCACCCCGTCCTTACTGAGTCGGGCGTCGGGTTCTTTGGGCGGCGGTGAACTCGGATTCGATTTCTACGGTGCCGCGGTGGTTGGTTGCGTAGTGTTGGCAGCTTGACCAGGGCCAGTCCTGGGGTTGGGTGACCAGGCCGCGGCGGACGGGGTTCTCGTCCATGTAATGGATCTTCTCGGAGGTTTTGTCTGGGGTGAAGACGTTGAAGTCGTAGTAGCGCTTTTGCCAGAAGGGGCGTTGGGTGGACTGGACGGAGACCGAGAGCTTCAGGGCTTGGAGTGCAGTGGCGAGGTCGGAGACGCGGGGTTCGCTGACGAGCAGGTGCACGTGTTCGGGCATGACGACGTAGGCGGCTACGACGAAGTCATAGCGGAGACGCATGGATTCGAGGGAGTGTTCGAAGAGGTCCCGAGCGCGTAGGGTGGCGAGATACGGGAGCCGGTGATAACAGCTGAAAGTGATGAAGTGGAAGTCGCCTCGATGATGGTAGCGGACGAGATTGGGCGGCATGGGGAGATCGTAGCCGGGTTCCCTTCCCGTGCTTCAACTTTCAATTCTCTTGAGGAGACAACGTTCCAAATCGGAACAGGTGCGGGTGCCCCATGTCTCGCTTCTGAGACATGGGTTCTAGTGATTAGGGAGGAAAGACTGGTATTGGGTCGTCGACTGATTGGAGTCGAAGCTCACCCACGTCTCAAAAGCGAGACGTGGGGCACCCGGTTCGGTTCTGGTGCGGGATTGGGTCAACCGCCTTCAGTTTTCGACGTTGTTCAGAAGACGAGACGTTCCAAATCGCAACGGGCGCGGGTGCCCCATGTCTCGCTTCTGAGACATGGGTGCGGGTGATGGGGGAGGAGAGACTGCTATTTGGTCGTTGCCTGATCGGAGTCGAAGCTCACCCACGTCTCAAAGGCGAGACGTGGGGCACCCAGATCGGTTCTCTTTCGAGATGTGGGCCACCCGCCCGAACTCAGCGCAAAGCGCGCTCAGCGGCTTCTCGCGCAAAGACTCAGCCAACACACAACGCACCCGCTGATCCTGAACGTCCATCGCTTTCCACGTCATCCCAGCACACTCCGCGCCCGCCAAGAGCAGGCGCGAAAGTGTAAAGGATGTCCCGAGACAACTTGAAGCTGACCGACGTCTCGTAAGCGAGCCATGGGTTCCCGAACCACTAACCTAATCCCTTAGGTATATCGGACACCCACCCCTGCGTCATCGTTAGAGACGCAATCTAGCGTCAGCGCAGCACCAACTTCCGATCTCTAGGCCGAGATTAAGCCACTCAGGTCGAACGGCTTTATCGAGCTCAGCCTTGATCTTGAAGCGGTCCTTTCCCGCCTGAGCTTCTACAAACTCATCGAGGACATTGCTGGGATTCCCTTTCACAACCACGCACGTGCATTCATGTCGCCTACTTCTAAGACAGGCTGCAGATGTTAGGCATGGTATCGACTGTGCGGGTTTACCTGTGTAGGACACGAGAGCTGGTAATTTTGACGCCCAGAATTCCTTTTCTGGAGAGCTATCAACGAGATTGAACACATCGTGCAAACGAAACCCCTTCTCGACGTCTATATGAACTCGCGTCTCGATTTCTCCTTGAGATGTAAGAATCGGTAAAATCGTAACCATATCATCAGAAGCGGCACTGGATCCGTAAGTCGAGATATAGAAGCTGTCGGGAAGTAGGTTCTCGAGGTCTCGACCACGTGTTTCAAGTACTCGGAGCAGAGGATATAGAGTTTCTTGTTTGTACTTCGCGACGCTCTTTGCCGTTCCGCCAACTTCGCTTGTTGGGCAAATCTTGTCGCTGTCGACGATGCACAAACAGATGCTAGCTTGATCAGCCAGGTGACCCAAAACGATACCAGTAGTGCTTCCGCCGCCAGTATGGGAGCAGGAAGCAAGCGGGAGGTAATTCAAGCCCGCGAGTGCAACACCAGATTCGCCCATGATACGGAAAACCTTCACGTCTGACAGATTTTCTCCAAGCAGGTCTACAGGTTGTATTTTAGAGGATCGATCAAACCAACGCAGAGGAAATCTTATGATACGCTGTTCCCCTGACGTGCTAACCAACGGAGCCGCTAAAGATTCAGCAACGACCCGGCCCACTGTCCTAAGCGCGTGGATTAGATGGCCTTCCTCCGAAGCTCTTCCGATAGCTCTGACCAGAGTATTCCTTTCGCGCGGACTGAGCGATTGGATATCAGCAAGTTTGCGTAACACGGGGCGGGCTCCCGCTAGTCTGTGATTTCCTTCCGATACTCCCAAGAGGAGGAGGCCCAGGGCGTCATAATCTTGTGCCGTCGCCGCTCCAGAATGGAACAACGTTGCAATACTTTCATCAATTCGGAACAGCATTCGCCCTTTCGCTCGTCGTGGAGGTAGGTAGTGAAAGGGGTGCTGAGAGAAACCCAAAAGGCCAGTTGACTAAGACGCCCAGGTCATCAAAGGAAGTTGTTCTTACGCTTGAAGTGTTGCTCCTCGGGTTGGTCCAATCTAGCTCGAAGAGCACGATCTGAACGTCCTGCGGTTCCAGGAGCTTGCATTCAACAGACTGACCGATGCGCTCGATGATAGTTTGGCTGTGCGTCTCCAGCACAAAGCGGATAGGTACCTGTTTCTCTCGGCTTAGGTTTGCCATCGCAACGATTAGATCAGCAAGTCTCGCTTGCAGTGCTGGGTGCAGATGCAACTCTGGTTGTTCTATTGCTACTATAAAGCTCATCGGAAAAGCGGTGTTTTGAAAGCGGAAGTAGGAGGGTCTCGGTCGGCGCAACTGGCCACTCTGCCCCTCAATCAAACTCCACACCTGTACTAAAAAGGGGAGCATTTGAGAGAACCCGAATCCAGTGTCGGCTAGGTTAAATTCTGCGCCACTTGATTCATCTTTCATCCTGAGCGATATACGTGCGCCGTCACCGACGCTCTCTGGAAATACTTCAAACCCGAAGTATTTTCGCATCCACTCACGAAATCTAAGTTGGTCTCGAGACGACAGACTGCCCAGCACCATGGCCACGTTGAGGCCGGTCGAATTAACACTTTCGATCGATACGTCTCTACTCAGATAATATCTCTGCACGCTTGCTCGCACAGGTTGGAAATAGTGTACTGACTTAGCAAGTTGACTAACATATATATTTACGGATTCAAGAATGTCATTAACACGCTTCGCAAATAGTAAGTTCCGCACATTTCGAAAGGCACTTGATTCTGGCGTGAGTCCCCTGACACGCTGTACCCAAGATTCAAGGCCACCGCTTCGCATAAAGCCCAGCATTTTCTCGGGAGATCCAATTGGGATGCTCCTGAAGGTGGCTAGGCGTGTCTCCTCAGCGGTCCTGCCGTGGAAGAAGACGGCGGTGTCTGCGATCAATCTTTTGTCAAAAGGACTTATAATTCGCTCGGAGACGTCGAAGGATTCGTCGAACTTGCTTTGTTTACTCATTGCCTGGATTAGCTGCGGGACTACACCGCGCGTGATGCGCAAGTTGAGCGACTTCTTCTCCTCAGAGCTTGCTACGAAGTCATTCACCTGGAAATCTGAAACTGTTCCGTCATCTTGCGCTCTTACAAGGATTTTGTCTCGTGACGTACCGGTAACAAGTTCAAGTTCTACGGCTCTGAGTCGGGGATAACGTGAGTCGTGGGCACGCTGCACATAGCTAATTGTGCAGGTCAGATCGACGGGTTCTATCAGGAAGTTGTTCCAGGCTCCCCCTTGATAATACCCCCTCTGCAGAGTTAGCCCGATTTCAAGCTTCAGTTCAGCAGGTTGGGCATTGCGGTGAATGGCTTCGTCGAAGAATCCAAAATCCACGTCGCCTTCGTTTAGGACTAATCCCCCCAGAGTCCGCATTTCGTGGCTCTGCTTGAGTAAAGGGAATACGCGAAGAAACGTGCTTTTTCCTGAGCTATTCGCGCCTACCAGCAGTGTGATAGGTTTGATCTCTATCGCACCGCTATCCGCTAGGCACCGTAAATTGCAGACTCGAATATGGTCCATCAGGTGGCGGCTTTCCGATCCGGCAAAATTGCGGCCAAATCGCGTTGGATAGTACATCGTACCCTGCTGCATGCTTCAGGGTCATTTATTCCACCGTTACGGATTTGGCCAAGTTCCTCGGTTGATCCACATCGCAGCCGCGGCGGACGGCGATGTGATAGGCGAGGAGCTGGAGCGGGACGACTTCGAGGATGGGGAGCAGGAGTTCGGGGGCGGGGGGGATGTGGATGACGTGTTCGACCAACTGTGCGATCGAATCGTCGCCCTCCGTGGCGATGGCGATGACGCGGCCCGAGCGAGCGGTAACTTCCTGGATGTTGGAAAGGGTTTTTTCGTACTTGAGGACGGAGCTGGGGTCGGCGGGGTCTTTGGTGGCGATGCAGACGACGGGGAGGGTTTCGTCGATGAGGGCGTTGGGGCCGTGCTTCATCTCGCCGGCGGGGTAGCCTTCGGCGTGGATGTAGGAGATCTCCTTGAGCTTGAGGGCACCTTCGAGGGCGATGGGGTAGTGGATGCCGCGGCCGAGGAAGAGGAAGTCGCGGGCAGTGGAGAAAGACTTGGCTAGCTGGCAGCACTGGTCGTCGACCGAGCGCAGGATGGTCTCGAGCTTTTGCGGGATGTGAGAGAGTTCGGTTACCAGATGCAGCGACTCGTCGCTGGAGATTGTCCCGCGCTGCTGGGCGAGGTAGAGCGCGAAGACGAAGAGGGCGGTGAGCTGGGCGGTGAAGGCCTTGGTGGAGGCGACGCCGATCTCGGGGCCGGCGTTGGTGGTGATGGTTCCCTGCGCGGCACGCGTGATAGCAGCCCCGACGACGTTGCAGATGGCGAGGGTCTTCGAGCCCTTGCGGATGAGCTCCTGCTGGGCGGCGAGGGTGTCGGCGGTTTCGCCGGACTGGGTGATGAGGAGGCCGAGGGTGGAGGCGTCGGGGATGGGGTCGCGGTAGCGGTATTCGCTGGCATAATCCACGTCGACGGGGATGCGGGCGAGACGCTCGATCATGAATTTGCCGGCGAGGCCGGCGTGCCACGAGGTTCCGCAGGCGGCGATAGTGATACCGGTCGCGGAGCGGAACTCGGCGGCGGTGATTTGCATGTCGTGGAGGAAGACTTCGCCGGTGGCGAGCGAGACGCGGCCGAGGGTGGTGTCGCGGACGGCGCGGGGCTGCTCGTTGATTTCTTTGAGCATGAAGTGCTTGTAGCCGGCTTTTTCAGCCTGGATGGGGTCCCAGGCGATTCTTTGAACCTTGAGAGGAAGTTCTGCGCCGTCAAAGTCGGTGAGGGTGATGCCCTGTTTGGTGAGGGTGGCGACTTCGCCGTCGGCGAGGAAGTGGATGTTGCGGGTGTGGTGGAGGATGCCGGGGACGTCCGAGGCGAGGAAGTATTCGTTGTCGCCGATGCCGAGGACGGCGGGCGGGCCCATGCGCGCGGCGACGAGGGTGTCGGGCGCGTGGGCGGAGAGGACGCCGATGGCGAAGGCTCCGGTGAGGCGCTTGACGGCTCTTCTTACTGCCTCGTCGAGGGGGATCGGGAGGGTGGAGACCGAGGTCTCAGAAGCGAGACCTGGGGCACCCGGATTCGTGGTGGGGATGCTGTCGGAGAGGACGGCTTCGGATTCGTTGGAGGCGAGGGTTCGGTCGGGACTGTGGGGTTGGGCGGCGGCTTTTTCGAGCTCATCTTGAATCAGGTGGGCGATGATTTCGGTGTCGGTTTCGGACTGGAAGACGTGGCCCTTGGCGATGAGGGCTTGCTTGAGCTGGAGATAATTCTCGACGATGCCGTTGTGCACGACGACCAGGGTTCCGGTGCCGTCGCGGTGAGGGTGGGCGTTTTCTTCGGTGGGGCGGCCGTGGGTGGCCCAGCGGGTGTGGCCGATGCCGTAGGTGCCGTGGATGGGCCCGGCGGCGATGACGGCTTCGAGGTTGCGGAGCTTGCCGGAGGCGCGGCGGAGCAGGAGCTGGCCGGGGTGTTCGGGGTCGCCGCCGACGGCGATGCCAGCGGAGTCGTAGCCGCGGTATTCAAGGCGGCGCAGACCTTCAATGATGACGGGGACGACAGACTTGGGGCCGATATAGCCGACGATTCCACACATAGGTTTGAGTTTAGATGACAGGTGGTTGCGAATGCGTCGGTCGGCGGGATTGCCCGGGGGATTCAAGCAGGTCAGGCGTCGGCGTGGAGGGCTCATGTGGATTGTGGCGGTGTGCGGCGGGTGTGCGTGGGGGGCAACGAAGCCGGAGGTTCCGGCGGCGATGAGGGCTACGACTTGGAATCGCTCGCGGAATGAGTGGAGGGGTTAGTAGCGGCGCGAAAATGCCCCTGCCTGTGGTTGCAGGCCGGGGCATTGGTTTGGATGGAACGGGTTAGGGTCAGAAGAGGATTTTCAAGGCGAGTTGGGTGTTGAAGGGCTCGCCGGGGCCGATCCCTGGGGCTCCGTTGTAGAAGCCGATGGTCTGGGTGATGGTACCGAATGCAGCGCCGTCGCCGATGTAGTTGTCGGGCGGGGCGAGATTAGCGCGGTTGAACAGATTGAACATTTCGACGCGGAACTGAGTGTTGACGTCGTGTCCGAGGAACTCAAACTTATTGTTCTTGAAGACGGAGAGGTCGACGTCTCCGTATCCGGGAGCGCTGAGCTGGTTGCGGCGAAGCGTACCGAAGGAGTAAGTAGTGGGGTTGGTAAAGGCGCCCGGGTTGAGCCAGTTGACCACCCCGTTGACAACGCTCTTGCTGGTTCCGGCGTAAGGACTTGCGCCGGTGGGTACACCGCGATCTTCACCTTCACCAGTGCCTGAGGTGTCGTTACCGGTATAGATGCTGTAAGGCTGGCCGGAGTGGAAGGTGACGAGCGAGTTGAGCTGCCAGCCGTTGGTGAAGCCCTTGAGGTGATCTCCGCCGGGAACGTCGTAAACCAGGTCAGCGACAAAGGCGTGGCGCGTGTCGTAGTCCATGTTCCCGTAGTCGAACTTGGGATCGAGGGCGTTCGTGAGATTGGCGTTGCGGTACTGCGTGAGGATATCCAGGCCGTGCGCCCAGGTGTAGGCGAACTGACTGGTCAAGTGATGATAGTTGGTGGTCTTCAGCGTGGTCTGAAGAGAATTGTAGTTGGAGTTGCCGATGCTGGCGACTTCGTTGATGGTGCCGTAGTAGGGGAACTGCGCTCCGTATGGACGGGTCGCGTTCTGAGCAAGCAGGTTGGAGCTTCCATCGGCGTTGGTCGTGACGAGGGCGGCGGAACCCACGGCGGCCTGGTTGATGTCGTGGTTTGAGATCAGTTTGCGCGACTGGGAGCCAACGTAGCCGATGGTGAACAGGGACTTGGAGCCGAGGCTCTTCTCAAGATTGAGGTTGAAGTTGAAGGTGTAGGAGGGGCGCAGATTGGGGCTGATGGAATATAGATTGTAGTAGGTGGTCGGGCTGAAGGCCGTGGTAGTGGGAAAGAGCAGCTTTCCCGGTGTGATGACTTCGTTGGTGGCTGAGAGCGTCGACACGGGGGCCGGTCCGCCGGGGTTGGATTCTGCCCCGGAGGCTCCGCCATTAGGTGGCCGATTGTCAAGGAAGGGGTTCATGTTGGGTTGATCAAAGAACATTCCGATTCCGCCGCGCAGGTTGGTTCCGGGCGCCATCGGGGGCTGGAAAGCAAAGCCAAAGCGGGGGCTGAAATCGTAGGGCGTTCTGGGAAAGAGGGATGAAACCTGCTTGCCCTGGAAGACGAGCCCATTGATCGCATCGGGATTTGTCGGGCGGAAGACGGAGAGGTCCTGCTGTCCATCGTGCATGGGTCCGAGATAGTCGTAGCGAACGCCGTAGTTGAGGTTGAGGTGCGGCGTAATCTGGAAGGCGTCGCCTGCTGAACCAGAGAAGTTGTTGACGTAGACTTCGCGCTCCGTGTCTCCGCGAACGATCTGCGCCTGATGGGTGCAGCCGATGAGGAAGTCGGCGAGGGCCAGAATCTGTTCCCCGTTGCTCTGAGCGGCAATGCCGGCAACATAGGCCTGCTGAGCTGCGGTGGGCGTGGTGAAGCCGTACTGTTGCTGGCAGGAGGAGGACTGGAATCCGGCGTTCATGCCGGTGGCCTGGTAGCCCCAAGGGCCCTGGGTCCCGGGGAACGAAAAGTTGCCGCGAGTTTTCCGGTGGTAGAACTCATTGACATAACCCCTGCGGAACTCGCCGGAGAAGCGGAGTTCGTGCTTGCCGCGAACCAGGGAGGCTGAGTCGGTGATCTGTCCGGTGACGTCGTTGCGACCTGAGGGTGGTGTGGCATTCTGCAGGTTGTCGAAGCCGACGATGTTAATTCCTGGGGCACCTGAGAGAAGCGGTTGCGCTGCGCCCGTATTGAAGCCGAAAGAGATGGGATCGATGTTGTGGTTCTCATCGAAGAAGATCTGATTGAAGTAGTTGACGCCGACGAGCAACTGGTTTGTGAGATGCGACGTGAGTACTGAGTTGAGCACGGCGGACCAGTTGTAGACATGGATCGGACCCTGTTCAAAGAAGTAAGGATCGATGGTTCCGACGGGCGCCTCCTGGTTGCCTTGACCGCCGTACATACGAAGGGCGAGCGTGTGCTTGGGGGTAATCGTAAAGTCGACTTTTCCGACCCCGTTATAGCTGTACCCGGTGATGGGAGCGGCGCTGGAATAGTTGTTGACCGAATCGCAGGAGGAGCCTACCGTTGGGCAGTTCAGGATGGAAGCCGGATAGAACGCGGCGAGCGAAGCGGTCGCGACCGAGGTGGGCGTGAGATTGAACTGGTTGAGCAGCGCGGTGGAATCGGTTTGGAAAGCAGTGGTTGGTTCGGTGGTGATGGCTGGCGAATTGATCTTGAACTGCTGCTTCTCATAGTTGAAGAAGTAGAAGAGCCGATCCTTCATGATTGGGCCGCCAATGCTGGCACCGTACTGCACGTTGCGGAGTTCGCCTTTGCGCGCGCCGTCGGCGAAAGGGCTGTTGGCGGCAAGAAATTCGTTGCGGTCGAAGAAATAGATCGAGCCATGAATGGTATTGGTGCCGGACTTGGTTACGATATTGACCACGCCACCCGGGTTGCGGCCGGCTTCGGCGGTGGACTGGGTCTGTTGCGAATACTGCTCGATGGAATCAAGCGGCAGGGTGATGCCGGCGATACCCTCCACGCCACCCTGATTGACGGATGGAACGTTATGCCAGAGATCGTTGTTGTCGACGCCGTCGATCTGCCAGTTGACCTGGTTGGCGCGGCTGCCGTTCACCGAACCGAAGCCGCCGGCGGAGTATCCTCCGAAGCCGGGTGCTACCGAGATGAGCTGGGTAAAGTCGCGCCCGTTCAGCGGGGTATCGTTAACGACTTCGCTAGCGAGGTTGGTGGTTTGGGTGACGGTGGTGGTGTCGAGCGCGACGGCGCCGGCTTCGACTTCCACGGTAGTGCCGGTGGATGAGAGCTGCAGCTTGACCGGGAGCGTGTAGGTGGTTCCGGCGGCTACCGTAATCTTGTCGTACTTTGCGACGGAAAAGCCGGCGACCGTGACAGAGATGTTGTAGGTGCCGAGAGGGAGGTCCTGGAAGAGGAATTCGCCGGCGGATGAACTTGTGGTGTTGTGCACGATCCCGGTTGCGACATCGGTGGCGACCACGTCGGCGTTGGGAATGACCGCGCCGGTTGGATCTTCGACGGTTCCGTTGATCCCACCACGGAAGGTCTGGGCGTGGGCGGCGAGACCCAGGGCCAGGAGTACGAAGAGGCTGATGAGCTTTGCGGGAAGTCTTTTCATGCTGATTCACCTCGAAAAATGGAGACAGAGCCGCGTTACCGCCGGAAGGCAGTTGGTGGAATAAGGAAGGGACTACCCGGGCGATGCAGAGTGCGTCGTCGGGAGGACCGGGAGAACCTCGTCGTGGAGGCGCCCGGTTTAGGCCAAATGAGACAGGGATTGGAGCTAAGGTAGCGGTTGGCCGCGGGTATTGCAAGAGAAATGTTTCATGAGGATGACAAAAGGCGGCGCAGGCGGGATGCCGCGCACGTCCGGCAGACAGCGATCAGGAATCCGCGACGATCGAAATCAGGCCATTGGAGGTTGATGATCAGGGCGCGCTGCGCAGACAAAGAACGGCGTTGAGGCCGCCGAAGGCGAGCGACTGAGTGAGGGCGATGAGCCGCCCTTCGGGAGGAAGATCGCGTGGCTGCCCGAGGACCACATCGAGTTGGAGCGAGGGATCGAGGGTCATGGTGCCGGCGGTAAACGGGACGCGGCGATGATGGAGAGCAAGCGCCGTGATGAGGGTTTCAATGGCCGAAGAGGCGCCAAGCGAGTGACCGTGGAACCCCTTGGTTCCGGAGACGGGGATCTGGGATGCGCGGGGGCCGAAGACCTGGTGGATGGCGGCAGCTTCAACCTGGTCGTTGATGGGGGTGGCGGTGCCGTGGGCGTTGATGAAGGCGACCTGCTGCTGGAGTGGGTGGGGTTCGGTCTGGGAGTTTGCGGCCAGCGTTGCGGCGGCATCCGCAAGGGCGGCGCGGATGGCCTGCGCCGGGCCTTCGGCACGCGGCTGGGTGATGTGGTGAGCGTCAGTGGACATGCCGAAGCCGAGGATTTCGGCGACGATGGGGGCATTGCGGGCTCTGGCGGACGCGAGGGTTTCGAGCGAGAGGACGGCGGCGCCTTCGGCGAGCGACATGCCGTCACGGTCCACCGAGAACGGGCGGCAGGCGGTGGGGGAGACCACGCGCATCGAGTCCCAGGCGCGGAGGAAGGCGCGTGTCAGCGGGGCTTCGTGGGCTCCGGCAAGCGCGGCGGTGACCATGCCGCTGCGGATCATGTGGAAAGCCAGGCCGATGGCGTGGGCGCCGGAGGCGCAGGCGGTCGAGACGGCGAAGGCAGGCCCGGTGATGTGCTGATCGATGGCCACCTGGCTGGCGCCGTTCGAGGCCATGGAGCGCGCGATAGTGAGCGGATGGACGCGGGCGTTCTGGGTGTAGACGCGGGCGATCTCGGGCTCTTCCGCCTGCCGCCCGTTGGTGGAGCAGCCGAGCACGATGGCGATCTGGTCCGGAGCGTGATGGGAGGTCAGAGATGATTGAGCCGCGGCCTGACGGGCGGCGAGGATGGCGAGATGCGAACAGCGCTCGGCGGTCTGAAGCTGCGGGGGACTCAGGCTGGAGAGGTCGAGATCGAGGATCTGGCCGGCGGCTTTGAACTTGAGGCTGGGATCGGGCTCGGTAAACGGCAGGATGCCGATACGACCGGCTTCGAGCGAAAGCCAGAGATCGTGAGCCGAGTTGCCGATGGGAGTGAGGCAGCCGAGACCGGTGATGACGACTCTTTGCATATCGAGCTCATGTCCCCGGCGCAGGCTGTTCAGGAAGAAGCCGCGGATCGGGTTCGGAAGACCATCCGAGGGCGCGAATCAACGAGCGTCGTATCATGCTTCCTGTTTTGCCATCTGCAACCGATGGACGCCGGCGATGACGTCGCCGACGGTGCGGAGGGAGTTGAGCGAATTGTCGGGGATTTCGACCGAGAAGAGCTCTTCGACCTCGAAGGAGAGGTTGATCTTATCGAGCGAGTCGATGTTGAGTTCGTCGAAGGTGGAGGCTGGGGTGACGGCGTCCGCGGGAAGCGACTTTGAGCTGGCGATCAGGTGGATGATCTTGGTCGTGATGTCGTCCATAGAGGAAGTGTACGGGAGCGGGCTGCGAATTCGGCGGTATGAGATGCGTGGGTCGGCGTTCTTTACCACTGCAGCAAAACCAGCTCCAAGCAGAAAGCCGGACCCATGGCGGCAAGAATGGAGTAGGAGCCGGGTTCGCCGGGATGGTTTTTCAACGTGTCTTCGAGCACACAGAGGACGGAGGCGGCGGAGAGATTGCCCACTTCGCGCAGGGATTTCCAGCTGAGAGCGAGCGCCTCCGGGGGAAGGTCGAGCGCCTTTTCAGTGGCTTCGAGAACCTTGGGGCCGCCGGAGTGGAAGATCCAGGACTTGATGTCGGCGAGCGTGAGGTTCTGTTCGGCGAGGAAGGAGTCGACGTCGCCGCGGAGATTTTCGAGCACGACCCGTGGCACGTCGGGCGAGAGCACGATGCGGAAGCCGGTGTCGCGAATGTCCCAGCCCATGACATGCTCGGTGTGGCGATAGAAGGTGGAGCGGGTGGCAAGGATGGCGGGGGCGCGGGTGGGCGGGCTGGGGAGCACGGCTTCTTCTCCGGCGAGAATGACAGCGGCACAGCCATCGCCGAAGAGCCCGCAGGAGATGAGATTGGCGACGGATTGATCGTCATCCTGCCAGGTGAGGGAGCAGAGTTCGACGGAGAGAAGCAGAACGATTTCGGCGGGATGGCCCGCCAGGTAATCCGATGCGCGGGCGATGCCGGCGGCGCCGGCGACGCAGCCGAGTCCAAAGATGGGGGTTCGCTTGACATGGGTGGGGAACGGCATCTTGTTGATCAGGCGGGCGTCGATGGTGGGCGAAGCGATTCCGGTCACCGAGGCGAAGAAGATAGCGGAGATGTCTGCCGGGGTGAGGCCGAGCGGCGTGAGGGCACGTTCGACGGCGGTCTGACCGAGTTCGACTGCGGCGGTGATCCACTCGTCGTTGGTCTGCTTGAAGCCGTGGAGTTCGGGGTAGCGTTCGATGGGGAGGACGAAATAGCGGGTGTCGACACCGCAGTTGGCGTGGAGGCGGGTGAGGAGTCGCGGCTCCGGGAGTTTATCCCCCCAGCGGGCGACGAGGGTTTCGGCGATATGGGTTTGGGTGTAGCGGTGCGGCGGGAATGCGGTGCCGACGGAAGCGATCTGCATGAAGTCCTTCGAGGGTGCGTTGGCCTGACTCAATCTTAGATGCAGGACTCAACTTTTTGCCGATGCTGCCGCAGCATGTCCTCAACCAGGAGTACTGGATCGCTTGCGAGGCGCTCCCTCATTCGCGTGACGCGCCGCTGGATGTCGCTGAGGGAGCGTCGATCGCGAAGTCGAAGAGGTCCGGCTTTGGCGCGTTTGGGTCGTTGACGGCGGCTGGAGCTTGTCGGGCAGGGGCGGCGATGAAGGTATATTCGCCCGGCGGCAAGGGTTTGACGGGTGTGACGCGGTAGACACCGCTACGCAGTTGCTGACTGTTGAACGCAATGTCCTTTTCCCCGTTGCCCAGGCCGGTGAACACGCCGAACTTCACCGCGGGCAGGGTGCGCTGCTTCTTGCTGGCGGAGAACTTGACCAGCTGAAACTGCGTCGGCGCGCTGACGTTCGCGGCGGAGAATGCGGATTTGCCGAGGCCGGCGGCTTTGTTCTCGAAGTAGAAGTAGAAGACCGGCAAGGGATTGGCGGTGCGGATCGCCGAGCGCGGCGGCTGGATCGTGTAACTCACCGTGACAGGAACGGTAAAGAAGGTGAAGACCGCGCCCACGTTCTCCTGCACGCCGGTGATCCCGGCGCGATCCAGGAACTGGAAACTCTGCTTTCCGTCGGGGCTTGAAGAGGCAAGATAGATGCCCGAGTCGTGCGGTGCGAGAGGATCCTCGGCAGGTGGTGTGTCGATTCCGTAGGGCACCGTGGCCCCGGTCGGGTTGAGACTATGAAGCTGGTCGACGGATTTGTTGTCGACAACCACGCCGGTGGCTGGAGCACTGGAAGGAGGCAGGATCATGGCGCGCAGGACGGTATCCGACACGCCCGCCGACTTGAGTTGAAGAATCTGGTCCGTGGTGAGGGACATAGCATGATTGGCTTGCGTCAGCTTGGCGAGAATCACCGAGTCGCCCACCTTGGCCTGCGACAACGTGATGACGTCGGCTACGGTGACTGTGCCAGCAGGTGATGCCGTCTGCGAGAGTGCGAGCAAAGCGGGCAGGATCAAGGCGACAAGGATAATCAGGTGCTTCACGAGGAGCCTCCAAAGTGCGGGGTACAGGCCTCTGATGCTGTGCGGTAGACGAGGCAGCCTGGCAGAAAGACCGCAGCCGATCCCCTCGCCCCGTTAACATAAGGAGATACGTCAGGCTCGAGGAAACATGAACGATCTACGCCGGTTGGGAGTGATACTGCCCGCGGCAGCCCTGGTGGTCCTGCTGGCGCTGCTCTTTGTCAATCGAGGCGCGCTGCAGGAGCTGGCTTTTCTGAGGCACGGGCAGGTGGGCGACACCGGCCTGGTGGACCAAGCGCCATACGAGACGGCACGCACCCTGGCTGGGCTGGCGGTCTCAGCCGAGGAACAGAGCTTTGCGCAGGACGCGGAACGGCTCGCCGACCACGAGGTCGACCAGGCGTTTCAGGGCGCGCTGCTCGAAGCGGAGCTGAATCAGAAGCCGCCGAAGGGCGAGGCAGCCGCGCTGGCGGCGAAGGTGGCCGGCCTGAAGGCCGCGGTGAAGTCCGACCAGGCGGCGCTCGATGCGGCGAACGCGGCCGCCAAGGCGGCGAACGCTCCAGCAACCGCGGGCGACGACGCGGATATCGCGGAGGCGCAGCTGGGGCTGGATCAGGATGAGCTGGCGGACGCGACGGCCGACCTGGCGCGGGCGACCGGCGACAAGCGCGGCGAGATCCAGCAGGAACTCTCGGCACGCGAAGCGGCGATGAAGAAGTTCGAGGGGACTGGACAACAGAAAAAGACGGCGGTGGCCGCGGCGCGGGAGTTTGCCACCCTGCTGGGGCGGCTGAGGGCGTGGTTCGCGCAACGCAGCCGGGTCGCCTTGCTGGAGCAGGCGGAGAGTGAGTCACGAGGGGACGCGGCAAAGCTGGATCAGCAGCATCTGCAGCTGGAGAAGGAGGGCACCAGCGACAGCGCCGCCGTCGCGACGTTGGCGGGATCGGACCGGGTGAAGCTGCTGAAGGCGATGGCTTCGCGGCGGAGGGTCATGAGCATCCTGGACGACCGTCTTCAGACCGATCAGCAACTGGTGACGGTGTACCAGCGCTGGCAGGCGCAGGTGTGGATGCAGCACCGCATCGTGGCGTACCTGCTGCTGGAATCGCTGGCCTGGGTGGCGTTCCTTGTGCTGCTGGCTGCGCTGGCCGCGGTCTTCGGGCGCATGGCTGTGCGCCGGGTGAGCTCCGAACCGCGCCGGATGCATACCCTGGAGACGATCGTGCTGCTCACGTCGGAGCTATTTGGCCTGGTCGGCGTTGCGCTGGTGGTCTTCGGGACGCCGCAGCAGATGCCGACCATCCTCGGGTTCGCGACAGCCGGTGTAACCGTGGTGTTCCAGGACTTCATTCTGGCGTTCTTCGGCTGGTTTTCGCTGATGGGGCGGCATGGCATCCGGGTGGGTGACTGGGTCGAGATCAACTCCGTGGCCGGTGAGGTGGCCGAGATCAGCCTGTTTCGCACGGTGCTGCTGGAGACCGGAAACTGGACCACGAAGGGGCATCCGACTGGCCGGCGCATGAGCTTTTCCAACAGCTTCGCGCTGCGGGGACAGTTCTTCAACTTCTCCACCCAGGGGCAGTGGATGTGGGATGAGTTGAGCGTGAATGTGCCCGCAACCGCGGACGCCTATGAATTGATCAAGCAGATGCAGACGGCGGTGGATGAACAGACCGAGACCGATACCGGGCAGGCGGAGTTGGAGTGGCAACGAGTCGCAAAGAATATCGGCGTCGGCAAGTTCGACGCCAAACCGACGGTGGAACTGAGGCCGGCGGCGACCGGCGTGGATGTGGTGGTGCGCTTCGTGACCCGGGCGAATGAGCGATTTACCACGCGCAGCCGGATCAATGCAGCCCTTCTGGGACTGATGGAAGGGACCGAGCGGCCGCGCCCTTGAGGGACCGGACTCGTTGCGCAGGCGAAGCTACATCTGCGGCGCGCCGCCCGGGGCGGGAGCCGGATTCAGCTTCTGCGCGGCAATCATGCCCGCCGGACCTTTGGCGTCCTTATCCTTCAGCTGCGCGTAGATCTTGTGCGCCTGGTCCACCTTGCCCTCGGCCGTGTAGAGCTCGGCAAGCTGAATCTGAGCTAGTCCGGCAGGCACCGAGTCGGTAGGCTTCGCGGTCAGCTCGTTGTAGAGTTCGATTGCCTGCGCATCCCGCCCGGTCTGCCGGTAAAGGTCTGCCAGGGCGAACTTCGCCAGGGACGCGAGCTGCTTGTTCCAGCCGCCCGCCACCTGCTTCAGCGTGTCTTCCGCCGACTGGTTCTGCCCGGCTTCCAGATAGGTGAGGCCGGCGAAGTAGCGCGCATTTTTCCCGTCGGCCGTCATGCCATAGCGATCGGCCACCGCGCGGAAGGCCGCGTTGGCGTCCTTGGCCCGCTCGGCGATGGACGCGTAGGTCTTGGTCCCGGGAGGTGCCGGCTGGGTCGCCGACGCGATGGGCGTCTCGTAGATGTTCATCGCGTCGCCAAAGGCGTTGGCCGCCGCCTGCGAGCGGCTGTGCCACAACACACCGCCAACTACCGCCAGCACAAGAACTACGAACGCTACAGCCGAGCCAACCAGCACCGTGCGGCGGTTTTCGCTGACCCAATCCAGGCCGTGAGCGGTGGTGGTGACGAACTGATCCTGTTTGAGCGCGACTTTAGTCTGATGATCCACAGTGAGGTGTCTTCTTTCGGGTTTGCTTGCCACGTGGCCGGCAGCCGATGAGTATCCACGCGCGTCGTGCAGGCAGCGCGCGGACCGGAAACAGGGCACGGCCTCGCAACATTCAGTATAACGGTTTTCGCGGAGTGGCCTCCTAATTGGCGAAATACTGAGCCGGCGGACTACTTGATATCGCGCCAGTTCTCGCCCAGGCCCACATCGGCAACAATGGGCACCGAAAACTCCGCCACTTGTTCCATCTCGTGCTTCACCAGCGCCTGCATCTCGTCCGCCTCATCGGGAACAACATCGAACAGCAGTTCGTCATGCACCTGCAGGGTCATGCGAGACTTCAACCTGCGGGCGGAAATCTCGCGGTCGAGCGCGATCATGGCCAGCTTGATCAGGTCGGCGGCCGTACCCTGGAGCGGCGTATTCACCGCCGTGCGCTCGGCAAAGCCACGCATGTTCGGGTTCCTGGAGCCGATGTCGGGGATCGGCCGGACGCGTCCGAACCACGTGCGTACGGCCTGGTCGCGGCGAACGGTCGCCAGAGTCTCATCGATGAAGCGGCGGACACCCGCATAACGCTCGAAGTAAGTCTCGATATAGGTCTTTGCGATCTTCTGATCGATGCCGAGCTGCGCCGCCAGGCCAAACGGGCTAATGCCGTAGACGATGCCGAAGTTGACCGCCTTGGCCCGGGCGCGCGTCTCCTTGTCCATGGTCGCGGCGTCGACGCCGAAGACTTCCGCCGCGGTCAGCGTATGGATGTCCTGACCAGTACGGTAGGCGTTCAGCAGCAGCGGATCCTGGCTGAAGTGCGCCATCAGCCGCAGCTCGATCTGGCTGTAGTCGGCGGACATGAGCAGGTTTTGTTCGCCGTTTGCGCCCAGACCCGCGATAAAGGCCGCGCGAATCTCGCGTCCAATGGCGGTTCGCGTGGGAATGTTCTGCAGGTTCGGGTTGGTGCTTGAGAGCCGTCCGGTGGCCGTGCCCACCTGGTTGAACGTCGTATGGATGCGACCGTCTGCATCCGCCAGCGATGGCAGCTGATCGAGGTAGGTCGACTTCAGCTTCTGCAACTGGCGATGCTCGATGACGAGCGCGGCGATGGGATGACTCTCGGCCAGCTCCTCGAGCACATCCTGCGCCGTCGAAACCACCTTGCCCTTGCCATACTTCATCGGCTTGGGCAGGTTCATGCGGTTGAACAGCACGTCGCCGAGTTGCTTGGGCGAATTGATGTTGAAGCGGCTACCCGAATCGGCATAAATTCTCTCGGCGAGGTTGTCGATCTCGACCGCGAGGCGCGAGCCCATCTGGTTCAGTACGGCCGGATCGATCCGCACCCCGGCTTGCTCCATGCGCAGCAGCACCGGCACCAGCGGCAGGTCGATGGTCTCGTAGACCTTGCGCAGTGGGGACGCCTTCTCCGGATTCGCGGTTACCGGCGTGATGAACAGCATCTCCGGCGTCATCGCACCGCCGAGCGCCGGCTCGTCCTTTGGGATATGGTGCTCGAAGGTGCCAGCCTCGGCCACCTGCGTGCCCAGAGCCGTGGCCAGCCGCGCGATGGCCGCGGCGGCTTCGGCCAGCCGTTTGGGGTCGCTCGGATTTTCCTTGGTGGGCTGATGCACCAGCGCCCGGCTGGTCGTCCGCGCGGCGATATCGGGCAGAGTGTGCGAGCCGTGAGTGGGATTCACCAGGTAGCTCAGCAGCATCACGTCGTCGCGCACACCCCTCAATGTCACTCCATGCGGCTCCAGCGCGCGCAGCACCGCCTTCAGGTCGTGCACGTCCTTGGCCAGCGACGCGTCTTCGAGGGCTTGGCGCAGCCCGGGAGCATCGAGCGCGACTTCCATGCCGGCGTCGGGTGATGTGGCCATACCTAGGCGGCATGCCGGATCCTTCCCGGCACTCTCAACGGGTGGGCCCGGGTTCGCCTGCGCGACGCCAAAGAGCGACATATTCTCGGCGGGCGGAGGTTCTACCTCGGCATCGTCCGCGGGATCCGCCGCTGTCTCCTCGGCGAGCGCGCGCGCATCCTCAAAGATGGCGATGGCCAATCCTTGGTCTCTGGCGTCCGCCAACAGCCGGGCGATCTCGTCCGCCGCCGGCTTCAGGTTGAAGCGGAAGACGGTGTTATCCACCGCCGGCGCGAGTTCCTTCAGCAGTGTCGTAAATTCCAGCTCGGCAAACAGCTCGCGGCATGCCGCGTTGTCCACCGGCTGGGTTCGCATTGCTTCAAGCGAATACTCGATCGGCACCTCGGTATGAATCGTTACCAGCTCCTTCGAAAGCAGGATGTTGTCGCGGTTGTTTTGGAGCGACTCCCGATAGGTTTTCTTCTTCACCTCATCCGCGCGGTCGAGCGCCGCCTCCACCGATCCGAACTGCTGGATCAGTTCGACCGAGCCCTTGTCGCCGATACCCGGCGCGCCGGGTATGTTGTCAATCGAGTCGCCGCGCAGCGCCATCACATCGACCACCTGACGCGGCGGCACGCCGAGCACCTTTTCTACGCCGGCCGGATCGAGGATGAGGTTGTCCTTGGTCGGATTGAGGATGGACACCTGCTCGTTCACCAGCTGCATCATGTCCTTGTCGGACGAGACGACGTAGACATGGTGTCCAAGCGCCGAGAGCCTGCAGGAGAGCGTGCCGATTACATCGTCCGCCTCCATCCCCTCGTAGTAGAGGATGGGAATGCGAAACGCCTCCAGCGCCCGGCGGATGTAGGGCTGCTGCTGGATCAGGTCGGGCGGTGTCTCGGTGCGGTTGGCCTTGTAGCCGCCATATTCGACGGTCTCGAAGGCCTGCGTCCTGATGTTGAACTTCTGGACATCCTTCAACTGCCCGGCGAGCCGGTTGCGATGTACCGGAGCACCCACGTCGTAGATGGCGGCCAGATAGTGTGGAGCAAAGTCCTTGCGCAGCTTGTTGATCATGTTCACGAAGACATACGTCGCCGCGGTCGGGATACCGGTGCGGGTGGACATGGGCCGCTGCCGTTGCATGGCGTGATAGGCCCGAAAGATGAAGGCCATGGAATCGAGCAGGTAAACCGGAGGTTTCTGGGAGGCAGCCATACATGCCAATCTTACCCGCCGGAGCTTACCCGCCGGCCTTTCCGCGCTGGACTCGCTAAAGAATCAGCATGCAGTCGCCGTAGCTGAAGAAGCGGTAGCGCTCGCGGACGGCGTGCGCATACGCCGCAAGGGCCGGTTCCCTTCCCATGAAGGCGCTGACCAGCATCAGCAGGGTCGATTGCGGCAAATGGAAGTTCGTCAGGAGGCCTGAGACCACGCGAAACCGGTGCCCCGGACTGATGAAGATGCTGGTGGCTCCCGCGTGAGCCTCCAGCCGTCCTTCGGCCGCGCAATGCTCGAGCATGCGCGTGGTCGTGGTGCCGGCTGCAATGATGCGGCGGCCGTCTGCGAGCGCCGCGTGAATGGCCGCCGCGGTTGCCGGTGGGAGCGTGTAATGCTCGGTGTGGAGGCGGATCTCCTCGACGCGCTCGGCGCGCACCGGCTGGAACGTTCCCAGGCCCACGTGCAGCGTGATCGTCTCCACCCGCACGCCCTTGGCACGCAGCGCGTCCAAAATTTCGGGCGTAAAGTGCAGTCCCGCGGTTGGCGCAGCGGCCGAGCCACTCGCCGCGGCATAGACCGTCTGATAGCGCGTCCGGTCCTCGGCCGAGTCGTCGCGATGGATGTAAGGCGGAAGCGGCATGTGCCCGATGCGGTCGAGATGCTCGAGAAATTGCGGATCCGGCGCGAACCGCAGCGTCCGCTCGCCGAAATCGCCGGCGGTCAGCACCTCCGCCCTCAGCACCGGCGCGCCCGCCGGGTCCGGAAAGATCAGCGTCTCTCCCGGCTGCACCTTGCGCCCGGGCCGCACCAGCGCCGACCACTCCTGCGGCTCCAGTTGCTGAGTGAGCAGCACTTCGATGCGGCCGGTGGGAGCCGGCGAGCCGGCCTGCGTCTTCGCTCCCAGGCGCTGTGCAAAGAGACGCGCCGGCAGCACGCGGGAGTCGTTCAAGATCAACAGGTCGCCCGCGTGCAGGTACGCCGGAAGGCTGGCAAAGAGATCATCCCGCATCGCCCCGGTCTGGCGATCGACGGACAGCATGCGGCTGGTGCCGCGCACGGGTGGGGGTGCCTGCGCAATGAGTTCCTCGGGCAGATCGAAGTGGAAGTCGGAAACCCGCATTCCAACCAGATTAAATCCTGCCCCGCATCAAGGTCGCGCCACGTGATCCGACGCCAGGCGCCTGGCGTTCTCTGCCATCACGACCGCCTCGTCCAGCGCCGCTTGAATCCCGGCCTGCAGGTCCGCCGCGTTTGCGGGTACGTGCTCCGGAAAGCTGACGTAGACCTTGGAGAAAGGCTTCGGGATCAGGAACCGGTCCCAGGTCTTCAGCTCCCACGCACGCACCGGAAGCGCATAAAACGCGCCGACCCAGGGAGCTTCCACCAGCTTCGCCAACTGGGCCGGTCCGGCCTTGGCGACCATCGAGGGCCCGCGCGGCCCATCCGCGGTGAACGCACAGCGATGCCCGGCCGTGTAGGCCTCGCTCATGGCGCGCAGTCCACTGGCGCCGCCGCGCGAACTCGACCCACGGACCGCTTTGAACCCGAGCAACTCCACCGTTCGGGCGATCAGCTCTCCATCGAAGCTCTGCGAGATCAGGATGGCGATGTCCTTCTTGCGGAAGCGATGCGCGCATGCCAGCAAGGACCGATGCCAGAACGCGTACACCGTTGGCCCTGGATAGGCGTCGCCGGGAATCGGATCGCGCGCTCCTGCAGGAAAGACATCTTCGTACCGCAGCGTCGAACCCAGTACTCGCAGGATTAAAGCCACCACGCGCGGAACCACCGCCAGCACGATGCGTTGTCGAAAGGAGAACTCCGCCACCGCTTGAGTTTACCGAATGGGCTGACGTGGATCGCGGGCCGGAGCCTCGCCCCGGCAAAGGGCAACTTGCTCTAGGATGGTCACGCCGCGCCGCGTCTGATTCTCGATCCGCAAAGGAATCCCCGTGAACCTCAAGCAAACTGTCACCGTGCTCGTCACTCTGCTCGCCACGTTCGCCTCCGCGTCATCGCAGACCGCGGCTCCGCTCAAGGTCGGAATCGTCGGCCTGGTGCACGGCCATGTGGCCGGATTCTTTGGCGGAGGAGCGCTCACCCCGGCGGGAGGAATCCTGAACCGCCCTGACGTGCAACTGGTCGGCATCGTCGAACCCGACCAGGCGCTCTTCGACTCGTACGCGCAACGATTCCACCTGTCCCCTGCCCTGCACTTCCGCAGCCTGGCGGAGATGGTCGCCCGCGTCCATCCCCAGGCGGCGCTGGTCTTCACCGCGCCGGATCAGCACCGGGCTATCGTTGAGGAGTGCGCTTCGCTGGGAGTGAGCGTGCTCATGGAAAAGCCACTCGCCATCACCTACGGCGATGCGCTGGCCATGCAGGCCGCCGCCGCGCGCTCCCACATTCACGTTCTCGTCGACTTCGAAACCAGCTGGTACGCCAGCAATAGCGAGGCCTACAAGCTGGTGGCAGACAATAAGCTCGGCCCCATCGTCAAGACCGTGATCCGCGACGGACACCAGGGCCCGAAGGAGATCGGCGTCGGACCGGAGTTCCTCGCGTTCCTCACCGACCCCAAGCGCGGCGGCGATGGCGCGCTGATCGACTTCGGCTGCTACGGGCCCGACCTGATGACCTGGCTGATGCATGGCGAAGCGCCGCAAAGCGTCACCGCAGTGACCAGGCAGGTGAAGCCGGAGGTCTACCCGCGGGTCGACGATGAAGCCGACATCCTGCTCACCTATCCGCACGCTGTCACCATCGTTGAGGCGTCGTGGAGCTGGCCGTTCGCCCTGAAGCAGATGGATGTGTATGGCCGCGCGGGCTATGCAAAAGCCATCGATTCCACCCAGATTGAGGTTCGAAAAAAGGACGAAGCCGAAGGCCACCTCACCCATGGCCAGCCGCTTGCCGCGCCGTATGACGATCCTCTGCACTACCTCGAAGCCGTACTCAGCGGACAGATCCAGGAGGGCGACAGCCTCTCCTCGCTGAAGACCAACGTCATCGTGACGGAGATTCTGGACGCTGCCCACCAGTCCGCCTTAACCGGCCGCGCCGTACCGCTTCCGCTTCGGTGACCCGCCGCTCACAAGAATGGCAGTGAGGAAGAAAGGCAACCGCAGGTTCTCCGCTGCGCTGCGGAATGACAGGGGAGAGCTGCTCAGTGGCAGAGGGGCATGCTGCGGTGGCGCGGTTGTGTCCAGCCCACCAAAGTAGCGTGCCGTAAACAAAAGTGTCAGTGGAGCCGATGAAGAGGTCATTGTCCCTCACTTTCAAGCGTGCGACGATGACCTCAATTCAAGGTTGCGCAGCGGAATCTCCTGCGGCTGGTTTCATCCTGCCTGGGCGCGCTCGCCTCCGACTCGGCCCCTGGAGTTTCACTCATGTTCGAAAATCGCTCGTCCTGCGCTCTGCTCGGCGCCAGCCTCGTCCTCCCAACCCTGCTCGGCCTGGCCGGATGCAATAGCGCCATGACTCCCACGCCTGCCGCCAAAGCCATCGCCGTCACCGGCAACTGGCAGATCAGCTCGGCTGCACCGGTTGCCGGCAAACTCTCATCGATCTCCGGCGAACTCACCGGAAGCACCGCAGCGATGACCGGAATCTTCCACTCCGACTCCGCCAGCGCCTGCATCGCGCCCAAACAGGCATTTGAAGTCTCCGGCTCAGCCAACGCCAACAATCTTGTCACGCTCACCGCGGCGAATGTCGCCGGCGGCAAGCTCACCATCACCGGGACCCTCGCAGCCGATGGCAAGTCGCTGTCAGATGCCTCCTACAACGTCGTGGGCGGAAGCTGCGCGTTTGCTGCGCCGGCCGACGCCAACGCCCAGTCTTACAGCTCCATCAACGGAAACTACACGGGATCCTTCTCCGACACGGATGGCCAGTCCATCCAGGTCAGCGCCACCCTCACGCAGACGCCTTCCTCCGACACCGACGGGAATTTCCAGCTCAGCGGAACCGGGACCTTTCCCAACAATCCCTGCTTCAACAGCCCGGTCACCCTCTCGGCCTCGCAGGTCACCGGCGGCAGCTTCAACTTCACCTACGCCGACTCGTCCACCGGAAACAGCGTGGATGTAGCCGGGAATTTCTCCACCGACGGCAAGACCCTGACTGTGACCAACTGGACGCTAACCGGCTCCTGTGGTCCCGACAGCGGCACCGGCCTGATGACGCAGCATTAAATGCAGCCACCGGGTGGAAAAGGCAAAGGCCGCTGCACAACGCAGCGGCCTTCGTCCGTGATGAAGCCTTGCCACAAGAGCCGCTCCGCGATTTCCGTAGAGCAACCCTCCTGTCGCGGGGAAGCCAGAAATGGAACAAGGGCTGTTTTGCGTGCCAGAAAAGGGTATTGAGCGCACCCTTTACGCCAACAGGATGTTTGCTCTAGCTGTACTTCAGCCAGCGCAGGATCTCCGGTAGATCCGGTTTCTTCCCGTACATGAGGATCCCGACCCGATAGATGCGGCTCGCTACCCAGAGAATCGCCAAGATGGTCAGCGACATCAGCACGAAGCTGAGCCCTACCTGCCACGCCGGCACGGTCGTCAACGAAATGCGCATGTTCATCAGCAGCGGACTGCAGAACGGGATCAACGATACCACCGTAGAAAGCGTGGAGTTCGGCGCAGTCTGGATGACAAACAGCATCAGCATGCAGAAAGCCAGTGGCATCACCAGGAACATGTTCAACTGCTGCAGCTCCTGCTCCGAGTTCGTCATCGCGCCCAGCGCCGCCGCAATGGACGAATAGATGAGGAACCCGAACAGGAAATACGCCATGAAGAAAAAAATCTGCGGCAGGCTGATCGGGATATGCCCCGAACCCACCAGCCCTGCGGCCAGGTTGGTGCTGCTCAGAATGGCAGCCGCCAGCATCCATACCCCGATCTGCGTGAGCCCCACAGCGCCTACACCCAGGATCTTGCCCGCCAGCATCTCGTCGGGCTGGATGGTCGACAGCAACACCTCGAAGACGCGGCTGGACTTTTCCTCGATAATTGATCGCGCCGTGTTCATGCCGTACAGCATGATGACCATGTACATGAGCAGGAAGAGCGTGATGGCCGCCCCGTAAGCGGTTCTGCTGTCTCCGTTCGCGCTGGTGTCCACATCCACCGGCGCCAGCATGCTGTCGACATCCGTCGCGCCCAGGCCGGATCGCGTGAGGCCCTCCCGCGTAAGCACCGTCTGGATGGAACTGGCTAGTATGTTGACGGTCGTCGCGTCCCCGGCGGAGCGCGCCGTGTAGGCAAACTTCGGCCGCTGATTTGCCGGCTTCCCGGTGACCCACAAGTAGCCGGTAATGCCATTCTTATCGCGCAGAGACTGGTCGAGAGTAGCCCGCGTGGCCGGCGTCGGCTGGTACAGATCGACGGTCATGTGCGAATGTTTGCCCGTCTCCAGTTGATGCTTAAGGTCGGCGGCAAACTGCGCATCGCTGGCGGCGATCGCGAGATGCGCCTGGTCCTTGGTCTTGGTCCCCAGGTATCCGCTCGCAAACACGAACCCGCCCATCAGCACGGGGATCAGCACCGTGGCCAGAAGGAACGCGCGGGTCCTCACCCGTTCGAGATATTCGCGCCTGGCAATCAGCCAGGCATTGCTGAGGCTGCTATGCATCGACATTTTCTCCAACCATCTCAATGAAGATCTCTTCGAGCGTCGGCTCCATCACCTCGAACCGGGTGATGGATGTTCCCTTCGCGATGGCATGCGCAAGGATGGACTGCGCCGCGGCGGGTTCGGTGAGAATCAGCTCCGCCAGCCCCGCATAGTTCTTTGCTTCGGCGACGCCAGGATGCGCCAGGAAGCTGGCGTCACCCTCAAAGTGCACATGCACCCTGTTGGCAGGGTAGCGCGACTTGATCTCACGCATGTTGCCTTCGAGCACTAGCCGGCCCTTATAGATAATCGCGATCGAATCGCACAGCTTCTCCACCTGGTCCATCCGGTGAGTGCTGAAAAGGATCGCCTTGCCCTGCTTCCGCTGGTCGACCAGCGTATCCATCAGCAGCGTGGCATTCACAGGGTCCAGGCCGGAAAAAGGCTCGTCCATGATGATCAGGTCGGGCTCGTGCAGCAGCGCAGCGATGAACTGGATCTTCTGCTGCATCCCCTTCGAAAGCTCTTCCGTCTTCTTCTCCATGGCGTCGGCAATCTGCATTCGCTCGCACCACGCCTTCGCTCGCTGCTCCGCCACCGAGGGTGAAAGCCCGTGGAGCTGACCCAGGAAGACGAGCTGGTCCAGCACCTGCATCTTCTTGTAGAGCCCACGCTCTTCCGGCAGGTAGCCAATGCGCTTCAGCGCCTCCCGATGAAAGGGCTGCCCGAACAGCCGCACCGTTCCCGAATCCGGGCGCGTGATCCCGATCATCATGCGAATGGAGGACGACTTGCCCGAGCCATTCGGGCCCAAAAGTCCGAACATCGTTCCCGGTTCAATGGACAGCGAGAGACCTTCTACAGCAACTTTGGTGTCGTAAACCTTGCGAATCCGATCAAGTTCAACAATGGCCATGGGAATACCCTGAGTCTACCAGCGGGGGAGGCAGCAGGCCGCCGGGTTGTTAGCATCATCGAGTGCCCCTCCAGCTTTCGACGCCGATTCAATTCGTCAAACGCGTCGGCGAGCGCATCGCCGGGCCACTGGCGAAACGCGGCGTCGAGACCGTAGAAGACCTGCTTTACCACCTGCCATTCCGGTACGAAGACCGCCTCAATCCCCGCTCGATCGCCGAGATGAAGCCCGGAGACATGGCCTCGCTGATCGGCGACGTCCGCGGCTCCGCCCTGCTGCGCACGCGTGGCGGCCCGCTTTTCGAGATGACCCTGGGCCTCGAGGGCCCTGGCGCCGGCTTTGCCGCCGCCCCCGACCCCGCCCGCGCACGGCTTGGCCAGTCCACGATCAAGTGCATGTGGTTCAACGGAAGCTACCTGCGCGATCGCTTCCGCCTGGGACAGCGGGTGGCTGTTTACGGCAAGCTCGAAGCTTCACGCAGCGGAGGCAGCGGCCGCTTCAAGCTGGTCCAGCCGCAGTTCGAGATCCTGCCCGAACCGGGCACCACCGGGCCCGATGCTGAGTTCGCGCAGCTTGAGATGGGGCGCATCGTTCCCGTGTACGAGAGCCTTGGCGGAACGACTCCGTGGGGCTCGAAACTCAGCTCCAAATGGACCCGCCGGGTGATGTGGAGCGTCTTTGAGGAGCTCACCGAAGCCGGCGTGGAAGCAGAAGAGACCTTGCCAGCGGCCCTGCGCGAACGCCTGCATCTGCCCGGCCGCATGGAAGCGCTCAAGTCACTGCACTTCCCCGCCGCCGGCACCTCCATTGCTGATCTTATGGCGGCGCGCACGCCGGCTCATCGCCGCCTCATCTTCGAAGAGCTCTGGTACCTCGAGCTTGGCCTCGAACTCAAGCGCCGGCGCTTGCGCGAGCGTCCGGGCACCGCCTTTGCGACCAGTCCGCATGTCCGCGAAGCCCTGAAGCAGGTGCTTCCCTTCCATCCGACCGCTGCGCAGAAGCGAGTGCTCGCGGAGATTGTCGCCGACATGCGCAGACCCCAGCCCATGCGCCGCCTGCTGCAGGGAGACGTCGGTTCGGGCAAGACCATCGTTGCCATGCAGGCTGCGCTGATCGCTATCGAAAACGGCTTCCAGGCCGCTCTGATGGCACCGACCGAAATCCTCGCCACCCAGCACTTCCTCAGCGCCCGCAAGCTGCTCGCCGACAAGCTTTCGCCCAGCACCGGCAAGCCATACCGGGTCACCCTGCTCACCGGCTCGCTCGACGAGGAGCAGAAACGCGAGGGCCGGGGACGCATCTTCCGCGGCGAAACCCAGCTCGCCATCGGCACCCACGCTTTGATTGAAGAAAAAGTGGATTTCGCCAATCTCGGCCTCGTCATCGTCGACGAGCAGCACCGCTTCGGCGTCCAGCAACGCTTCAAGCTGATGAAAAAGCCCAACGCCGCCGGCGTGCTCTCGGACCCCGACGTCCTGGTGATGACGGCCACGCCAATCCCGCGCACTCTCGCGCTCACCCTCTACGGCGACATGGACCTCAGCGTCATCGACCAGCTTCCGCCCGGCCGTACGCCCATCGTCACCCGCCGCACCTCGGAGCAAAAGGCCGCCGATGTGTGGGCCTTCATACGCAAGCAGGTTGCGCAGGGACGCCAGGCCTACATCGTCTATCCGGTCATCGAAGGCGCCAGCGACGACCAGCCCGAATTGGATTTCGCCCGCGAAGAAGAGCCCGACGCCAAAGGCTCCGCGCCGAGTCGCGGCCGGAAAGCGAAGACCGACCCCTTGTTCCCCAAGGTAAGACTCCGCTCTGCCACCCAGATGTTTGACGAACTGCGCCAGGGACAGCTCGGCGGCCTGCGCGTCGGACTGCTGCACGGCCGCATGAACGCCGACGATAAAGAAGTCGCCATGCGCCGCTTCCAGCGCGGTGAAACCGATGTCCTGATCGCCACCACCGTCATTGAAGTGGGCGTCGACGTTCCCAACGCGTCGGTGATGGTCATTGAACACGCCGAGCGATTCGGGCTCGCGCAGATGCACCAGCTGCGGGGCCGGGTCGGACGCGGCGCCGCGAAGAGCTTCTGCGTGCTCATCACCTCCGGCAAACCGAGCGACGCCGCCGAGGCCCGGTTAGCCGCCATGGTGCGCACCCAGAACGGCTTCGAACTCGCTGAGCTCGACTTATCGCAGCGCGGACCCGGCGAGTTCTTCGGCACCCGCCAGGCTGGCCTGCCGGAGTTTCGCGTCGCCAATCTCATTCGCGACCGCGACCTGCTCGAACTCGCCAAGACCGAGGCCGCCCGATTCGCCGAGCGGCCCGACCCCGCGCTTTCGGCTGAAGAGATCGCTGCCGTATGGGCCCGGCTCAAACAACAGTGGCAGCGACGGTACGGCCTGGTGGAAGCTTGAACGGCGGGACGGTTCCACCGTGTCCCCTTCGGGAGCCCCGCAGCCGCGGAGGCTCGCCGGGCCAGACACTCAGCTTGCCATCGCGTGCTTGACCTGTCGTGCCTCATCCTGCTGCGGCGCGGGCGCGAGCATCGGCTGCGCCGGTCCGGTGGGCGCCGGAACATGCTTCTTCGGCCCGCGTTTGCGCGCCACCAGCACCCGGATCCGCTCCAGCAACTCCGCCGGACTGCAGGCGCCTTTCGGCAGAAACGCGTCCGCCGCCAGTGCCCGCTCGTACGAGGAAACCGTTCCGCTCACAATGAGAGCCGGGAGGGTAGGATGCATCTGCTTCGCCTTCCGCACCAGCTCGTTGCCATCACTTCCCGCCAGCAGAAGATCCGCAATCAGCAGATCGATCGTGCCCAGCGTCGTCCGTTCCAGAATCTCAAGTGCTTCGGCCGCGCTGCGGACGCTTAACACACGGTAGCCGCGGGTCTCCAGTAAGAACGTTCGGACCGAAAGAATCTGTTCGTTGTCGTCGACGCAGAGAATCACTTTTTTGGGACGCATGTCTGGCTGTTCTCACTCTCTGTCCGGGCGCTCGGTCAAGCGCGTGCGGCGGTTGTGGCCTGCATCGACGGCCGGCTGGTTGGCCGAACCGCCGCACTGGCAGCGTTCTGAAAGGATGACCGCGGAACCCTCCGCCGCAGCGAAGCGAATCGCAGAAGGGTAAGCCGTTCCGATTCCTGCGCAGGAGACTCCGTGAAGAGGACGAGGTTCTCCCGTCCGCTTCGCCGTCCTCTTTCCTGGCTCGGGCGAAACGCCATTCCCTGCTCCGGCCCGGCGGCAGACTTGGGTCTGCACGTGGAACCGCGGTTTTCGAGTGGCGACCGGCAGATGCGGCAGCAGGTTGCCATGCTCGCCTCTACCCCGTTCGGGCTTATTCCGGGCGCACCTCTCCCGCTGCTGCGATGCAGGGGCTCCGGGGCAGATAACGAACGCATGTCGCCGTTCGCAGCCTCCCGGACCACCGGCGGGGCAGTCAGGAAAAAGTGCACACGGGAGGGAGCGACTGCTACTGCAGTTCGATCGTCTCTCGAGTCAATTTATTGGAAAATCAGGCATAATTCACGGTGTTTCAGGAGCTTTGGCCCTCGTCTTAACCCTCTCGCATGACTCACTCCTGCAACGCTTCCTCACCTTACGAACCCCGCACCTAGTTGGCAACCGGCGAAAATAAGGTGAAAACACACTCCATTTGGACTCACCCTTCCACCGCATGCGGGAACCCCGCTTCATTGTTGCGGTTTGATGACAAACCCTTGTGGGAATCTCCTCGGTTACCCCAGCAAAAAGCGCCCGCTTGCCACACTGATGGTGCGTCCGCCTACAAACACTTCGGAGACCTTGCCTGCTGTCAAGTTTGCGCGGACGAAGATGCTCGACGGCCGGCGAATTTCCACTCCCTGTTCCAAAACGATCTGCTCTCCACTCGGAACTTCCCCATTTTGAACGAGATACGAGATAGCGCAACCGGAAGCTGACCCGGTCGCCGGATCCTCCCCGTTGTAGAACTGCATGCGCGCATGGAAGTTCGCGCCGCTCTTTTCGGCCGCGGGGGCAAGGAAATAAAAGAACTTGGCATCCGTGCCTGCCAGGTAAGCCCGAGCCAGCGCCTGAGGAACCTGCAGTTGACCTATCGCTTCCAGCGTTCGGACCGGCACGATAGCGAACGGTAAACCAGTCGAGACGGTCTGAATTGGCAGATTCAAATCGAGGTCCGCGATCGCCATTCCGGTCGCGCGAGCCACATCCTCGGGCGCGTGCACGAGGCCAAACTCCGGGTCGCGCTGGCGCATCGTTCCGTACACTCCAATCGACCCCTCGCGCCGCGGCTCGAACCGCACCGTCACAGGGCCTCCCTTGAGCCGCAGGGTCACCGTCCCGGCGCCGGCGAGCGGCGGATGATGCTGCCACAGCCATGCTGCCGTTCCCAGCGTCGGATGCCCTGCAAAGGGCAACTCCTCCTGCGTGGTGAAGATGCGTACCCGAACTCCGTGCGCGCGCTCCTCCGCTGCGTCACCAGGCAGAACAAAGGTCGTCTCCGCCAGGTTAGTTTCGCGTGCCAGCGCCTGCATTTCCTCGTCCGAAAGCGTTCGTGCGTCCGTAAAGATCGCGAGCGGATTGCCCTCGAGCGCACGCTCGGCGAAGACATCCACCAGCGCGTACGGAAAAGTTCTCGTTGAAGCTGAAGTTGACATCCGCTCTCCAGGATGAGACAGTTTGGAAACCGCACGTGGAACAAACTGCTCTACGATGCTAGCCGAACTTAACCGATGGCTGGCTGCGGTAACGAATCTGCGGCATCCCCGCTGAGGACTGAGCTTCGATGATCTCTTTCCCCTTCATCCCGACCGCCTGCTGTTGCTGTGGCCGCGCCCGGGTGTGTGGATGAGCTAATCGAAGTAGCCGATCTTCGAAGCAACTCTGAACCCACCCGCCGCCGGGTGGGTTTTTTGCTCGCTACCCGGAACACCGAAGTCGAGTCTGATTCAACTGAAGCATCCAGCGCTCCCGATTTCCCGAGGAAACCGAAAACATGTCACTCCGCATCAACGATATTGCTCCCGACTTTACCGCAGAAACCACCCAGGGCACCATTCACTTCCACGAATGGATCGGCGACAGCTGGGCCGTCCTGTTCTCGCACCCAAAGGACTTTACCCCCGTCTGCACCACTGAATTGGGTGCCGTCGCCTCGCTCGAACAGCAGTTCGCCCAGCGCGGCGCCAAGGTCATCGGGCTTTCGGTAGACCCCGTCACAAATCACGAGAAGTGGGCCAAGGACATTGAGGATGTCGGCGGAGCCAAGGTCAACTACCCCATGATCGGCGACCCTGAACTCAAGATTGCCAAGCTCTATGACATGCTTCCTGCCGACGCGGGCGACAGCTCCGAAGGCCGCACCCCGGCCAACAACGCCCCGGTGCGCACCGTGTTTGTCATCGGTCCCGACAAGCGCATCAAGCTGACGCTGGCTTATCCCATGACTACCGGACGCAACTTCGACGAGGTCATTCGCGTGCTGGACTCCATGCAACTCACCGCGAAACACAAGGTGGCCACGCCCGCCAACTGGAAACAAGGCGAGGACATCATCATCACGGCCGCGGTCTCGAACGAGGAAGCCGACAAGATCTTCCCCGGCTACAAGACGGTCAAGCCGTACCTCCGCACCGCTGCCCAGCCGGAGTAAACTTTCCATGCAGCGTCAGCGCTTGGCCGAGCGCTGACGCCCCGGGCACCGATGGCGAAGTGGCTAACGCGCTGGTCTGCAAAACCAGTATTCATGGGTTCAAATCCCATTCGGTGCTCCATTATTACGAAAATCGATTAGAAACCGTATAAGCATCTCATTTATAACGGTGTTAGCCGGTTCGAAGAAGCCCCTCTTATGGCTGAACACAAGCCCGTCGGGAAAGAATGACTTGGCAATTCCTGCCTCTGATTTAACGTCCCCCTTTTCCCAGGCCCCTACAAGGTCCACAGCTTGTACGGCAGCTTGTTCCAACATCGATGTCATTGTTTCGCGCTCTGAATCCAGAGCTTTTATCTCTGCTTCAATACTGGCCACTGCTTCGGCATTAGCGACCTTGAAACTATCAAAATCATCAGCGGTAATTTCTTCTG
>CAJCHN010000147.1 GCA_903970285.1 Rhodanobacteraceae bacterium | reverse complement strand
GAATCAGCATGCGTCTGACCGGCAGGCGGGAATGGCCCTGGCGATGTGCGGGCTGGGGGCGACGGTGATGCCGCTGCTGCTGGGCGTGGTGTCCGAGCAGACGGCGTCGCTGCGGGTGGCGCTGGTGCTGCCGGGGATCTGCCTCTTGGGGTTCGTGGCGGTGGTGACGGCATGGGTGCAGCCGAGGATCCGTGCAGCGGCCGGCCTGGGCTGACGTGGGCGCAGGCTTCGCCGCCACTGCTGCCTGAGTGGAGCGCGGCGCGGGATGCACCGGGGATGATACAAAGGGGTCCACGATGACGACGCGCATCCATGGCGGGGAAGGCCCGAAGCCGGTCAATCTGAAGGTGCTGGCGGAATACCTGAGTCTATCCCCGGCGACCGTTTCGCTGGTGATGAACAATGCGCCGGGAGCGAAGTCGATTGCGCCGGCGACGCGGCAGCGGGTGCTGGAGGCGGCGAAGAAGCTGGACTACCGGCCGAACCCCATTGCGCGTTCGCTGCGCACGCGGCAGACGTTCACGATCGGGGTGATTGTGCCGGAGTTCAGCGAAGGATACTTCACCATGCTGATGAACGTGGTGGAGGAGCATCTGCTGCAGGCCGGCTATCTACAGTTTGTGGTGAGTCACCAGGGACGCGAAGACCTGATCGACGAGTATCCGAGCCTGCTGCGGCAACGTTCGGTGGATGGCTTTGTGCTGGTGAATACGGAGTTGAACCAGGAGGTGGCGGCTCCGGTTGTCTCGATCTCCGGGCACAAGAAGATCAAGGGTACGACCAACCTCATGCTGGACCACGATCGCGCGGCGCACCTGGCGCTCAAGCATCTTTACGATCTCGGGCATCGGCGGATCGCGTTTATGAAGGGGCAGAAGCAGATCGGCGATTCAGAGAGCCGCTGGCAGGGGATTATGGCGATGGCGAGCCGAGTGGGGCTGACGATCCATAAGGACTTGTGCGTTTACCTGGAGCAGAATGCGTGGTCTCCGGAGCTTGGCTACCCGGTAGTGCGGGACCTGCTGCAGCGAACGCGCGACTTCACGGCGATCTTCTGTTTCAACGATATTTCGGCGATTGGAGCCGTGCGGGCGATCTGCGATGCGGGATTGCGGTGCCCGGAGGACATCTCGGTGGTGGGCTTCGATGATATCGCGAGTGCGACCTACATGTGTCCGCGACTCACGACGGTGCGCCAGCCGCTGCGCCGGATGGGCGAGACGGCGGTGCAGACACTCTTGACGCGGATCGAGTCTCCGCAGGACGCCTATCCCGAGGTGATCATGTTCGAGCCGGAGTTGATGGTGCGGGAGTCTACCTGCGCAGCCAGGCATTTGGAGATGGCTGCAGAGACCCCTGCGATGGCGCTGGCGGCGGAGGTTTCAGGGAAGGTTGCGAAGACGCGGTCGACGAAGCCGCTGTCGAAGAAGTGATGCTGGACTGGTGACTGGGCTTGCCGGAAGTCGAGCCAAGGAGCCATGTCTCCGAATCGGGACATGGGGCACCCGATTCTGTGGCGGTTTTGCTCTTGAGGTGAGGGATGGTTCGATTGGTGCTGCTGTTGGTGCTGTCAGCGGGAGTGGGGTTTAGCCAGGAAGAGAAGCCGGTGGCCGGGATGCCGGCTTCGACGGTGCTGGTGGCGAGCGACCGGCGGGCGGCGATGACGCTCGATGGCGACTGGCATGTGATGGCGGACCCGTATCTGGCGGGGCTCTATAGCTTCCATGGAGCGTTCGACGCGAACGGTTACTTCAAAGACGAGGAGGGTGGTATTGGCGGCAAGCTGGTGGAGTACAACTTCGCCAAGATGCCGACGATTCATGTTCCGGGCGACTGGAACACGCAGAAGGAATGGCTGCGGATGTATGAAGGAGCGCTTTGGTACGAGCGGCACTTCAGCTATCAGCCGGCGAAGGGGCAGCGCGAGTTTTTGCATATCGGAGCGGCAAATTACCGTGCGATCGCCGCCGTGAACGGGAAGTTTGTCTGCCAGCATGAGGGCGGGTTTACATCGTTTGATTGCGAGATCACCGATGTGATCAGGCCGGGCGACAACAGCGTGGTGATCGAGGTGGATGACACGCGGCTGGCGAACGGGGTCCCGACGCTGAAGACCGACTGGTACAACTATGGCGGGCTGACCCGGGATGTGTCGATCATGGCGGTGCCGGCCGCCTTCATCGATGATTTCGAGCTGCATCTGGACCGGGCGACCCGATCGAAGATCGAGGGCTATGTGCATGTGGAAGGCGCTGCTGCTGGAACCGCGGTGACCGTAGCGATTCCGGAGGCTGGCGCCAAGGCCAACGGCGTGACGGATGCGGATGGGCGCGTCGCGGTGACGCTGCCGGTGAAGCGGTTGACGCTCTGGTCGCCGGAGACGCCGAAGCTCTATCAAGTGACGCTGACGGCGGGCGCGGATACGCTGACGGACACGATGGGCTTTCGCACGGTCGAGGTCTCAGGCGACCGGATCCTGCTGAATGGCAAGGCCATCTTTCTGCATGGCGTATGCATCCATGCGGAAGCTCCGTATCGGACGGGGCGCGCGAACAACGAAGAGGATATGACCACGCTGCTGGGCTGGGTGAAGCAGTTGGGCGGGAACTTTGCGCGGCTGGCGCACTATCCGCACGACGAGCAGATGGAGCGGACGGCGGACCGGATGGGGGTGCTGCTGTGGTCGGAGGTGCCGGTGTACTGGGCGGAGCAATTCGACAGGCCGGAGGTGTTCGAGAAGGCGAAGTCGCAGATGCACGACAATATCCGGCGGGATCGCGACAAGGCGTCGGTGATCCTGTGGTCGATTGCGAACGAGACCCCAAGCACGGAGGCGCGGACGGCATTTCTGATGAGGTCTGCTGCGTATGTAAAGGAGCAGGATCCGACGCGGCTGGTAACGGCGGCGCTGCTGGTGCGGGGTGAGGTCAATGCGAAGATCATCGACGATCCGCTGGGACAGGCGCTGGATGTGATCGGGTTCAACGAGTACATCGGCTGGTATGAAGGAGCGCCGGAGCGGGCCGACACCATGGAGTGGAAGGTGATGTACGACAAGCCGCTGATCGTGAGCGAGTTTGGCGGTGGCGCGAAGGCGGGGCTGCATGGGGGCGATGGCGAGCGGTGGACGGAGGAGTACCAGGCCGAGATCTACAAACACCAGATGCCGATGCTGAACCGGATTCCGCATCTGCGTGGCATGACGCCGTGGGTGTTGATGGACTTTCGCTCGCCGGTGCGGCAGCTGCCGGGGGTGCAGGATGGCTTCAATCGCAAGGGGCTGGTGTCGGACCAGGGGATGAAGAAGAAAGCCTTCTTTGTGCTGCAGAAGGCTTACCAGGATGGGAGTGTCGGGAAGGCGGAGTAGGGGTCTTGCCGGGATCGAAGGAGGAAGGTCGTTTGCTGGCGCGAACGATGTCCACTCACCCCATCAGGCCGGGATGGATGCGGCACCCGAAGACGCATTTCCGGGCTACCGGCGGGTGAGGACGACGACGGTGCTGTCGTAGTCGCCTTGCAGGTTGAGGGCAAGGCCCTGACCCATGAGGATGGAGCCGGAGACGTTGAGCTCGCCGGTGTACTGGCTGGGGTGCAGGGGCTTGATCGTGTAGGTGGCATTTGGGTCCAGGCCGCGCAGTACGACGGCGGGGTAGGAAAGGCCGAAGCGCTGCGAGTGCAGGTAGGCGAGGACGACGGCCTGTGAGCCATCCTGTGCGACGTATTCGACGTTCGAGGGTTGGGCTGCGTCGGCTGCGGGGTTGGGCGGAGCGGGTTCGGTGAGGCGGTAGAGCCGGCCGTGGGCGATGGTGGGCCGAATGGTCTTGTACAGGGCGATCAGACTTCTGGACTCGGCGAGCTCGTTCTCGGAGAACTTGTTCAGGTTGGCTCCGACGCCGAGTGCGCCCTGCATGGCGGTGAGGAAGCGGAACTGCAGTGGGGTAGAGCGGCTGTTGTAGTTGGGCACGTCGGTGACCCAGGCGACCATGATCTGCGGCGCGTAGGCGTGGGTGAAGCCATCCTGGATGGAGAGGCGGTCGAGCGCGTCGGTATTGTCGGAGGGCCAGACCTCGTCGGTGTAGCGCAGGATGCCGAGGTCGACACGGCCACCGCCGCCGGAGCAGGATTCGATTTCAAGTTTGGGATGCTTCTGGCGCAGGCGGCTGAGGATGTCGTAGAGGTTCTGGATGTAGCGGACGTAAATCTCTTTCTGATCGCCATCGGGCGCGGTGTCCCAGCCGGGCTCGGACCAGTTGCGGTTGTAGTCCCACTTGAGGAAGGCGATGTCGTTGTCGGTGACGAGCTCGTCGAGGAAGTGGAAGACGTAGTCTTTGACATCCTGCCGCGCAAGGTTGAGGACCAGTTGGTTGCGCTGTTCGGTGCGCTGACGATTGGGGAAGTGCATGGCCCAGTCAGGGTGGGCCCGGTAGAGGTCGGAGTCGAGGTTGACCATCTCCGGCTCGACCCAGAGGCCGAAGTCCATCCCGAGGGCGTGGACGCGATCGATGACGGGCTTAAGGCCGTGCGGGAACTTCTGCGGATTGACGTTCCAGTCGCCGAGGCCGGCGTGGTCGTCGTTGCGTGCGCCGAACCATCCGTCGTCGATGACGAAGCGCTCCACGCCGATGGCGGCAGCCTTCTCCGCGAGCGCCATCTGGCCGGACTCGTTAACGTTGAAGCCGGTCGCCTCCCAGGAGTTGTAGATGATGGGACGGGGCCTGGGATCTGGGTGGCTGGGCAGGATAGCTTCGAGCAGGAACCGGTGCAGGATGCGCGAGGCTTCGCCGCGTCCGCCGGCGGTGTACCCGGCGTAGAAGGGCGGCGTCTGCAGCGTTTCGCCGCGAGCGAGGGTGTAGGAGAAATCGAAGGGATTGAATCCGGCGGTGATACGGACGAGGTTGAGCGCGGTGTCTTCCAAGGTAAGGCGCCAGGAGCCGCTCCAGCCGAGTTCGCCAAACCAGACGGGGCCGGAGGTCTCAGTGGTCTCCGCGCTGCGGCCGACGGAGAACCAGGGATTGGCCTGGTGCGAGGTGCTGCCGCGGCGGGATTCGATGCTCTGCGTGCCAGCCTGAATGGGCGCGGTGTGAAGCTGCCACTCCCCCGCCCATTGGCCGGATAGCCAGGACCACTCGTAGCCGGTTGCCGGCGGCAGATTGAAGGTGGCGGACGCGGCCTGCTCGATGCGAACGGGCTGGGCACCGGTGTTTTCGATGCGCGTCCAGCGGGCGAGAATGCCTTGCGGGTAGAGCTGGTAGAAGAGGTGAACGAGAACCGGTTCGGTGGCGTCTTTGAGCGTGACTTCAAGCTGCGGGCCGGTCACCCGGGCGTCCTGATAAAGCAGGATCAGGGTGCGGTTGCCGTCCGGTGAATCGACCTTAAGCGCAGGCTCGGTGAACAGGCCGGCGCCCCAGCCGGCATATTCGAGCGGCGTGGTCGCGACCGGCGGATCGAAGGAGGCGCGTTCCGGGTGGGCCTGCGCCGGCGGGAAAGATGCGTTGGGCGCGAGCCTCGGACCCCAGTAGAGGCTCTGCAGCATCTTCTGATCGTTGACGCCGATGACATAGGACATCTCCCCGGCGTTGAGGGTCCACTGGAGCTTTTCCGGGGTGGAGCGGATGGTCTGGGCGGCGGCGGGGATGGACATGGCGACGATCAGGAGGGCAGCGATGCGATGCATGACGTTCTCGCTTCAACGCGAATTTTTTGCGTGTCCAACGTAACAGAAGCGGTTCGACCGCCGCCCTCGGGAAAAGGAGCGGCTGCAGCTCGACCGACGCATTGGGTCAGGGCTATCTGGGCAATGGTTTGCCGACGCAGTGTGCGAGACCGGGCTAGAGTGTGACGGCAGTCACAGACCGGCGGACAAAGTGGAAGGATGCTGGAGGAGATCGGAAGGGCGGACGGCACTCAGGGGAGGGCTGCCGGGCGACCGGCCGGATCAGACACCCATTTGCTCGAGCCGCTCCGGAGACAGGATGTGGATGGAGGCTCCGCGCCTCAATCACACGTTCTTCACGGAAGCGGCCGAGCATGCGGGTCCATCTGGCAGGATTCCCTCACCACATCAAGGTCCCCTGTGCTCATCGGGACTGGACCCTCGGTTGACGTCACACGCAGACTTGCTGCGCTGATGGGCAATGCATGTCATCGCTTCCGGAACGTGCGGGAGTGGTCAATTGCGCACTGCGCGCGGAGTGCGAAGAGCAGAGGATAGAAAAAGGAACGGCCGCCTGAAGGCCAGAGGGAAAACCATGAGCGTACCGTATCAATCGAAATTTCAGCCACGCCGGATTCTGGTTCCGGTGGATTTCAGTGTTTCGTCGGACGCCGGTCTGGAAGCCGCAAGTGAACTTGCAAGGCTGTATGGGGCCGAATTGCACCTGCTACACGTGATTCCGGTGCTGCCGAGCCTGTGTGCCGAAGCTTTCCTGCCCCAGGATACGTTTGATCGCGAGGCGATGGAACGGGCGGAGCAACAGTTGAAGAAGGCGATCGACGGACTGCAGAGGCAGGGGCTAACCGCCACCTACTCGATTGAGGTAGGGAATGATGTCGTGGGAAATATCCTGCACACTCTGAAGTGCAAGGATGCCGATTTGCTGGTGTTTTCCACGCACGGCACCTCGGGCTGGCGGCCGGTGGTGTTCGGGTCGATTGCGGAGAAGGTGATGCGGCTGGCGCCTTGCCCGGTCCTGCTGCTTCGGTCAGCGCCGACTGCGGAAAGCCGCTCTGTGGAAGAGGCTGCACCCCAGGCGGTCGCGCACGCCGCGGCATAGCCCTGGCAGGGCAGGCGATCGGTGTAGCGTTTTCGTCGATCCGCACAGAGTAAATTCGTTCCGGGGTAAATTCATGCGCAAATGACACGACGAGAGGATGATGACGAGATGCGCCTGGCGGCGGTCCGGAGGATTGGATCGACGCCTGCCGAGCGCCCTTCGTTGGTTACGCATCTGAACACAGGGACGGTACGATGCAGATCCTGGTCGTGAACAGCGGGTCGTCTTCGATCAAGTTCTCGGTCTTCGACTGGGATTCGCAGCGTAGCGGGGCCGCACCAGCCTGCCGGATCGACGGGCAGGTCGCCGGGGTCGGCGGAGCGCAGGGTGAGCTGACGCTTGGCGAGGCAACGTCGCACGTCGACGCAAGTTCGGCAGACCAGGCGATGCATGCCGTGCTCGACGCCCTGGAGGCGTCGCACCTTCCGCCGGCGGGTGCGGTGGGCTACCGCGTCGTGCATCCGGGGCCTAAGCTGAAAGGGCATCAACAAATCACGGATGCGGTGCTCGCAGAGCTGGACCGGGCGGCAGTTTTCGCGCCGTTGCACGATCCGCCGGTGCTGACGATCATCCGGGCGATGCGGACGCGGCTGCCACATGCGCAGCACTTTGCCTGCTTCGACACGGTTTTTCACCAGACCATGCCGATCGAGGCTACGACCTACGCGTTGCCGCTGAAGCTGCGCGAGGGAGGTGTGCGCCGCTATGGGTTCCATGGATTGAGCTGTGAGTCGATTGTGCGCCGCATGCAGGCGGAGACGGGTGGCTTTCCGCGGCGTGCGGTGATTGCGCACCTGGGCAGCGGGTGTAGCGTGACCGCGCTGCTGGACGGCCGGTCCGTGGATAACTCGATGGGGCTGACTCCTGCGGGAGGCGTGGTGATGGGGACGCGGCCGGGCGACCTGGATCCGGGCGTGGTGCTGTACCTGCTGCGGCAGGAGACGGGCGACATGGCTTCGGCGGTAGAGCGGCTGCTCAACCATGACTCGGGCATGGTGGCGCTGAGCGGACTGGCCAACGATCTCAAGTCGGTGCGTGAGGCAGCGGCGCAGGGGAATGCGAACGCGCAACTGGCGCTGCAGGTGTTTACCCGCAGCGTGCGCAAAGCGATCGGCAGCTATGCATGGCTGCTGGGCGGCGTGGATGCGGTGATCTTCTCAGGCGGGATTGGGGAGCATGATGCCAAGACCCGAGCCGAAGTGCTGAAGGGCCTCGAAGAGATGAGCGTCTTGGTGGGCGCCGAGGTGAATGCGGCTAAAGGGTTGGGGATGCGGCGCATCAGCGGTCCGCAATCGAAGACGGAGGTATGGGTTGTTCCGTCCGGCGAGGACGAAATGATTGCCATACACGTGGCAGCGATGATGTTGCAGGACGAGAGTCAGGCTTCCATAGAGGCTTGAGCTTGCACGAACGACGAAGGCAGATGACCAAGGACGAGGTGAACGGATGAGCGAAGCAGCGAAGAGCGTGGTGGATGTTCCGCAGGAGCCATTGGAGGCCGACGAGCTGCGCAAGATGAATGCGTACTGGCGCGCGTGCAATTACTGCTGCGCTGGGATGCTCTATCTGAAGTCGAACCCGCTGCTGCGCAAGCCGCTGGAGGCCTCGCATATTAAGAACCGGCTGCTGGGGCACTGGGGTTCTGATCCCGGCCAGACATTTACCTGGGTTCATCTGAACCGGCTGATCAGGAAGTACGATCTGGATGTCGTGTATATCTCGGGGCCCGGGCATGGAGCGCCGGCGACGCTCTCCAACAGCTACCTGGAGGGAGTCTATTCGGAGGTCTACCCAGCGATCAGCCAGGACATTGAGGGCCTGCAGCGGTTCTTCAAACAGTTCTCGTTTCCGGGAGGCATTGGAAGTCACTGCACGCCGGAGACGCCGGGCTCGATCCACGAGGGCGGCGAACTGGGCTACAGCCTCGCGCATGGATTTGGCGCGGCCTTCGACAACCCTGAACTCATCGTCGCCGTGGTCGTGGGCGATGGCGAGGCGGAGACGGGACCGCTGGCGACCTCGTGGCATTCGAACAAGTTTCTCAACCCGGTGACTGACGGGGCGGTGCTTCCGATATTGCACCTGAACGGTTACAAAATCGCGAACCCGACCATTCTGTCGCGGATTCCGCATGAAGAGCTGGAGAGCTTGATGCGCGGCTACGGCTGGGAGCCTTACTTTGTCGAGGGCGATGTACCCGAGGAGATGCACCAGAAGATGGCGCATACGCTGGAGACGTGCGTGCTGAAGATCCGCGCGTTCCAACAGGCTGCGCGGAGTGCGGCGGAGGCCAGGAGCAGTCCGGCTCTCGAGCGACCGCGCTGGCCCATGATCGTGCTGCGTTCGCCCAAGGGATGGACCGGACCGAAGGTTGTGGATGGACACAAGGTGGAGGGTTCGTGGCGTGCGCACCAGATCCCGATCCTCGATCCGAAGACCAAGCCGGAACAGTTGAAAGAGGTTGAAGAGTGGCTGCGGAGTTATAAGCCGGAGGAGTTGTTCGACGAGGCGGGTACGCTGATCCCGGAGTTGAAGGCCATGGCACCGGTGGGCGATCGCCGCATCAGCGCCAATCCGCACGCCAACGGTGGGAAGCTGTTGAAGCCGTTGACACTTCCGGACTTCCGCGACTACGCGGTAAAGGTGGAGAAGCCGGGGCAGATCGAAGTGTCATCGACCGATGTGATGGCGCATTTTCTGCGCGACGTGATGGCGAAGAACATGACCAGCTTCCGCGTCTTCGGGCCGGACGAGACGGCCTCGAACAAGCTGCAGGCGATCTACGAGGCGAGCCCCAAGACCTGGGAGGAGCCGCTGCTTCCGCAGGATGCGGATGGCGGCTTCCTAGCGCCGAACGGCCGGGTGATGGAGATGCTGAGCGAGACCACGCTCGAAGGATGGTTTGAAGGCTATGTGCTGACCGGCCGTCATGGCTTGTTTTCCAGCTACGAAGCGTTCGTTCACATCATCGACTCCATGTTCAATCAGCACGCGAAGTGGCTGGAGAAGAGCAAGCTGGAGCTGCGCTGGCGGGCGGCGATTTCGTCGATCAACCTGCTGATCAGTTCGCTGGTCTGGCGGCAGGATCACAACGGCTTCACGCATCAGGACCCGGGATTTCTGGATGTGGTCACGAATAAGAGTCCTGAGGTCACGCGGATATATCTTCCGCCCGATGGCAACTGCCTGCTGAGCGTGACGGATCATTGTCTGCGCAGCCAGGACTATGTCAATGTGATCGTGGCCGATAAGGCGCCGCACCTGCAGTATCTCAGCATGGAGAACGCGATCCTGCACTGCACGAAGGGAATCGGGATATGGGACTTCGCCAGCAACGATCAGGGTGCGGAGCCCGATGTGGTGATCGCGTGCGCCGGCGACATTCCAACGTCGGAGGCGCTGGCGGCGGTGGCCATTCTGCGTGAGCGCTGCTCTGATTTGAAGATTCGATTCATCAACGTGGTGGATCTGTTCAGGCTGATGCCCGAGCGGGAGCACCCGCACGGGATGACGGATCGGGAGTTTGACAGCCTGTTTACGCTGGATAAGCCGGTCATCTTCAACTTCCATGCTTACGCGTCGTTGATTCACAAGCTGACCTACAGGCGCTCCAATCACGACAACATCCATGTGCGTGGGTACAAGGAGAAAGGCAATATCAACACGCCGTTGGAGCTTGCCATTCTGAACCAGGTCGATCGCTTCAACCTGGCCATCGACGTGATCGACCGCGTTCCCAGGTTGCGAGCGGCGGCGAGCCATACCAAGCAGTGGCTGCAGGACCGGATTATTGAAGCCGTGAACTACTCGCATGAGAACGGGATTGACAGCGAGGAGATTCGTAACTGGAAGTGGCCGCTTTGAAGAGGCAGCCTTAAGCCGCCGCGGATCAGGAGCAAAAGCGCGATACTGGAGGTTGAGGAATCGCGATGGAAGATTGTGACGGAAGCGCTCGTCCGGGCGAAAAGCAGATCGATCCGGTCTGCGGGATGAAGGTCGATCCGGCGAAGGCCGCGGCAACGTTCGACTGGAAGGGCAGGCGCTTCTACTTCTGCTGCAAAGGCTGCGCGACCAAGTTTGAGGCAGAACCGGAACGCTGGCTGATGCCGAAGCAGATGCCGCAACTGGTGCAACTGGTGCAACTGGGCGCTGCTTCCGCAAAGCCGGCCGCGGCCTCCTCGCATCCTGCTGCCGACGATGCAGTCGAGTACATCTGCCCGATGGACCCTGAGGTGAGCCAGCGGGGTCCGGGTGTGTGCCCGAAGTGCGGGATGGCGCTTGAGCCCGCGGCGCCCCCGGTCGCTGCGACCAGGATCGAGTACACCTGCCCCATGCACCCCGAGGTGGTGAGCACCGAGCCTGGAAGCTGCCCGAAGTGCGGCATGGCACTCGATCTGCGGACAGTGACCGTGGAGGCTCCGAATGCGGAGCTGAAGAGCATGACCGAGCGGCTGCGCTGGTGTTCGGTGCTGACGGTGCCGCTGCTGGCGATCATGGCCGCGGAGATGGCTGGCTCGGACGCCGTGCGCGCGGCCTGGATTGGCTGGGCGGAGTTTCTGCTGGCCACGCCGGTTGTGCTCTGGGGTGGAAAGCCATTCTTCGAGCGCGGTTGGAGGTCCGTTGCGACCCGCAACCTGAACATGTTTACGTTGATCGCTGTCGGGTCGGGCTCGGCTTACCTGTACAGTGTGGCGGCCGTGCTGGTGCCGGGCATCTTCCCGAGTTCGTTTCGCGACTCCATGGGGCACCTGGGGCTGTACTTTGAAGCGTCGGCTGTGGTTGTGGACCTGGTGCTGCTGGGCCAGGTGCTGGAGTTGAAGGCGCGCAGCCGAACCGGCGGGGCGCTGAAGGCGTTGCTCGGGCTTGCGCCCAGAACGGCTCGACGGGTGACGGCTGGCGCGTCCGATGACGAGGTGCAGATCAGCGAGATCCATGTGGACGACCGGCTGCGGGTGCGGCCGGGCGAGAAGGTTCCGGTCGATGGTGTGGTGATCGAAGGTAGCAGCTCGGTCGACGAATCCATGGTCAGCGGGGAAGCGATGCCGGTCGAAAAAGCCGCTGGGGCACGCGTGGTCGGAGGGACGATGAACGGGACCGGCAGCTTTGTGATGCGGGCCGATCGCGTTGGAGCAAATACGCTGCTGGCGCAGATCGTGAAGATGGTCGGCGAAGCACAGAGGACGCGGGCGCCGATCCAGCGCATTGCTGATCGAGTTGCCGGATACTTTGTGCCGGCGGTCGTGCTGGCGGCGGCGATTACGTTTGGCGTATGGGCGACTGTGGGACCGCAACCGCGGCTGGCGCATGCGCTGGTGAATGCGGTTGCGGTGCTGATCATCGCGTGTCCGTGCGCGCTGGGGTTGGCGACTCCGATGGCGATCATGGTGGGTACCGGGCGCGGCGCGGGTGCGGGCATCCTGTTTCGCGATGCGGAAGCGCTGGAGGTCTTGGAAAAGGTTGATACGCTGGTGATGGATAAGACCGGAACGCTGACTGTGGGCAAGCCAGTGCTGACAGAGATCCTGCCGGCGCAGGGCGTCTCCGAAACAGAACTGTTACAGATCGCCGTATCGCTGGAGCAACCAAGCGAGCACCCGTTGGCGCAGGCGATCGTTGCGGGCGCAAAGCAACGGGGGATTGCAGCGCACGCGGTGGAAGGCTTTCAATCGCACACCGGCAAAGGCGTGAGCGGAACGGTCAGCGGACGAAGCTTGGCCATCGGCAACGCTGCCATGATGGCGGAACGGAACGTCGGTTGCGACGCGCTTGAAGCGAAGGTGAGGAAACTGCAGGCGGACGGCGCAACGGTTGTTTACGTCGCCGAGGATGGCGCACTGGCCGGCGTGCTGGCGGTCTCCGACCCTTTGAAGGCTGGTGCTGTCGAAGCCGTGCGTGCGCTTCAGGCGGACGGTTTGAAGGTAGTGATGGCCACAGGAGACCATGCGGTCACGGCGGCTGCCCTGGCGCAGCGGCTGGGCATCGAATTCAAAGCAGAGGTGCTGCCGCACGCCAAGGCGGAGATGGTGAAGAAGCTCCAGGCCGCGGGCAGGACCGTTGCCATGGCAGGCGACGGCGTGAACGATGCACCGGCGCTGGCGCAGGCGCAGATCGGGATTGCCATGGGAACCGGGACCGATGTGGCGATTGAGACCAGCGGCGTCACCCTGCTGCGTGGCGATCTTGCGGGCATCCTGCGGGCCCGGCGGCTGAGCCGGCTGACAATGCGGAACATCCGGCAGAATCTCTTCTTTGCCTTCATCTATAACGCGCTGGGCGTGCCGCTGGCGGCGGGCGTGCTTTATCCGGTCTTCGGGCTGCTGCTGAGTCCCATGATTGCTGCCGCGGCCATGAGCTTAAGCTCCGTTTCAGTCATCGGCAACGCACTGCGGCTGCGCGCAGTCAAGCTTTGAGTGGGAATGGCTCCCGCTGGCGCATCACGACTCACGCGCGCGAAGCTACAATGAAGTGTCGCCTCGGCTTTTGAAGGCGGCGCTGAAGGTGTTGATTTCTCCAGTGGAGACAGGAATGGGAGTGGTGCGGATGGCGTCAGTCGTACTCGCGGGTGCGGTAGCTCTGGGCGTGGCGAACGGACAGGAGTCGAAGCTCGGCCCGGAGAATCCCTTCTACAAGGCGAGTACGCTGCCGTTCCAGGCGCCAGCCTTCGACAGGATCAAGGATGCGGACTATGAACCTGCACTGCTCGCCGGGATGGCTGAACAGTCTGAGGCCATACGTACAATCGCTGACAATCCCGCGGTCCCCACCTTCGAAAACACCATCGTGGCGATGGAACGGACAGGCGACTTGCTGGACCGTGTGGACTCGGCGATGAGCGCCGTCGCGGGAGCATACACCAACCCGACGATCGAGAAGATCCAGCAGGTGATGGCGCCTAAGATGGCCGCTCATGAGGACGAGATCTATCTGAACGGCAAGCTCTTCCACCGCGTTGAGACGATCTGGAACGAACGAGCTTTGCTGAAGCTTGATCCCGAATCCGAGCGGCTGCTCGAGATCACCTACCAGAGGTTTGTTCATGCGGGCGCGAGGCTGAACGAGGCCGACAAGGCGAAGCTCAAGGAGCTGAACGCGGAGGAGTCGACGCTGTCCAATGCGTTCAGCCGAAAGCTGCTAGCTGCGACCAAGGCGGGCGCGTATGTGACGGCAGACGAAGCTGCGCTGGCCGGAATGAGCCCGGCGCAGATTGCTGCCGCGGCAGCCGCTGCCAAGACTCGCGGCAGCCAGGGCTACGCGCTGCCGCTACAGAATACGACGCAGCAGCCGGCCCTGGAGCAATTGAGCGTGCGCAAGACGCGGCAGGCACTCTTCGAGCAGAGCTGGACTCGGGCCGAAAAGGGCGACGACAACGATACCCGCTCCACCATCGCGAGGATGGCTCACATTCGCGCAGAGAAGGGAAAGCTTCTCGGCTTCGACACTTACGCGGGCTGGAAGCTGGAAAATCAGATGGCCAAGACGCCGGAGGCTGCGATCAAGTTCATGGACGCGCTGGTGCCGGCGGCGACCGCGCGGGCGGCGCGCGAGCAGAAGGACATCCAGGCAGTCATCGATTCCGCGGCGAAGGATCCTGGAACGGCGGCCGCTCAGCAAGGAGGCTTCCAAGTGCAGCCATGGGACTGGGAGTTCTATGCCGAACAGGTGCGCAAGGCCAGGTACGATCTCGACGAGAGGCAGGTGCGGCCATACTTCGAGATCGATAACGTGCTGCAGAATGGCGTGTTCTACGCTGCCAACAGGCTGTACGGCATTACCTTCAAGGAGCGGCACGATCTGCCGGTGTGGGCTCCGGACGTGCGTGTCTTCGAGGTCTTCAATGCGGACGGCTCGCACCTGGCGATCTTCTACTGCGACTATTGGAAGCGGGATAACAAGCGCGGCGGAGCCTGGATGTCGAGCCTGGTGCGGCAGTCGAAGCTGCTGGGAACATCCCCGGTGCTTTACAACGTGGCCAACTTTACCAAGCCTGCCGAAGGCCAGCCGGCTCTGATCACGTTTGCGGACGTGACCACGATGTTCCATGAGTTCGGTCATGCGCTGCACGGAATGTTCGCGGACTCCGAGTATCCGAGCTTGTCCGGCACCAGCGTGCCGCGCGACTTCGTGGAATTTCCATCGCAGTTCAATGAGCACTGGGCGCTCAATCCGGAGGTCTTCGCACACTATGCGAAGCACTTCCAGACTGGAGCACCCATGCCGGCGCAGCTGGTCGCCAAGATCAAGCAGTCGGCCGATTTCAACCAGGGGTATGCGTTGACCGAACTGCTGGCCGCGGCTGAACTTGATATGCAGTGGCACACGCTGCCCGCGAGCCTGCCCGAGCAGGCGCCGGATGATTTCGAGAAGGCGGCGCTGGCAAAGAAGAACCTGCTGGTCGAGGCGGTACCGCCGCGCTACCGTTCGAGCTACTTTTCACATATCTGGGCGAGTGGATACGCTGCTGGATATTACGCCTACCTGTGGAGCGAGATGCTGGACGATGCGGCCTACCAGTGGTTTGAAGAGCACGGCGGCCTGACCCGAGCCAACGGCGACCGCTTTCGTGCCATGGTGCTGTCGCGCGGTAACAGCGAAGACCTGAACGCGATGTATGACAGGTGGCTGGGCGGAGAGCCGAAGATCGGTCCCATGCTGAAACAGCGCGGGCTGGTTCAAGATGGCGCGGCAAAGTAAGAAAGAGTAGGACAGCATTGAGTTGAATCCGGCCTGGCCGCGGCTCCTTCAGACGGCCGACACCCGTTCTACGCCTGGGCTGCCGTTGAACGGGCGATCGCCGGAGCAGGAGAGTGGCGATGCACTCTCAGGTTATTGATCGCGTACTCAATGAAACGCGGCTCGAAGTGAGCGGGCTTGCCCATAAAACGGCATGTCCCGACGACTTGATCGAGAATGAATCGCGGCTGGAATGCCGCGAGTTCCAGTCCTTTTTCGTGTTCGATCTTGTGAACAATCCAATTGAAGAGTTCATCGGTGAGGGTAAGCCCATGAAGCTCGCACTCGGTGGTGAAGATGCGCCGGAAGACTGCGAGTGTTGGGCTTCCAATCTCGATCTTGTAGGGCAGGCGGCGCAGAAAAGCGGGGTCCATCAGGTCTTCCGGTTCCAGGTTGGTCGAGAAGATGACGAGTTCGTCGAAGGGAATGCTGAAGGTTTTGCCGTTGTGGAGTTTCAGGTAGTCCACTCGGCTTTCGAGCGGCACAATCCAGCGATTCAGCAGCTTGGTAGGGCTGACCAGTTGCCGTCCAAAGTCGTCGATCACGAAGCAGCCACCGAGCACCTTCATGTGCAGTGGAGCTTCGTAGACGTGGGCGGTGGTATCAAAGCGCAGGTCGAGCATGTCCAGCGTCAGCTCTCCGCCTGCGACCACGAAGGGACGCCGGCACGGAACCCAGCGCGGATCGTACTCTTCAGGCCGGATCAGGGAAGGAACGTTCTCTTCGGTGACCGGCGCGGAGGACATCGGCATGTGAATGCTGGGGTCGTGCACGCTGATGATTTGCCCGTCGACAATGACCGCGTAGGGAACGTAAATCACGTCGTTGAAGACTTTGGCGAGGCGCAGGGCGACCGAGGTTTTCCCATTGCCGGGGGGGCCATACAGCAGGATGGCCCGGCCCGAGTTGAGCGCCGGGCCGCTCTGCTCGATGATCGTGTCTTCGAAGGTGAGGTCGCTGATCGCCTTACGGATGCGATCGAAGGTCACCAGTTCGTTTGTCAGCTTCTGCAGGTTTACCTGATCGTTGAACTCATCGAGAGTCACCGGCGCCGGGCCGGCGTAGCGGGTCTGCTGCAGCGCATCAATTGCCCAGCGCCGGCCTTCCTCGGTGAAGGCATACTTCATGTCCTTCAGGTTGTCGGAGTTGCGCAGGCCACGGGTGAAAATGAGCTGGCGATCGACCGCCATGCGGACCAGCTCGAAGACGACGTGAGAGGGCAGCTTAATGGCGTCAACGAACTGCCTGACCGATTCCAGCCGGTTGCTGTACATCAACTTCATCAGCAGCGCCAGCAGCTCATTGGCATCGATGCCGGTGGCCTTGATGTCCGCCGGTTCGGTCGGCATGCGGTTGAGGAACGCATCGAGCTGATGCTGGGTGAGGGCGCCTGCCGCAACCAGATGATCGCCCAGCCGGCCGCCGCGTTCTTCCTGCATTGCAAGTGCGTCCGCGACCTGTTCAACGCTGACCAGCTTTGCCCGGACCAGGAGATCGCCAAGCCGCATTCGAACTCTAATAGAACCCTCCCCAGGAGCGCTGCTAGGCTCCCGCCAGTTTCGATTTTGTCATACCCCGAGTGGATGCCGGCTCAGCCGATCAGTTGATCGGCAGATGACGATCTTCGACCGATTGGATCATGGAGAACTTGTGGCGTACGTCCGCCCCGCGAACCCAGAAGATGACGTCTTCGGCGATGTTGGTTGCGTGGTCCGCAGCGCGCTCGAGATTGCGGGAGACGATGATCGCGTTGAGCGATTGCACGGCGACCTCGGGGTGTTGCTCCATGACCGCGACAAGCTCGGTCTGAATGGCTCGGTTCATGTCGTCCACCGGCTCATCCATTGCGATGACGGACTCCGCGAGCGCGGCGTCGCCCTCCAGCAGAGCCTGGATCGCTGTGCGGATCATGACGCCGACGCGGGCGCCCATATCTTCAATGTCGACGGGAAGCGAAATGGCTGGCTGGGAGTCGAGCGCAGCCGCCCGGGAGGCGATATTGGTAGACTGATCTCCGATTCGCTCAAGGTCGCCATTGATTTTGATGACGGAGAGGATGAAGCGCAGGTCGATGGCCATGGGTTGTTCTTTGGCGAGGAGTTCGTAGGCCATCTCGTCGACGGTGGTTTCGGCGGCGTTGATGGCCTGTTCGATCTCGAGGACGTGGTTGCAGAGGCCCATGTCGCGGGCGAGGTAGGCTTCGACGGAGAACTCGAGGGCCTGCTGGGAGAGGGCCGCCATCGCGAGCAGCTTGTCCTTGAGGGTCGCGAGTTGTTGATGAAAATTGATGCGCGGCATGGCTTTATCCCCACTACGATGCGTAAAACACGCGTACGGCTATTGTGATGCAGTTACAAAAAGAACGCATGAATATGCGGGGACGGGAAGCGACGAAGATACCCATCCACGTGGAGCAGCCTGCACGCTCAATGGTAGAGCAGATATTTCTCGCGTCTGGCTTTGAAGGCGGCGAGTTCGGCGGCCCAGCTTGCGGCGATGGTTCTGGGGTCGTCGCCGCGGGTCAGGGCGGCCATGGTTGCGGCATTCGCCACCAGCGGCGTTGCTTTCGCCAGATTGAACTCGGTTGGATAGAGCGCATGGAGCGCGCTGAGGATTTCGATGCCTAGCTCCGGCGAGTCCAGCGCGTCGCGGTCGCTCACGGTCATGCGCACGCCCTCGATCGTCTGCCCATGGAACGGATACTTGTTCCCATCCTCCGCCACCGCAAACTGCGTCGCCGCAAACGTGAC
>CAJCHN010000146.1 GCA_903970285.1 Rhodanobacteraceae bacterium | reverse complement strand
GCGTCCAGCGGCAGTTCGTAGATCTCGCACTCGGCGGCGCGCCGGCCGTTCCCGGGCACGGACATGTACCGCGCAATCATTTCTACATCGAAGATCCAGCGGGACTGGAACGGCCTCGCCAGAATGTCCGCCAGGATCGGTGTCGCGCGAAACAGCTTCGCGCCGCACTGCGTGTCGTAGACCGGCAGCCGCAGCATGGTCGAGACCGCCGTGGCAAACCCGCGCCCAAGGTAGTGGCGCATCGGGTCGCGCTGCACCGAGCGGCCCAGCAGCCGCACCCGAGCGCCAAAGACCATCGCGACCTTCGGCCGTTCGCGCAGCGTCTGCAGCAGCCTCGGCAAGGCACTCAGCGGAGTGGCCAGATCGGCATCCAGAAACCCCACGTACGCCGCTCCCTGCTGCGTCGCTCGCAGCATGCCCTGGCGCACCGCTTCGGCCTTTCCGGAGTTTCTCAGCAGGTTCAGCACTTCCACGCTGCCGGGAGAGTGATCGCGAAATGCCTCCAGCAGCGCCAGCGTCCCGTCTGAACTGCCGTCGTTCACAAAGAGAAAGCGGATGGGAAGGCCGCGCAGGAGGAATTCGGCAAACGGCTCCGCATGAAACCGCGAAGCCTCGTTGTAGCAGGGGATGACGATGATGCATTCCAGCGGTGGAGTTGCGCCTGTACCTGTTTCGTCGACACTTCCATCCATCCTGCCCCCAACCTCTTGCCGTCTTCCTTGCCCGTCATCTTCATCGTACCGGAGCGTCCTGCGCAGCGCGCCCTGCCACCCAGCGCGCGGCTTAGCCGATCTGCACCAGCGTTCCCGTCTCGCCCGCTTCCGTCTCACCCGCGAAGTGGCGGCGGATCTTCTCCGCGGTCGCCTGGTTCACCACGGCACGCAGCGCATCGGGCGACGCCTGCTTGATGCCGCGCACGCTGCCAAAGTGCTCCACCAGCCTCTGCCGCGTTCTCGGGCCCACGCCCGGGATCGCGTCCAGCTCTGACACCTTGTCCCGGATCTGCCGCCGCTTGCGATGGTACGTCACCGCGAAACGATGCGATTCATCGCGAATCTTCTGCATCAGGTGCAGCACCGGAGACCGCCGGTCCAGCACCACCGGCTCGTCCTCCTGCCCATGCACGTAGATGATCTCTTCCTTCTTCGCAATCGACGCCAGCGGCTGCAGTGTCACGCCAATCGCCTCGAGCGCCGCGTACGCCGCGCTCAACTGGCCCAGTCCACCATCGATCAACACCAGCGAAGGGAACGGCTTCTTCTCCTCCAGCAGCCGCTTGTAGCGTCGCTGGATCACCTCGCGCATGCTGGCGAAGTCGTCGTTCCCGGTTACCGTTTTGATCTGGAATTTGCGATAGTCGGACTTCTTCATCGCGCCGTCCTCCCACACCACCATCGACGCGACCGTCTCCGCGCCCTGGATATGCGAGATGTCGAAGCACTCGATGCGTTTGGGCAACTCCTCCAGCATCAGCGCGTCCTGCAAGGCCTCCTGGATCGCCTTCTGCGACGGCGCCAGCACGCGGAACCTCTGATCATAAGACTGCTTCGCGTTCTGGCATACCAGGTCCACCAGCGACCGTTTCTCGCCGCGCTGCGGTGCGGCCAGTTCGATGCGATGCTTCGTGCGCTCCGACAGCAGGTCCGCCAGCACCGCGCGGTCTTCAAAGTCAACCGGCACATAGATCGACTTTGGCACATACGGCTGATCGAGATAGAGCTGTTTCAACAGGGCGGAGAAGAATGCTCCGGGCGAAAAGCTTGCTCCCAGCTCTGTCATCCCACCCAGCTCGGTCGTCTCCGGGGTCTCGATCACCTGGGGCGCGGTCACCGCCGGATTGGGCTCGATGCCCGCAGCCGACACCTCATCGGCGACTTCTTCGTTGCTGGCCCCTTCATTCAGCGAAGCCTCCAGGAACTCCGGCAAATCCTCCCAGAAAAAGTCCCGCCGGTCGACGATCTTGCCGCCGCGCATGTGGAACAGGTTGACCGCCAGCATGTCGTTCTCGTAGTGGAAGCCGAAGACGTCCGCGTCTTCGTTCTCCGCCGTCGCGATGCGCTGCTTATCCTGCATCTGGTGCACGGTTACGACCTGGTCGCGCAGCCGCGCCGCTGCCTCAAACTGCATCTCTTCGGCGGCCTGCTCCATCCGCCGGGTCAGCTTGCGTTCCAGTTCTTCGGTGCGTCCGTCCAGAAACATCTGCACGTCGCGCACGGTCTCGCGATACTGCTCTACGGAAACAAAACCCTCGACGCATGGTCCAAGGCAGCGCTTGATGTAGTACTGCAGGCAGGCTCGCGGGTGATACCGGCTCAGGTCCACTTTGCAGCTCGGTACCAGGAAGCTGCGATGGATGAGGTCCACCAGCCGGTATGCCAGATTTCCGGGAAAGTACGGCCCGAAGTACGCTCCGCCATCCTTGCGCAGCCGCCGGGTGACGAACACCTTGGGGTAGCGCTCGTTCAATGTCAGCTTGATGTAAGGATACGTCTTGTCGTCGCGCAGCAGGATGTTGAAGCGCGGCTTGCGCTGCTTGATCAGGTTGTTTTCGAGTGCCAGCGCCTCGCGCTCATTCGCAACCGTGATGTACTCGATGTCGACTGCCTCGCGCATGAGCGAGCCGGTCTTCTGGTTGTTCCTCTGGTTCGCCTCCAGAAAATACGACCGCACCCGCGACCGCAGGTTCTTGGCCTTGCCGACGTAGATCACCTCACCCTCGGCATTTTTGTACAGGTAGCAGCCGGGTGAGGTTGGAATCGTCTTGATCTTCGCCAACAGGTCCATCTCTTCCAGTTTACTTTTTCTTCCCCCCCGGCGTTTTCACGATCAAAGCGTCTGCGGCCAGGAACTTTCGCGCGGCCAATCCGACAAATGTACCCGGAACTTTGCGGGTGACGACGCAGCAGATGGAATCAAATCAGGCACTTAGCTATGGCCCGAAAGTTGCATCCCACCTTCAGGCAGAGCCGCGCAGAGCCTCGCCCTGCCGACGACCAAGAAGGAGTTGCCATGCATCTGAAATCGATCTCCGCCCGGGCTTTCTCAACCGCCTCACTCGTTATCCTCGGCGGAACCCTGGGCTGCTCCACCAAGAATTACGTGCGCTCGCAGACCGCTCCGATCGTTGCCAACGTCAACGACCTCGACGCCAAGACCGCCGCCGACCACAACGCCATCGCGGACACCGACGAACGCGCCACCCGCGGCATCGCCAATGCGCAAGGCGCGGGCAACGCCGCCAACCAGCATGCGCTCGCCGCCAGCGCCGCCGCCGACCAGGCCAACTCCGCCGCCCAGGAAGCTTCCAACCGGGTCGATTCGCTTTCGGGCGTCGTCGCTAACCTGGACCAGTACAAACAGGTCCAGGACGTCAGCGTCACGTTCGGCTTCAACAAGGACGTCCTCACCCCGGCCGACAAGCGCCAACTCGACGCGCTGGCAGCCAATCTCACCAGCACCCGCGGCTACATCCTGCAGCTGACCGGCAGCACCGACTCCATCGGCAACGCGGACTACAACTACAAGCTGTCGCAGCGCCGCGCCGACGCGGTCGTGACCTATCTCTCCACTAAGTACAACGTCCCGCCGCACAAGTTCTACCTGGTCGGCATCGGCAAGGACCTGCAGGTCGCCTCCGACAAGACTGCGGCCGGCCGCGCCAGGAACCGCCGTGTAGACGTGCAGTTACTCTCGAACATGCAGCAGCCGGGCCCCGAAGGCAGCAGTCCTCAGGCTTCCCTCCGCTAGTCGGGTCGCTACTTGCGTTCTGCCGCAGCAGTTCTCCTTTGATGTGTCCTGTGCCTTCGCCAAAATCACAGATGCAAGAGGAGAACTGCTCTTCCCGGAGTTTCTGACCGGGAGCTTGAGCGGCGTCCTTCCGCCGCCGAGCTGCGATCTACGGAGCTCACTCCGGGCGGGGTTGACAATGCGCGCCTAAGCATACCGTCCAACGGCCGGTATGTTTCTCGTCCTGCAGGCGCATTGTGTACTCTAGAGTTCACCGGGTCATCCCAACGTTCGTCATCTACGAACGGAACTGGTTCGACTTCGGCTGACCATGTCTGACCCAGGTAGCCAGATTGATCCCCACACCGTTCCAGAGATGCCGGAGTATGCTCCGCATCGTCTTCAGCTTGATCCTGCTGGGTTCCGTCGCCTTTTACGTGGTTCGCTCCATTCACTGGCAGGTGATGTGGGACACCTCGATCATGCACTATGTCAATTTTCTGATGGCGCATGGGCTGGCGCCTTACAAGGACATTCTGGATAACAATCTGCCCGGCTCGTATTTTGTTGAGGGCTGGGCGATGCAGGTCTTCGGGAGCGGAGATCTCGGCTGGCGCTTCTATGACTACACGCTGCTGGCGGTGCTCATTGTCTCGCTCATCGTCATCTCGCTTCCGTACGACTGGTTCGCGGGGCTTGCGGCTGGAGTGTTCTTTGTGGTTCTGCACGGGGCCGAAGGGCCGCGCAATGCGGCCCAGCGCGAGCAGGTGATGACCACCCTGATGGTGGCCGCCTATGCGTTTCTGTTCAGCGGCCTGCGCCGTTCAAAGCCATGGATGTTTCTTCCATTCGGCTTCTTGATGGGCATCGCTGCCTCTCTTAAGCCCACTGCTGCTCCGCTCGCTCTGGTGCTGCTGGCCATGGCTGCCTATTCGCTGCGGAAGCGTGCGATTCCGATGAGGGCATTCCTGCTCTATGGCGGAGTTGGCCTGCTTCTGGCGACCTCATGTGACGCGGCCTTTCTGATTCGCTACCACGCAGCGACCGATTTCCTGGAGATTTCCAGGCGGCTTACTTTCTACTACGCCAATCTGGGCGATAGCAGTGTGTGGGTTCTGCTGACCACTATCCTCAGACCCGCCAATCTGTGGATTCTCTTGATTGGTCTGCTTCTGGTCTTTTGTATAAAGCATAAACAGGATTGGGAGAACTGGGAGCGCGTGTCCCTGGCCATCGGCATGTGCTTTGGGCTGTTGTCTTACCTGGCCCAGCGCAAAGCCTTCGAGCATCATGAATACGCCTTCACGGTCTTTCTTTACGGCTGGGGAACGATCGAGTTGGCCAAGGCGTGGAAGACAAGCACGTGGCTGAAATGGGTCGGCCTCGGCTGCTTCAGCACGATCGTTCTTCTGCAGGTCCCGCGCAAGGAGAGGACCATCGCTCATGTGGACGGATCCAATTCGCAGACAAAGGCGATGATGGCTGACCTGGAGCGTTTCGGTGACGAGAGCCTGCAGCACGAGGTGCAGTGCTTCGACATGGTGGATGGGTGCTACAGCGCCCTGAACCGGCTTGGCCTCATGCCCTATACAACATTCATCGGCGACTACATGTTTTTCCCGCCGCCCGGCGATCCGCCGCTACCGTGGGCGCGGCAGAGGATGGCGAAGGATTTCGCCCGGCGTCCTCCGCAGGTGATCGTGTTAACCAATATGTGGTTCGGTCCGCAGTCTCTGTCCGAGAAGTTGAAGCAATGGCCCGAACTGCAGTCTTACCTGCAGAATTTCTACACGCTGCAGGATTCGTCATCCCACGACGGCTCGGCATTCAGCTTCTACACTCTCAACGATGCGAAGCCTGCGCATCTGGCACCCGGCAAGCAGGCGGCTGATCCCTCTCCATTCAAACCTTGAAAATCTGCTTCAATACTTCAGCCGCCAATAAACGATGCCCATGATTGCCGAGGCGATCACCACCCACGCAAACTGGTACCAGTAAAAGAACGGAAACCCAAGCAACTCCGGCGCATTTCTGGCGTACAGCCACGGAAAGCAAAGCGCCAGGTAAGGCAGCACAAGGAGCAGCTTCCACCATCTGCGCTGTCGCTCCGTCGGCTTCATCGCCACCTCGACCCGAATCCTCGCACCAGCATACATCCGGACCGTGCGTCCGGCATCAGAAGCATGCGGCGGTACATTGGACGTATGCCCCCACTCACCCAGGCCCTCGCCGAATCTATCGCTCTCATGGCCCGTCTCCGCGCTCCCGATGGCTGCCCCTGGGACCGCGCCCAGACCTTCGATAGCATCAAGCGCCACACCCTCGAAGAGACCTATGAGGTCTTCGACGCCATCGATCGCCGCGCGTGGCAGGACCTGAAGGACGAACTCGGCGACCTCCTGCTGCAGGTCCTCTTCTACGCTCAGATGGCCTCCGAGGCCGGCTATTTCACCCTCGAAGACGTCGCCGCCAACCTGAACGCTAAGCTCATCCGCCGCCACCCGCACATCTTTGGCGACGCGGTCGCCCGCACCCCCGACGAGGTCAAACAAACCTGGGCGGCCATCAAACAGCAGGAAAGAATCGGGGCTCAGTCCGCACCAGCCCGCCTGCTCGACGGCGTCCCGCGTCATCAACCGGCGCTGCTTGAAGCCGCCGGGCTCGGGAAGCGCGCTGCCTCCGTCGGCTTTGACTGGCCCGACGCTCATGGCCTGATCGCCAAACTCCACGAGGAAACCGCTGAACTCGAAGCCGAGATTTCGGCTGAGCCGCAGGACTCGCACGCCCTCGAAGCTGAACTCGGGGACCTCTTCTTTACCGCTGTCAACCTCGCCCGTCACCTACAACTTGAGCCCGAGTTCGCCTTGCGCGCCGCCAATGCGAAGTTCCGCCAGCGCTTCAACGCGATGGAAGCTTCAGCGGGCAGTGTCGAAGCCCTGCGGACCCGCACCCCGGAGCAACTCGAACTGCTGTGGAACGAAGCGAAGCGGGCTACTTCAGATTCGGCTCAACTTAGCGACAAGTGACACAACAAGCTCAACTCCAAACTTCTCGCTCACGAACTCGCCCTTCTCCTCCACACGCACTGCTTTTCAGGGGCAGATGCAGGAGCAGTCCACCTGTTCTGGGGACAGCCCGCAGCGCCGCAGCAGCATCCTGCGCACGGCCTGGTGAATGCGATCCACAGCCGCCCGTCGATACTCCCATTTTGGATCGTCCGCGGGTTGTTCCACGACCATCGTCGCGTTGGCTTCGAACAGCAGCACCTCGCCCCTGGCGTTCATCCCGAAGTCGATCCCGCCGTAATCCAGCGCCAGGATCGTCTGCACCTCCCGCAATGCGGCCATCGCCTTCGCGCCCAGTACCGCGCCCATGTTCTCGAGAAAGAGCCGTTCCTCCGCGCGATGATCCGGCCGATCCGCCATGTCGGCGCTGAAGTAGTGGATCTTCCACTGATCCGAAATCGCCAGGTGTAGCGGGTACAGCTCGCCGTCCACCATCATCACCCGGTACTTGCGCGCGCACCCATCCGCACCCCGCGCGTCCAGGTACTCGATCGCGAGCAGTTCGGCGCCCGGACGCCCTGCACCCGGCAACTTGTGTACTTCAGCCATCAGTTCATCCGCCGACTCGAGCCGAATGAAGTGCTGGCCCATGTGGTATCCCGGTGCCCGCAGCAGCAGCGGAAACCTGAACTCCCGCTCGGCCAGTGCCTCCGCTCCACCCGCTCCGGCCAACTGCTCATAGGCGAACGTCGCCGTGGCCGCGGTCACCAACCCCTCAACCTCTGCCAGCCGTGCCGCATTCGCCGAGCGCCGGGTGGCCAGCACCGCCGCCGGCGCATTCACCATGGGCCCTGCCGCCGCCTGAAACCGGTCGGCCGCCAGCAGCGCCTCCGCCGAGACATCCGCATCCCCAATTCCATTCACGATCAGCCGGTGCTCCGGCAGCCTGGTCTCCGGCTCCAGAAAATCCGCCACCACCACGAATGTCTGGAATACCTCCTCATCAAGCAGCTTCTCGATCGGCGTGTTCCCTCCGGTCGAGGAAACCAGCAGCAGCACCGGCACGCCGGTGCCGTCGCCACGATAGGGCGACTGAAAGATGTGGTTTCCGCCGAATGCCTTCTGCCGGTGCTCTGCCGCGGCCGCAAACTCCCCCAGCCGCGTCAGCGCGTAGTACATCCCGCCATGCGCCTGCGGAAAATCCGGATCGATCCTCAGGGCGGCTTCATAACGCATCCGCGCGCCCGCGGGATCGTCGCCCTGCAGGAGGACGCTCCCCAGGTTCACCAGGCAGGCGAGGTCATTGGGATCATGCTCGACCGCCTTCTCGTACACGATCTGCGCCGCCCTCCTCTGCCCGGTGGCGATCAACAACCGCCCCAGGTCGAAGAGATTGCCGCGATGCTCCGGCGCCAGTTCCAGCACGCGCAGATGATCGGCTCGCGCCGCCATCGCGCGCCCCAGGTCGGTCAGCAGTCGCGCCCGCTCCAGCCGCAACTCCGTCTCGTCTGCGGGCGCGTTCTCCCTAGCCAGAATCTCGTCCAGCTTCGCGCAGCGCGCTTCCAGCCAGGCGCGGCTCTGCCGCGCAGGCGCCACTTCCGCTGCCGGTTCTAACACGAAGCTCATGCACACATCTCCCGCACCGTCATCCAGGGCGTGGAAGCAATCTGACAACCAATCCGGCTGCTACCATAGCTTCGTACCGCAGTCCTCACCTCGCAAAGGATTCTCATGCAATCGCACCAGAAGCGCGCCCTGGTCACGGGAGGCGCTGGCCTCATCGGGTCCCACATCGTCGATCTCCTCCTCCGCGAAGGCTGGACCGTTCGCATCCTGGATAATTTGGAGCCGCAGACGCATAAAAACGGCAAACCATCCTGGGTAAACCCTGCCGCCGAGTTCCGCCAGGGCAATGTGCAGGATTATGACACCATGCACTCCGCCCTTACCGACATTGACGTGGTCTTCCACGAAGCAGCTTACGGCGGCTACATGCCCGAGATGGCCAAGTACGTTCTGGTCAATAGCTTTGGCACCGCCCAGATGCTGGAGATCATCCGCGACCACCAACTCCCCATCCGCAAGGTCGTCGTTGCCAGCTCGCAGGCCGTCTACAGCGAAGGCGCGGCGCTCTGCCCCGAGCATGGCCATGTCGTTCCTCTGCTGCGTCCCGCCGAGCAGCTCCGCGCCGGCGATTTCGCCGTGCACTGTCCCGTGCTGGTCGAGGGTATCGTCTGCGGCAAACCCACCGCTTCCATTCCCACACCCGAATCCACCCCCGGCGGCGGAGAAACCGTCTACGCCCTCACCAAAGTCGATCAGGAGCGGCTCGTCCTGCTCTGGGGCAAGCAGACCGGCATCCCCACGGTCGCGCTCCGCTACTCCTGCACCTACGGCCCGCGCCAGTCGCTCTTCAATCCGTACACCGGCGTTATCGCTATCTTCTGCACCCGCCTGCTCAACCATCAGCCGCCCGTGCTCTATGAGGACGGCAGCCAGACCCGCGACCTCTGCTTCGTGGAGGACATCGCACGCGCGAACCTGCTTGTCGCCACCAGCGACCAGCTCGACGGTCTGCCGGTCAACGTCGGCAGCGGCCGCGCCACCAGCGTTCGCGACCTCGCCCGCATCATCTCCGCGCAGCTCGGCATCGCGCTCGAGCCGCTCGCCCGCGGCGAGTTTCGCCCCGGCGAAATCCGCTCCCTCATCTCCGACATTTCGCGCATCCGCACCATCGGCTACGAGCCGCAGACCACCCTCGAGCAGGGCATCGCGCGCTACGTCGAGTGGATCAGAACCCAGGGCTCCGTCGAAGACTATTTCGCCAAAGCCGAAGCCGGCCTGCGCGCCAAAGGCATTGTGCAAAGCGTCCAGCCATCCCGCTGAATCCGCACCAGCGCGGAGCGAGCCGCGCTCCCTCCGCGTCCCCGGGCCTACAGCTTCCTTACATCCACACCGACCACCGCCCCCACCCCATCCTCCTGCGCGAACACCACCAGGTGATGCCCGCTCGCCCCCTCGAACGAAGCCGGCAGTGCCAGCCGCAGCTGCTCCTGCCCACCTTCTTTAAGCGCTCCCACCGCATTCATGGCCCGCGCCACCGACACATGCACCAGTTTCCGCCCCGAGTTCTCCCCGCGCTCGACGCTGGTCCGATCCACATCGTCCGTCAGCACCGCAAGCACCTGCCATCGTCCACCCTCCGGCAAGCCAGCCGCCCGATAGCCGAACACGACATCCGACCCTTCCACCCGCGCCGACGTAATCTGCAGATCCACCTGCTTGCGTCGCGCCTCGGCAGCCAGCGACGCCTCCAACCTGCCCCGATCGCCGCCCACAAACTGCTCCCGCCCGTTTACGACCATCTGCGGCGTGTACACGCTGTCCAGCCCGAAGTGACTTCCATACGCGTTCTGCCTCCGCGTATAGAGCTCGGACGAGAACCGGTCCTTCCAGCCCAGCCCGTCCCAGTAGCTCACATGCTCGCTCAGCCCGACGATCAGCTGCCCCGCCGCCGTGGTCGTCCCGTCGATCTGCCGCAGCAGCGCGTCTGCCGGCGGGCAGCTGGAACACCCTTCCGACGTAAACAGCTCCACCAGCACGGCCTTCGATCGTCCCGGTGTACCCGCAGCCGGCGCCGCTCCCGTGCCTTGCGCCAAGCCGGCCATCACCAGCCCCGGAACCATCCCCCAGCCCAGCCACCATGCCCGCATCATCGGCTCTCCCTGCGTATGAAGTTCCTCAGCCAGCTCAGAGGTTTATCAGACTCCCGCACCCTCCAAAAAGTCACTCCTCAAACCCACATCCGTTCGCATCGAATTCACCATGCAGACCGCGCTTGCCTTCAATCCCGGCAGCAACTCCATTCGCTTCGACCTGGTCGAGCTCCCCGCCCACCAGACCCGCGCCGGCGAGGGCAAGAAAATCTTCAGCGCCCTCATCGAAAACCTTAGCGACCACGCCGCGCTCAAAATCTTCAACCCCGTCTCCGGAGAGGTGACCCACACCGAATCGCACGCTATCCCCAACATCGCCGGTGCCGCGCATTTCGCGCTCGATCTCCTCCGCCGCCAGCAGCCGGGCCGCCTCGATCAAATCACCTTCGCCGGGGTCCGCGTCGTTCACGGAGGTTCGCTCTACACCGGCGCCGCGCGTGTGGACGCCCGGGTTCTTCGCGACATCGAGTCCCTTGAAGAACTCGCCCCCCTGCACAACAGAAGCTCGCTCGAGATTCTCCACGCCCTCGCCGAAGCCCTGCCCGACACCCCAGCCTTCGTCACCTTCGACACCGCGTTCCACCTCACTCTCCCCGAAACCGCCTGGCGCTATCCGATCGAGCGCGAGACCGCCGACCGCCAAGGCATCCGCAAGTTCGGCTTTCACGGCCTCTCCCACCGTTACATGCTGGAGCAGTACGCCCACACCGTCGGCAAGCGCCCCGCCGACGTCACCCTCGTCACCCTCCACCTCGAGAGCGGATCATCCGCCGCCGCCATCCGCAACGGCCAGTCGGTCGACACCACCATGGGCTTCACCCCGCTTGAAGGCCTCATGATGGGCTCGCGCTCGGGCAGCATTGATCCCGCCATCCTGCCCTTCCTGATGCGGAAGGAACACAGGTCCGCAGAAGACATTCTCACCCTGCTCAACAAGCACTCCGGCCTGCTCGGCATCGCCGGCGGCTCGCTCGACACCCGCGAGCTGGTGAAGCGTGAGGATCCCTGGGCCAGGCTCGCGCTCGAAATGTTCGGCTACCGTGTCCGCCTCGCCGTCGGGGCCTACCTCGCCGCGCTCGGCGACGCCGAAGCCGTCATCTTCGGCGGAGGCATCGGCGAGGACTCCCCCTGGCTCCGCACCCAGGTCTGCGCCGGCCTCACCGGCTGGGGCCTTGAACTCGACTCCGCTCTTAACGACCGCTCCATCGAAGGCCAGGTCCACCTCTCGAAACCCTCTGGCCGCCTTCAAGCCTGGTCCATGCCCGTCGAAGAAGCCCTGCAACTCGCCTTCGAGTGCCGCCTTGCACGGGACGAGTCTCGCTGAATGGTTGAGTCCAATGGCGCCGCCTGTGTGTCTGATGTGGGTGTAGTCAAGGAGACAGGGAAAACATGCAGGAAGCAAAGGTAGCAAAGAAGGTCGCGCTCATCACCGGAGCAAACAAGGGCATCGGTTTTGAAGTCGCACGCCAGATCGCCCAGGCCGGTTGGATCGTGCTTGCGGCAGCACGCAACCCGCAGCTTGGCACGGAAGCTGCCGCGCGGCTCCAGGCAGAAGGCCTCGACGTTCACTTCATTCAAATTGACCTCGATGCCCCTGAGACCGCGGCCGCCGCGGCAGAGTCGATTCGCCGGCAGTTCGGCAGACTCGACCTGCTGATCAACAACGCGGCCATCGCAGGCGACGGCGACGGTCCACCCAGCGCCGTCGACCTCGGGGCCGTGGAGTCCGTCATGCGCACCAACTACACCGGCACCGTCGCCGTCACCCAGGCCATGCTCCCGCTCCTCGAACAGGCTGGTAAGGCCCAGATTATCAACGTTTCCAGCGAACTTGGTTCCGTGATCCTGCACAACGATCCCAACTGGAAGTACGCTCCGGTCAAGCTGCTCGCCTATTGCGCCTCCAAGGCCGCGCTCAACATGTTTACCGTCCAGCTTGCCTACGAGTTTCGCGACCGCAAGCTCGCCGTCAACTCGGTGAACCCGGGCTACACTGCCACCGACCTGAACCAGAATCGCGGCACCAGACCGTCGAAGAAGGCTCCGCAGAGATCGTTCGCGTCGCCCTGCTCGACCAACCCGTCACCGGCAAATACCTTGAAGCGGGCGGCGAAATCCCCTGGTAGAGACCTGCTCTGGGGAACCAGGCCCAATCGACGCACTCTCCGCCTGCGCCTCTGGGCCAGAGACCGTTCGAGACTGTTCGCGCACGATGCCAGCTGGCAGCCGAGGTGGGAGCGCACTTTTCCCCGGCGCGTCCCCGGCGCGTCCCCGGCGCGTGGACCAGCCTGTGGGAGGATGGTCCCCCGCTCGGGATGGTGAATCGTACGCTTAGAACGTGCCGGCGGGAGGCAGAAACTGTCCCCAGGGCTCGACGACAGGCAGCGGGCGTGGCGTGAAGACCGGCTCGTGCGTGCTCTTTACCGCGGTGTGGGGCAGCGAAGCGATGTTGAGGGTGAGAGCGTCGGGGCAGTACCGGCGCACGAGGGCGATGGCCTTGCGGCGGTCTTCAGCCGAGGCGGAATGGCAGAGCGCGAACATGGCGATCGGGTATTCCCGGGCGCAGCGCTCTACGTCAGCGAGAGTATATGCGGTGATGACGGGGAAACCGTACCGTGCGAGCACCGAGGAGCGCGCGCTCAGCAGATTTTCATCGCGTCCGAACAGCAAAAGGCGAGCATTCATGGCCGCCTCCCATCTCAGAACTGCGTACAAGACCCAAGTTGCAATATCGTGAATTGTACTCCTCCTTGTCAAGCAGCGTGCAGGAGCGCTTTCTTGGGTCTTTTTGGGGAACAATCGTGTTATAACGTCTGCCAGGCCAAACTCCCCACAATTCCAGTTCGTTTAGGTGTGCCCGATGAGCCAGGCGGCGGCAACCGAGGAACCCGGAACTCCGTTGGGCAGCATGATGCTGCGCCGCACGGTGGCTGTGGTCGACATGGTGGGCTACTCGAGCATTGCGCGGATGCTTGAAGAGAACATCAGCGCGATGAGCGTGTCGGACCTGAACCGGCAGATCCAGGGATTATTTTCGCGCGCACTCGGGACGCTCCAGGATCGGAACGGATATTGCGTCGTTTCGAAGCCCGGCGACGGCATCATCCTGCTGTTTGAGCGGGCGGACGACGCCCACCAGTTTGGGCGCCAGGTACATCTTTTCTCCAAGGAGCACAACGAACTGCGCAGCGAACGGACGGCGCAGCGCTGGTTTCGCGTGGGAGTGGCCACCGGGGATGTGGACGCGACCGCCTGCTCAACGCTGTCGGCGGATTACGCCGGCCTCGCCATTATCAATGCAGTGCGGCTGGAATCGGCTGCCCGCACCGGCGACATCCTGGTGGACACGGCAACCTACTCGCTATTTTCGCCGGAGGTGCAACGGCTGTACGGCGCGGAAGAGACGGTCGAGGGCAAGCGCGAAGAGCGGTTTCGGGTGCGCAGGTTCCATGTGGTCGATGCCGGAGCCGGGGAAGCCAAACGCCCGCTGCGCCCGCTGCTCACCCGGCGCGCGGTGCTGACCACAGGGACAGCGGCGGCGATCGTAGCCGGGCTGCTCGGCGACTATGCGGTTTCGTTTCGGCTGAAGTCTCGGCAACTGCCCTTGCCCCCGAAGCGATACGTGGTGGTGATGGGCTGGCCTGTGAAGAGCGACCCCCATCTGCGCCCCTTACTGGAGTATTTGGTTGATTGCATCGGCAACGAACTCGCCCGCGCTGAAGCTCAGGATTCTGACTTCTTTATCACCCCTCATCGGCTCGATGCAGGTGTAACTAAGTCGGAGCAATTAGTCGGCATTACTTCTTCCCTCGGAACAAATCTCATTCTTGCCGTCTCGGGCAAGGCTCAGCAGGACGGCGCCGCTATTTTCTTTAGACTCTTTGAGGCGGCCACCCTTCACGCCCTGCGTGAGATCAAGATCCTTGTGACCAATGCAAATGAGCTCACGTTTCAGACTGAATCGGTGCGTGCAGTCTCGGAGATGCTAGGCATTAAGGCACAGGCCACCAATCTTCCTCGCCTCCAATCGGGAACGGGCAGTCCTGAAGCATACGCAGCTTTTCAAACCGCCGAGTCATACATGGATCAGCCGAACGACAGGGGGCTGGAGAACGCACTTGAAAACTACAAGAAAGCTCTGGACTTTGACCCCCATTTTGCAAAGGCCAACGCACAGCTTGCCTGGGCATACTGTAGATACTACTTCGTTCGCAAGATGGCTTCGGCGCTTCTCCTAGCTGAAGAGAACTGCAAGGCGGCAATCTCAATGGACCCGCAACTCGTCGAGGCTCATCTCGCCTACGCATCCGTGCTGGAATACCGAGGTGACAGAGACGGGGCCTTTCGAGAAACGGCGCGTGCTCTCGCCATTGATCCCTCGAATCCGAAGACCTTGGTATATCAGGCTCAACTTTATTCCCGCGCCAATCGCTGGGCCGATGCCGAGACCACTTTCGGTACCGTACTTACACTCAGGCCAAACTACTGGTGGGCGCACAACGAGCGCGGCGTTCTCTACAACTACGAGGGCAAATATCCAGAAGCTTTGAATGAGTTCCGTGCGGTGACATTAATGCTCAGCAACAATGCGTTGGCTTTTAACAACGTTGGGTCAATATACCTGCAGATAGGGAAGCCGGAACTTGCCATGAGTGCTATATCGAGGAGTCTGGAACTCGCGCCTAGCGATGCAGCGGCGAGTACGATGGCCGAGATCTTGCGCGTTTCGGGACGATATAGCGAATCGGTGGAATATGCGAAAAGAGCGGTTTCGCTTGGTCCTGAGTCTAGTTCCAATTGGCTTGAACTTGCGGACTGCTACAGCTACACGCCTAACCACAGAAGCGATGCAAGCGAAGCTTATAAGAAAGCGCTTTGGCTTAAGCAGTCCGAGCTTCGCGTCAACGGCCTAGACGGTCCCGGCTTGATCACTCTGGCCCTCCTCAGCGCAAAGTGCGGATCGAACGACGACCCGTCAGCATTGCTGGGCAAAGCCGAGAAGCTTCCGATCGATGATATGGACTCTCAACTCGCAAAGAGCCGGGTTCTAGAGGTGACTGGGAGACGGAGTGAGGCTCTCTCTACCGTAAGTAGGTGTCTGGAAAGAGGAGCGACAACGTTTCAGATCGAGAATATGCCTGACATGAGAAACCTTGTGATCGACCCACGATATAAGGAGTTAGCTCGATTACGTGCATTGAAGAGTGATGCTTAAGGAGTAAGTATCGATGCGAACCATCAAGACTAATCCCGTGCTGCTCATGGCGCTGGTTACAACGGCGGGTTGCCACAAGACAGTGACGTATTTACATGTCCCTGACAATGCCTTTGCCGTAACGGCAAAAGGAGAGATCCTTGAGTGGCGGCTGTTCCCGCCGTCGAGCGGCATTACCTCCTTCGACGTCAACTTCGTTGGCGCCGATCCCTGTAGGCCGCACCCAAAGCCGCTTCATGGGTCCGCGACCACTCCCGCAAGGTGCACGGTGGCCGGAACCAAAAAAGGAAAAACACCTCCCATATATCAATATAGTGTCACTTACCATTCCGATAAGCAGGCAATCTTTGCCGTTGTACCGTGCAATAATTGCAAGATCGTCGAAAGCCCCGGTGCTACCAAGGACGTTCTGGCCCAACAGCCGGCTAGTGCCAGCAAGGATTCAAGTACCACTGCACGTGAAAGCGCAGTACGAAGCTTTTATGACTCACATGAACTTAGCGTCTCGTCCGGAACTGTATACTTTATGTGTCTGGATGGCAAAACTCCAGTAATTCAGGACAGTACAACTCAGAGCAGCACAACCATTATTTCTGACCCAGCCGCTCCGACTCCCACCGATATAGCATGGTTGTATGTGGGTGCGACGCAGCCATCCTGGATTGTGCGGTTTGATTCATCGAGTCCTTGTCAGGGGTCAGGCGGGACGCCGCTTCTCAGCTTTGGTTCCGAAGCTGTCGACACATGTAAGGTAATACCAAACTTAACCCCTGCTTCCTATATGTACTCCGTTGAGCTCACGGGTTGTACGAATACTGCCACCGGCGTCGTGAAAGTGCCCGAGCCACTGCCCCACGCGTTACCTGAGCCGAAGTAGCAAGCGGCTAACCGTCAGGTTCTCCGGTGCCCCAAAGCGGCCCCACGTATCGCGGTAGCTAGAAGCTGCCGGCGAAGATGCTGCGCAGCTTGGCTTTCAGGCCCTGGTCTTCGTGGGCGCGGCGGTTCTGGGTGCGGTGGGTGTAGAGGACCATGCCGATGGCGGCGGCGAACTCCGGCTTGAGCAGCTCGGGCGGCATGAAGGGCATGCGGACCGGCGCGCCGGTGCGGGCGGGGACGCGCAGCAGCGACTCCGCGTTGTCGAGCAGGCCGACCAGATTGGCGCCGCCGCCGGTAAGCACGCAGCCGGCGCCCAGGGCTTCGAGCACGCCGCCCTCGCGCAGGTTGTTGCGCAACATGGTGAAGAGTTCGCGGGCGCGGGGCTCAAGAATCTCGGCGAGAAAGCGCTGGCGGACCAGGCGCGTCGGCTGCGCGGCGCCGGACTGGCCGGAGAAGAGCTCGCCGCCGGGCGCGTGGCCGCCCACCTCCACCTCGGCCAGCGTGGGCACGCTGGTGACGACGCAGTTGCCGTAGAGGCACTTGAGCTGTTCGGCCTCTTCGACGCTGACGTGCAGCCCGACCGCGAGATCGTTGGTGAAGTGATCGCCGCCGATGGGCAGCACGGCGGTGTGCGCGATGGAACCCTCAAAGAAGACGGCGATCTCGGTGGTGGAGGCGCCGATATCGATGAGGCAGGTGCCGAGTTCGCGCTCATCGGCAAAGAGCACGGCTTCGGCGGAGGCGATGCCTTCAAAGACCGTGTCCACCACTTCGAGGCCGGCGCGATTGGCGCAGGTGATGACCGACTGCGCGATGCCGCCGGAGCAGGTGGAGAGGTGCAGGTTCACTTCAAGCCGGTTGCCTACCATGCCGATGGGGTCGTGGATGCCGGCCTGGTCGTCGAGGATGAACTCCTGCGGCAGCAGGTGCATCACCTCGCGGTCGGGCGGCAGTGGGACGGAGCGGGCGCGGTCGACGCAGGCGCGAACCTCCTCGCGGGTGATCTCCTTCATGCGCGAGCCCATGGAGATGCCGCCGCGGGAGTTGATGCCGCGGACGTGAGTTCCGCCGATGCCAATGACGGCGGACTCGATGTTGACCATGGCGGTGCGCTCGGCGGTGAGCGCGGCGCGGTTGATGGCTTCGTAGGCGGGGCCGAGTTCGGCGATCAGGCCTTTGCGCATGCCCAGTGAAGGCTCGATGCCATGGCCGCGGTAGCGCAGCGCGCCGTCCACGACCTCGACCACCAGCACGCAGCTCTTCTGGCTGCCGCAGTCGAGAACGGTGATGAGGTTTTCCTGCCGTGGATTCATCGTGGGCCCACCTTCGGATGAACTGGGAGTGCTTTCTGCCTGCCTGCGGGTCTCTTCGAGGGTGGCTTCTTGGCAGCGGCTGCACCGGGTGTGGCGGCTGCTTCGGACGGCCCGGCTGCTTCGCCGGCGATCGGCACCGCCGCGCCGGGCGCCATCTCCAGCACCACGTCGTGTTCGTAGCGCATGTCGACCGAGGCGAGCTTCGGGTAACGCGCCTTCCAGTCGGGAAGGTTCTGCACGTAGCGCTGGTAGCGGGTGAGGAAGTCGTTGTCGCCGAAGTGGACCAGGATGCTGGTGCCGCTGTCGGGGAGGAGCGCCTTGATATCTTCAGGATCGGTAAGGTCGACCTCGGACAGTCGCCGGGAAATCTTGTCGGGGCCGGCGTCCAGATCGCCGGTAAAGCGCAGGTAAAGCTTCATGCGGGCGACCCGGGTGGATGCGGGATCCGCGGCCGAGATGCCGCTGAGGATGGGAAATGAGTAGGAGTGGTCGGATGTAGATTCGGGCGAATAATCCAGCAGCACGCCGTGGGCATCGACCAGGCTGATCTCGCTGCCCTGGCGGACGAAGGCGACCGGGGTGCGTTCGACGATGGCGATGCGGATGCGGTTCGGGAGAAGGCGCATGACGGTGGCATGCTCCACCCACGGCAGCGATTCGAGCTCCGCGCGGCGGGCGTCGAGTGGCACCGTCAGCAGGTTGCGGTCGACATCCTCGCCGAAGACGCTCAGCAACTGCGCGCGGGTGAGGTGATTGTTGCCGGTAATCTCGATGGCGTGGCTGGAAGGGATGACCAGGCGGGCATCATGAAGCAGGGCAGCCCGTGCCTGTGAGAAGCCAAAGGCGAGGCCGCCCAGGCCCGCGAAGAAGCCGATGCCGGTAAAGATTCGCCCGGCGAGGCTGCGGGGGACGCTACGGCCGAGCCGGATGCGAACTCCGCGCGGGCTGTTGCGGCGACCAGAAGCCGCGGACTCGTCAGATGGATCTTGCAGCGCGGCGGCGCGGGAGCGGCGGGTGCTGAAATCGTCGGCCAGATCGCGGCGCAGGGGCGGCGCTCCGCGGGCGAAAGCGGGAGAGTCGACCTCGGGAGTTGCGGCGCGAGTTCGCGCGGGCGCGTCGAGCACCGCAGAGGCATCCTTCGCATTCAATTTAGCTGTGCGCAAGCCCGAGCAAGGCCGCGTCGAACCGCCAGCTTCACTATATCGCGGCGGTTGCCGAGGAGGAACGGGTATTTTGCGGGGTATCGAGGCCGCAACCGGCCAGGTTTCTGAGCGTCCTCATTCCGGATGAGCGAGCTGCAAGGCTTCCACAACCTGCGGCGCAATCTGGGAGACGCTTCCGGCGCCCAGCGTCATGACGACGTCGCCCGGCTGAGCAGTCCGTACCAGGGCATCGACAGCGTGACCGACCGAGGCGGCGTAGGCGACGGTCTTTCCGGAGCCATTTTCGTGGCGAAGGATCTCCGCGACCAGTGCCGCGCCGGTCACACCGGCGATCGGTTCTTCGCTGGCCGCGTAGATGTCCAGCACCTGCACCGTGTCGGCGTCCGCAAATGCGGCGGCAAATTCCGGCATCAGGTCGCGGGTGCGGGTGTAGCGATGGGGCTGGAAGAGCACGTGAACTCGCTTGTAGCCACAGTCGCGCGCGGCGCGCAGGGTGGCCAGCAGCTCGGTCGGGTGGTGGCCGTAGTCGTCGACGACGGTGATGCCGGCGACCTGGCCCTTCACCTGGAAGCGCCGGTCGACGCCGCGGAAGGTGGCGAGTCCCTTTGCAATCATCGCCGGGGTGACGCCGAGCTGAATGCCGACAGCCACTGCGGCGGTCGCGTTTAAGACATTGTGTCGCCCCGGCACGTGCAGGGTGAATGGGCCCAGCAGCAGACCCTTGAAGTTGACCTCGAAGGTGGCGTGACAGTCCGCCCGCGCCGGCAGCATCTCCAGCCGGAAGTCGGAGTCGAGGCTTTCGCCATAAGTGTAGACGCGCCGGCGCACCCGCGGCAGGATGCCGCGCAGACGGGGATTATCGATGCACGCGGTCGCGGCGCCGTAGAAGGGAAGCCGGTCCATGAACTCGATGAAGGCGGCGTCCACATCCTCCATGGACGCGTAGCAGTCCATATGTTCGCGGTCAAGATTGGTGATGACGGCCAGCACGGGCGAGAGCTTCAGAAAGGAGCGGTCGGACTCGTCGGCCTCGGCGACCAGGTACTGCGATGTGCCCAGCCGGGCGTTCGAGCCCAGCGCGTCCACGCGACCGCCTACGACCACCGTAGGGTCGAGTCCGCCACCCGCGAGCACGGCGGCGATCATGCTGGTGGTGGTGGTCTTGCCGTGCATGCCGGCGACGGCGATCCCCCACTTCAGTCGCATCAGCTCCGCCAGCATCTCCGCCCGCTGTATGACCGGGATGCGGCGCAGCCGCGCCTCCACGATCTCCGGGTTAGCCGGCGAGACGGCGGAACTCGCCACCACCACGTCGCAGGCCGCGGCGTTACCCGAAGCGTGTCCCTCGTAGATGGTCGCGCCGAGCCGCGTCAGGCGTTCGGTCGCGGGGGAGTGACGCAGGTCGGAGCCGGAGACGGTGTAGCCCATGGTGAGCAGGATTTCGGCGATGCCGCTCATCCCGATGCCGCCGATCCCGATAAAGTGGACGCGCTGCGTGGGCGCAAACAGGATGTGTCCCGGAACAAACATGTGCTGGTGAAATCTCCCGAACGTTCAATCCTCAACTCTAACAGTCGGGCGGCACCGGGGGCACACGTCTCCCGACGCATCCTTCGGCTTTGGGCCGCGTCCTATACGGTAGGGGCCTGGACCGAATCTGCGTCATGATCCCGGGAGTGCATGCACATGATGAACACATATCCGTTGGTGATTGAGGGTCAGCGCGAAGGAACGGCTTCGTTGCTTGCAAAGGTCCTCGCCATTACGTCTCTTGGTTTCCTGGTTACGGCTGTTGGAGTCGCGTCGGCGCCGGACTGGGGCACGCTGGTCGGCTTTATCGCGGTGCTGGGGCTGATCTTCGCCATCAACTTCGCCCGGCGCAAGAATCCAGCGGTCGCCCTGGGTCTGTTTTTGCTGCTCGCGTACTTCATGGGCTGGGAGATCGGTCCGCTGATCCATCGCTACGTACAGACGATCGGGGCGGGCATCGTCTTTCAGGCCGCGGTGACGACCGGCCTCGGTATGGCGTCCATGGGCATCGTCGCCTACCTGTTCCATATCAACTACCGGCGTCTGACCGGGATCGCGTCCGCCGCGCTGCTGGGCGTGCTGCTGCTCGGCATCGTCAGCATCTTCTTCCACTTCCTGCAGCCGGATACCTACTCGTGGCTAATCCTGGGCGTCTTCACGCTGTTGACGGTAGGTGATTTTGCGCGCATCCGGGCAGGCGGCGATGGCCAGACCGCGGTCGTGCTGGCGCTTTCCATCTATCTGGACGCGATCAATATCTTCCTGGCGGTGCTGCAGTTGTTGTCGGGGCGGCGCCGAGACTAGAGCATGGCCGGCGGCTGTCTTCGTTGCCAGGAAGTGTCGCGGAGCGATGCCCGGGAGCTTCGGGTGTGACGAACACCACTTCCAGCAGCATTCCTGCCGCCGGGCCTTGCCCAAAAAGATACGAGACGGTGCAACGCCTTCAACGGTTTACCGCTCTCATGCCTTGTAGTCGACGCTCACCCAGTTGCGGTTTCGCACCGCGGTTGAGGCACAAAGCGCGAACAAGCCCCAGGAAAGAAGGTTTTTATGTTCCTTATTCTCGCCGTTGTTCTGGTCGTCCTCTGGATCGGCGGATTTACCGTGATGCACGTCTCCAGCTTCGCCATTCACCTGCTGCTGCTATTCGCCATCATCTCCGTGATCATGCACTTCGTTACCGGCCGCCGCTCCGCTTAGGGCCATCCTTTAGCAAAACAGAAGGCCGGACTCAGGTGAGTCCGGCCCTTTGACTGTCCGCGGGCGGATTTACTGGTGAGCGACCGGCTGCGACGCCGGAATGACGGGCGGAATCACGTTCGCCAGCGCTTCGGGAGATTCCTCCTTCAGCCCGACCAGACGTTCCTCCAGCGCAATCTGCAGCACCTCGTCCATGTCCTCGACAAAGTGCAGCTTCATCGAACTCTTGATCAGGTCCGGTAGATCCGCCAGGTCCTTACGGTTCGCGGCCGGCAGCACCGCCTCGAAGACCCCGGCGCGATGCGCCGCCAGCAGCTTTTCTTTCAGTCCGCCGATCGCCAGCACTTTGCCGCGCAGCGTGATCTCGCCAGTCATCGCGATGTCGCGCCGTACCTTGATCTTGGTCAGCGCAGAAGCCAGCCCGGTTGCGATGGTTATCCCGGCAGAAGGGCCATCCTTCGGCGTGGCACCCTCCGGCACATGCACATGGATGTCGATGTTGCGGTAAAAGTCCTTCTGCAGCCCCAGGTGAGCCGAGCGCGAACGCGTGTAGCTGAGCGCCGCCTCCACCGACTCCTTCATTACATCACCCAGTTGACCGGTGGCCGTCATTTTGCCCTTGCCGTCCAGCACCTGAACTTCGGTTTGCAGGATCGTCCCGCCCACCGAAGTCCACGCCAGCCCGGTGACCAGGCCGACCTCGCTCTTCTGGTGCACCTCGGAGTCCGTAAACTTGGGTACGCCCAACAGGCCTTCAAGCGTCTCCCCGGTCACTACCTCGTGATGAGCCGCGGCCCCATCCGGACCGCTTTGTACTACCTTGCGCGCCACCTTCCGGCCTACGTTGCCAATCTCTCGCTCGAGGTTGCGTACGCCCGCCTCGCGCGTATACCCGCGAATCAGCGACTTCAACGCCGAGTCCTCGAACACGATCTGCTCTTCCGTGAGGCCGTTGGCCTCCCTCTGCTTCTTCACCAGATACTGCTTGGCGATCTCGAGTTTCTCGATCTCCGTGTATCCATGCAGCCGGATGATCTCCATGCGGTCCTGCAACGGCCCTGGAATGGTGTCCAGAACGTTTGCCGTCGCGACAAACAAGACCTGCGAAAGGTCGTACTCGACGTCCAGATAGTGGTCCTGGAACGAAGTGTTCTGTTCCGGATCCAACACCTCGAGCAGCGCGCTCGCCGGATCGCCGCGGAAGTCCGACGCCATCTTGTCTATCTCATCGAGCATGAACACCGGATTCTTGGTTCCGGCCTTCTTCATCGACTGGATGATCTGTCCCGGCAGTGCACCGATATACGTCCGGCGATGCCCGCGGATTTCGGCCTCGTCCCGCACCCCGCCCAGCGACATGCGTACGAACCGCCGCCCCGTTGCCTTGGCGATCGACTGCCCCAGGGATGTCTTTCCCACTCCCGGAGGTCCGACAAAGCAGAGGATCGAACCTTTCGGGTTCTTGACCAGCTGCCGGACCGCCAAGAACTCCAGGATGCGCTCCTTAATCTTTTCGAGCCCGTAGTGATCCTCGTTGAGGATTTTCTCGGCATGCTCGATCGAGCGAATCTCCTTCGAGCGCTTTTTCCAGGGCACGGCCAGCAGCCAGTCCAGATAATTCCTCGAAACGGTCGACTCAGCCGACATCGGCGGCATGGCCTCCAGCTTCTTCAACTCCAGCAGGCTCTTTTCCAGCACATCCTTGGGCATGCCGGCGGATTCGATCTTCTTCTTCAGCTCGTCGAACTCGCTCTTTTCACCCCGGCCAAGTTCCTTCTGAATCGCCTTGATCTTCTCGTTCAGGTAGTACTCTTTCTGCGCCTTCTCCATCTGCCGCTTCACGCGCGATTGAACAGTGCGGTCGATGTTCAGCTTCTCGATAGCCACGTCCAGCACGTCGGCGATCTTCGCCAGCCGCTGCTCCGGATCGAAGACCTCCAGCAGATCCTGCTTTTCTTCAATGGTCAGCTGCAGATTGGCCGCAATCGAGTCGGCGAGCTTGGCCGGCTCGTCGCCGCGCACCCCTGCCGTCATAGTCTCGTAGTTCAGGCTCTGCTGCAGCTTGACGTACTGCTCGAAGAGGGTGTGCACCCGCTGCATCATCACTTCCACCTGCGGCGTCATCTCCAGCCGCGTCGGCCCGGTTCGCACGGTCGCGACGAAGAACCCGTCTTCATCGTTCACTTCCGTTGCCCGCGCGCGCTCAACTCCCTCCACCAGAACCTTGATGTTGCCGTCCGGCATCTTTACGCTTTGAACGATGTTGCCGATGGTGCCGGTCTCGAAGATATCGTCCGCGCTCGGCTCGTCCACGCTGGCGTCATGCTGGGTCGCCAGAAAGATCTTTCGGTCCCCGGTCAGCGCTTCCTCCAGCGCCCGCACACTCGACTCGCGGCCCACCACAAACGGGGTCATCATGTGCGGAAAGATCACCATGTCGCGGATCGGCATCATGGGGAGTTTCCGGACGTCTCGGCTCAGAACTTCTTCATTAAAGGTTTTCATCATTCTCCTGAGTTTAGACGGTCGAAGTGGCGCCAACGGTGCACCGCTGCCTCCCCGCGTTTGCCTGATTGTAATCTCTCGGGAAGGGAATTGAGGGTTCCAATAGACAACCCATCAAAATCCTTTCCTGCGCTGCCGCAATGAACTCAGAAAGGAAAGTGCCCGGGTTCATGACCCGGGCACGCTCGAAATTCACTTTGGGTGCTGCCTAACCGGCCTTCTCCAGCAGCATCGGCAACGTCAGCGCATGCTTCTTCACCATCTCCGCGGTGATTGCCAGGTCCTTCACCTTCTTGTTGCCCGGCACGTAATACATCAGGTCGAGCATCAGCTCTTCGAGAATCATGCGCAGACCGCGTGCCCCGACCTTCCGCTGCAGCGCCTCGCGCGCAATCTCGCGTGCCGCATCCTCGGTGAAGGTCACCTTGACACTCTCGTAGTCGAAGAGCTTCACATACTGCTTCAGAATTGCGTTCTTCGGCTTGGTCAGGATGTCGATCAGCGCCGCCTCGTCCAGTTCGTCGAGCACGCCAAGCACCGGCAGGCGGCCCACAAACTCCGGGATCAACCCATACTTCAACAGATCCTGCGGCTCCGCCTGCCGCAGCAGTTCCGCATCGCGCTGCGCCCGGATTGGCGTGACGTCGGTCTCCAGCGCTTCGGGATCGCCCGCGCTCGTCTTGAAACCCAGCGCCTTCTTGCCGACCCGCCTCCCGATCACCTTCTCCAGGCCAACAAATGCCCCGCCGCAGATGAAAAGGATGTTCGTCGTATCCACAGCCGTGAACTCCTGGTGCGGATGCTTGCGACCACCTTGTGGCGGAACATTCGCGACCGTGCCTTCCAGCAGCTTCAACAGCGCCTGCTGTACTCCCTCACCGGAGACGTCGCGCGTGATCGAAGGGTTCTCGTCCTTGCGGCCGATCTTATCGATCTCGTCGATATAGATAATGCCTTGCTGCGCCCGCACCACGTCGCCGTCGGCCGCCTGCAGGAGCTTCAGAATGATGTTCTCGACATCCTCGCCCACATATCCGGCCTCGGTCAGCGTGGTCGCGTCCACGATCGCGAAAGGCACATCCAACACCTTCGCCAGGGTCTGCGCCAGCAGCGTCTTGCCGGAACCGGTCGGCCCCACCAGCAGGATGTTCGACTTGGCCAGCTCCACATCGTTGCCGCGCGTCTTGTTCATCTGGATGCGCTTGTAGTGGTTGTAGACCGCGACCGCCAGCTTCTTCTTGGTCTGATCCTGACCAATGACATACTCATCCAGAAACGCCCGAACCTCCTGCGGCTTGGGCAGGTGGGCCGGGGCCGCCCCGGTCGTCGTCTCACCTCGATCATCTTCAAGGATGGAGTTGCATACCGCGACACACTCGTCGCAGATATACGCCCGCGGGTAATCGGAGGGAGAACTGATCAGCTTGGCGACGGCATCCTGCGACTTGTGGCAGAAAGAACAACGCAGCGATTCGTCTGTGCCTCGAGATGTCTTCATAGCTCTACCTACCCCTGATGGACGCGGTGGGCTGCCGTCCGAACCCAAGTTTACACGCAATCGAACAGCCCCGCACTAGCACCAAGGCTTACCAGACTCTCATCCAACAACTACCTTTGGGGGATGAAAGCACGTGAACGCCGCGCCGCTCAATCCACGTTCCCTTTGCCTGAAGCAGGGCTTGGCGCTCAGCGCGCCCGCTAGCTGCGTGGACGATCGATAATGTCGTCGATGATCCCGTACTCCTTTGCCTGGGGAGCGGTCATGATAAAGTCGCGCTCGACGTCCCGTTCAATCTGCGCCAGGGGCTGGCCGGTGCTCTTAGCCATCAAGGTGTTGGTGATCTCGCGGATGCGCAGGATCTCTCGCGCGTGAATGTCAATGTCGGTCGCCTGCCCGCTCAACCCGCCCATGCTCGGCTGGTGGATCAGGATGCGCGAGTTCGGCAGAGCGAACCGCTTGCCTTTCTTGCCGGCCATCAGCAGGAACGCACCCATCGACGCCGCCTGGCCGATGCAGAACGTCACCACGTCGTTCTTGATGTACTGCATGGTGTCGTAGATCGCCAGTCCTGCCGTGATCGAACCGCCAGGCGAGTTGATGTACATCTGGATGTCCTTCTCCGGATCTTCGCCGCTCAGGAACAGCATCTGCGCGATGATCACGTTGGCGACGTTGTCGTCGATCGGAGTGCCCAGAAAAATGATGTTGTCGCGCAGCAGACGGCTGTAGATGTCGTACGTACGCTCGCCCCGGCTCGTCTGCTCCACTACATAAGGAATCAAACCCATTGCGTTCTCCTCTTGCACTCGTGCCCAGCCATTGAAGTTTGGGTGCCCCCATTCATCGCGCACTTGCGCTGAATGGAACCGAAGACTCCGGGTTACCCCACGTCTTGCCCCAAAGACGCGGGGTTAAGGTTTCACTTTGCCAGCTTCTCGTACAGCACGGTTCCGGTCTTTTCGCGCCGCATCTGTTCGCGCATGCGCTCGAACGATCCATCCTTCAGCATCTGCTCGCGCATCGCCTCCAGCGGTTGACGCGCCTGCAGCGACGCCATCAGGAGCTCGCGATCCAGCTCGTCCGAAGTGACCTCGATGCCCTCGCGCTCCGCGATCCGGTCGAGAATCAGCGAAGCTTTGACCTCGTTCACCGCTTGCTCCCGCTGCGCAGCCCGCAGCTGCGCGAAGTTCAGCTTGCGCATATCGTCGGCCGTCATGCCCTGCTGCGCCAGCGCGCGCAGGCCACGATCCAAGCGAGCATCGATCTGCTGCTGCACGAATGTCTCCGGAACAGGGAACTGGAACCGGCTGATCCACTGCTCCAGCATCTGCTCCTTGGAGCGGTTCTCCAGCGCATCCTTCTTGCGTCCGCTCGCATGCTCGCGCAGCTTCTGCTCGAAGTCAGCCCAGCTCTCGTAGTTGCCGATCTGCCTGGCGAGTTCGTCATCCTTCTCCGGAAAGCTCTTGCTCTTCAGCGCCTTCACCGTCAGGTCGTACTTCACCGTCTGGCCTGCCAGACGCGGCTCGCCGAAGTCCATCGGGTAGGTGACCTCGAAGGTCATCTCCTGGCCGGCCTTCGCGCCCCGCAGAGCCTCGTTGAACGCCGGCAGCGTATTCTTTCCGCCAACCTCGATCAGCACATCTGTGCCCGTGATCGGCTCGGATTCACTCTGGTTCTGCGCTCCATCTTCCCCGACCGTCTGCGCCAGATCCTGGATCTCGCCCTTGAACTCGATCTCCGCCCAGTCGCCGTCGCGCAGCTCGCGATCCTCTTCAACCGGCTCAACGGTGCCATGGGCATCCATCACCCGCGCCAGCTCGGCCTCAAACTCCTCTTCCGAGAGTGCGGTGTCCGGCTTGTGCACCTGGACGGCGTCGTATCCGGTAACGTCGATCTCGGGCAGCACCTCGAAGGCTGCCTTGAAGGTCAACGGCGCACCCTCTTCCAGCAGCAGGTTGGTGACCTGCGGCTGCGATACCGGATGGACGCCCTGCGACTGAATCGCCTCGCGGAAGCGCTCCGAGATCAGCTCGTCCAGCACCTCCTGGCGCACATCCTTGCCGAAGCGGCTCTTGATGACCGTCTCCGGCACCTTGCCGACGCGGAAGCCGGGAATGCGCGCCAGCTTCTGGTACTTCTTCACCACCCGCCGGAACGCCTTCGACACCGTCTCCGCATCCACTTCGACGTTCACTTCGCGCATCAGCTCCGGATTGATCGTCGGCTGCGGCTCATGGCGGTGGTCATGCCCGGTGTGATCGTGCGTGCTGTGATCGTGATCGTGCGTGTGTTCGCCAACTTCGGCGTGCGGCTGTGTCTCAGCCGCGCTCTCCAACTCAGTTGTCTCAGTCAAGTTTTCAGCCTTCTTGGGCGTGTCAATCTGCTGCCACGGCTTCATCCTTCTCGGACGTTCCGCAGCCATCGCCGCTTATTCATGGTACGGTCCAGCCTCACCAGGGGTCAAACCCGCAGCCCGCCCCGAAGTGAGCCGCCTCGAAGCAGGTTTACGGCCGCTTCAGGGAAAAGATTTCCAGCCGCAATCTCCACTCCAGCGTCTGCCCCGGCTGCAGCGTCGCAATTCCTTGCCCTTCCGGCCATTCTTTCCCGAAAGGATCGTCCAGGTTGGTCTGCATCCCCAGCACGACATACGGAGCATCAGCAGGCGACCGCACCTCGACCGCTCGAATCGTCTCCGATCCCGCCGTGATCCGCAGACCGTAGCCCGCTTCCGGGTTCAGCAACTCTGCCGCGGGCGCCGTGCTCCCCGCAGAAGGCTTCAGGGCAGTCAGCGTCTCGTCCACGCCAGCTTCGCCCAGGGCTGCCGTATGACCGTCGAACCGTCCACCCGGCAGCAGCTTGCCGGTCGGCACCGCGCGTCCGCGATCCGAGATCTCAAGCCGTTGGCCCTCCGGCAGAAGCAGCTGAACCGACGCTCGGTGCGAGCCTTGCAAGCTGAACCGCGGCTCCCAGCCGATCCCCATCGGCTCCGCCTGATCGCCCGTGTTCTTTGCCTGGACCGTCAAATTCATGGTTCGGCCGGTCATCTGCACCGAGACACTCACATCCGTGTGCGACGGCCAGCGGTCTCCTTCGGTGGCACCACGAAAGAATGCCGTCGCCTCCATCCCACCCGGGATATTGTCTGCACCGGAGTTATCGGCTGCCAGCGATCCCAGAACCCCGCCAAAAGCAACGTCCCGCAACGCCGCCGCGTCGATCGGCACTTCAATGGCGCGTCCATTCCAGATGGTCGACAAGGATGTTCCCAGCGGACTCGTCGTGCCGTTGAGAGTGCCTCCCCACGGCACCTCGAATGCCCCATGGCTGTCGCCCACCATCGCCGGCGGCGGCACTGTGCCATCTGCGAGGGCATCAATGCTGGGCCCCATCAGCAACGGCGTATCGCCTTTGCCGGGAAGATAAGCTGAAATCTGCAGCACGCTCATGCCCAGTCCCGGCAGCAGCGTCGCCGACACGAATTCCGGCGAATCGCTGCCCGCCGTTCGCTTGCGCGTCAGGACCATCGGATCGGCCCCGCCTGGCCTCCCAGGTGTGCTCGCCGCAGGTGTTCCAGGCTGAATCTCCGTCTTCAAGTCGCGTTTCAACTTTGAAAAGCGTCCCCACTGGTGCATGCGCCACAGAATTCCCGGAACCAGGATGAACAGCGCGATCACCAGTACCGGAAGCCAGCGCGAACGCGCCAGCCCCCGCGGAAACAACGAGCCCCAAAGGGACATTACCCGCCGCTTCAGCAGGTTCAGATACATCATCCCAATACGGTCTTCTTCCACCTCTGCCCTTGCCCTCTCAGGTCTTCCGTCTATGCGATCATAAATGTGCCCGTGCCGGCCCTGTCCCCATCGCTCAATGTGGTTACGGATGCGATCGTCAAGTGCGATCGCTGTCCCCGCCTCCGCGCCTACTGCGAAGACATCGGTCAGGTCCGCCGCCGAGCCTACCTCGACCAGACTTACTGGGCGAAGCCTGTTCCCGGCTTCGGCGATCCGCGCGCCCGTGTCCTCATTCTCGGGCTTGCGCCGGGAGCGCATGGCGCCAATCGCACTGGCCGCCCCTTCACCGGAGACGGCTCCGGTGACTTCATGTACCCGATCCTGCACGATCTGGGATTCGCCTCCAAGCCCCGCGCCACGCACCGGGACGATGGCCTGAAGCTACGCGGCGCCTGGATCGCATCGGTCGTCCGCTGCGCGCCGCCCGGCGACAAACCCGCTCCCGACGAGATCCGTGCCTGCGCCAGCCATCTCGCCGCCGAACTCGCGGCACTACGCAGGATCCGCGTCGTCGTCTGTCTCGGCAGGATCGCCTGGGATGGCTACCTCGCCCAACTCGTCTCCGCAGGCGTCATTGCCCGCCGCTCCGCCTACAGCTTCGCCCATGGTGCCGAGTACATCCTGCCCAACCGGCTGCATTTGCTTGGCTGCTACCACCCCTCACTGCGAAACACCAACACCGGCCGGCTGGATAAGGTCATGTTCGCCCGCGTCTTCGTTCGCGCCAGCGAACTCGCCGGCTTTGAAGGCTGATCTGGCCGTCCGACCCTCAATTCATCGCTAAGGTCAAGCCAAATTGTAGATACTGCCCCTAAAACGGCGAAGGGATGGGCAACAATCGCCCATCCCCTCGCCTCCCTGAAAGTCCAGCCTAAACCGTAGAAAGCATCATTCCCGCAGCCTTTTCTTCGGTATCCGCAAGGATCGGCCGATAGTAAAGCTGGTTGTTCTCGAGATAGACCTCCAGGAACGCCGGCCGCTCTTTGATTCCGCCTGCGATCAGCGCCTCCGACAGCGGATCCTCGACGAACCGCTGCAGCGCTCTGCGCAGCGGCCGCGCCCCGTACGTCCGGTCGCTCGCCGTCTTCGCCAGGATGTAGCGCTTTGCGTCGTCGTTCACGGAAATGGTGATCGCCTTGTGCACCAGGTTGGTATTCAGTTGCTGGACCAGCAGCTCCAGGATCTGCATCAGGTCGGATTCGCTCAGCGACGTGAAGATGATGATCTCGTCCAGCCGGTTCAGGAACTCCGGATTGAACGTCCGCTTCACCTCGCCGCGCACCAGCTCCTCCATCTTGTCCAGTGCCATGTTTTCGTCGCTCGACTGGAAGCCAAGCCCCTGTTGCTTCTGCAGGTGCTTCGCACCGATGTTCGACGTCATCACAATGATCGTGTTCTTGAAGTCGACCGTATTGCCGAGGCCGTCGGTCAGCTGCCCGTCTTCAAAAACCTGCAGCAGCAGGTTATAGACGTCCGGATGCGCCTTTTCGATCTCGTCCAGCAGCACCACCGAGTAAGGATTGCGCTTGACCCGCTCCGTCAGCTGTCCACCTTCCTCGTAGCCCACATAGCCCGGAGGCGACCCGATCAGCTTGCTCACGGAGTGCTTTTCCAAGAACTCCGACATATCGAACCGGATCAGCGACTTCTCGCTGCCGAACAGAAACTGCGCCAGCGTCCGCGCCATCTCGGTCTTGCCCACGCCGGTCGGCCCCAGGAACAGGAAGCTGCCGATCGGACGAGCCGGATTCTTGAGCCCGGCGCGAGAACGCCGAATCGCACGCGACAGCGCAGAGATCGCCTTTTCCTGCGAGATGACGCGCTTGTGCAGCTCTTCCTCCACCCGCAGCAGGCGCTCCATCTCCTCTTCCTTCAGAGAAGTCATTGGTACCCCGGTCCAGCGGCTGACGACATCCTCAATGTCTTCCCGCGTGACGATCCCGGCCGACGAATCGTCGAGGTGGTACTTGTCTCGCAGCGAGCGCAGATTCTCCCGCTCCTTGCGCTCTTCATCGGAGTAGAACCGCGCCTTTTCGAACTCGTGGTTCGCAATCGCGTTCTCCATGCGGTGCACGATGAACTTGATCCGCTTTTGCACCTCGGTCAACTCTTCGGGCAGGGAAGTCTGCCGCAGCTTCACCCTCGCCCCGGCTTCATCAATCAGGTCGATCGCCTTGTCCGGCAGGAATCGATCCGGAATGTACCGGCTCGAATGCGACACCGAAAACGTGATCGCATCATCGGTGTACGAGACCGCATGAAACTTCTCGTACTTCTCCTTGATTCCCATAATGATCTTGATCGCGTCTTCTTCGTTCGGCGGAGGAACCTTGACCGCCTGGAAGCGCCGCTCCAGCGACCGGTCCTTCTCGATCGACTTGCGATACTCCGCCGGAGTCGTCGCACCGATGCACTGGATCTCGCCACGGCTGAGGGCAGGCTTGAGGATGTTCGCAGCGTCCAGCGAACCCTCGGCCGAACCAGCGCCGACCAGCGTATGCAGCTCATCGATGAAGACGATGGAGTTCTGGTTCTCCATCAACTCCTTCATAATCGTCTTCAGCCGCTCTTCAAACTGCCCACGATACTTCGTTCCCGCGACGATCAGGCTCAGGTCGAGCGCGAGCACGCGTTTGTCCGCCAGAAAGCTCGGCACCTCGCCATCGGCAATCTTCTGCGCCAAACCTTCCACGATC
>CAJCHN010000145.1 GCA_903970285.1 Rhodanobacteraceae bacterium | reverse complement strand
GTCCTCGTCGAAGACTTCGACGGCGACGGCTGGCTCGACATCATCGTCAGCTCCTCCGGCCCCGAAGATCAGCTTCGCCTCTTCCACAACAACGGCGACGGCACCTTCCGCGACGTCACTCGCGGGTCCGCCCTCACGGGCGAAACCGGCGGCCTCAACCTCGTCCTGACCGACTTCAACAACGACGGCAAGCCCGACGTCCTCGTCCTTCGCGGCGGATGGTGGGGACGCCAGGGCGCCTATCCTTTCTCGCTGCTGAAAAACCGCGGCGACGGCACCTTCGAAGACGTCACCGAGCAGGCCGGCCTCCTCACCTTCGGCCCCACCCAGACCGCCGCCTGGGCCGACTTCGACGGCGACGGCTGGCTCGACCTCTTCGTCGGCTACGAATCCACCCCCGGCGACCCGCACCGCTCGCTGCTCTTCCACAACAACCACGATGGCACCTTCACTGAGGTCGGCGCAGCCAGCGGCCTCAGCGACCTCGGCTTCGTCAAAGGCGTCGCCTGGGGAGACTTCAACCGCGACGGCCGCCCCGACCTCTACGTCTCCACCATGTCCGGCAACAACCGCCTCTTCCGCAACGACGGCCCGAAGGACCCGAGCGATCCCACCCACGGCTGGAAGTTCACCGACGTCACCGCGCAGGCCGGCGTTGGCCATTCCCACGGCACCTTCGCCACCTGGTTCTTCGACTACGACAACGACGGCTGGCCTGACCTCTTCGTCGCCGGCTACGCCTCCGACGACCCCAACGACGTCGGCGCCTTCGAGATGGGCCTGCCCGTGAAGTCCGAAAAGATCCATCTCTACCGCAACCGCCACGACGGCACCTTCGAAGACATCAGCGCCGCCACGCACATCGACCGCGCCATCCTCACCATGGGCGCCAGCTTCGGCGACCTCGACAACGACGGCTGGCTCGATGTCTACCTCGGCACCGGCAACTCCACTTACCAGGCGCTGCTCCCCAACCGCATGTTCCGCAACGACCGCGGCCTGCGCTTCCAGGACGTCACCACCGCCGGCAACTTCGGGCATCTGCAAAAAGGCCACGCCGTCGCCTTCGCCGACCTGCATCGCTCCGGCTTCGAAGACGTCTTCGAAGAAATGGGCGGCGCTCTCCCGGGCGATGTCTTCCAGAGCGCGCTCTATCGCAACCCCGGCAACCATAACCACTGGATCACGCTGCGCTGCATCGGCCGCCGCTCCAACCGCGCAGCCTTCGGCGCACAGGTGCGCCTCGAAGTCACCACTCCCACCGGCCAGCACCGCTCCATCTATCGCACCGTCGGCTTCGGCTCCAGCTTCGGAGGCAACCCGCTGGAGCAACACATCGGCGTCGGCCCCGCCCAGCGCATCGACCTCGTCGAAGTCACCTGGCCCGCCACGAAAACCGTCGACCGCATTCGCAACATCGCTGTGGACAAACGCTACACACTGCGCGAAGGCGAAGGTAACCTTCTACCGGAGGGCATCGCACCCAGGCCATGATTTTCACTCGCCGCGGATTCATCCAGTCGCTATCCCGCACCGCCCTCGTCCTCTCGCTCGAAGACGTGCTGAGCCTCGCCCTGCCCGCGCAGCAACCAGCCGCGCAGCAAACGGCGCCGCAGCAAACGGCGCCGCAGCAAACGCAGATCGGCACGCGCCCCACCTTCGACGCCAAGCCCCGCCCCGCGCCGAAGGCCGCACCCTCGCCGGTCACCGGCACACCGCTCGGCTTCAGCTTCATCGACGTGGCGAAGGAAAGCGGCCTCCACGCGAAGACCATCTACGGTGACGAGCACAAGAACCGCTACCTGCTCGAAACGACAGGCTGCGGCGTCGCCTTCTACGACTTCGACCACGATGACTGGGTCGACCTCTTCCTCGTCAACGGCACCCGCCTCGAAGGTTTCCCCAAAGGCAGCGAGCCCATCAGCCGCCTCTTCAAAAACAACCGCGACGGCACCTTCACCGACATCACCGCGAAGTCCGGCATGACCCGCAGCGGTTGGGGCCAGGGCTGCTGCGTCGGCGACTTCGATAACGACGGCCTCAACGATCTCTTCGTCAGCTACTACGGCCAGAACATCCTCTACAGGAACCACGGCGACGGCACCTTCACCGACGTCACCGCGAAGGCCGGCCTCACGCAATCGCGCACCCGCTGGAACTCCGGCTGCGCCTTCCTCGACTACGACAAGGACGGCCACCTCGATCTCTTCGTCGCCAACTACATCGACTTCGACATCAAGACCGCTCCTCTGCCGGAAGCCGCCGGTTGCTCCTACAAAGGCATGCAGGTCGCCTGCGGCCCTCCCGGCCTCGATGGCGGCAAGAACATCCTCTACCACAACAACGGTGACGGAACCTTCACAGACGTCAGCCAGAAGGCCGGAATGTGGGACACCATCGGAACCTACGGTCTCTCGGTCACCGTGGCTGATCTCAACAACGACGGCTGGCCCGACATCTACGTCGCCAACGACTCCACAGCCGCCACCTATTACGAGAACCAGAAAGACGGCACATTCAAGGACCTGGCGATCGAGGCTGGGATCGCCTACTCGCCCGACGGCAAACCCCAGGCGGGTATGGGCGTCGCTGTCGGCGACTTCAATCGAGACGGCCTGCTCGACATCGTCAAAACCAACTTCGCCGGCGATACCGACTCGCTCTACCAGAACCTCGGAGACGGAACCTTCGAAGACCATACCTATCTCTCCGGGCTGGGCATCAACACCCGCTACCTCGGCTGGGGCGTCGGCTTCGTCGACCTCGACAACGACGGCTGGCTCGATATCTTCATCTCGAACGGCCACGTCTATCCCGAGGTCGATGCCTCCCATCTCGACTCGCCCTACGCCGAACACAAGTACGTCTATCGCAATCTGCGTACCGGCCAATTCGAAGAAGTCACCAACCTTGCCGGCCCCGGCATTACCGCCGCCGTCGCCGCCCGCGGCTGCGCCTTCGGCGACTACGACAATGATGGCGACATGGATGTTGTCGTCAACTGCGTCAACTCCGTTCCGCAGCTTCTGCGTTGCGACACCACCATCCAGCGAAACTGGCTCAAGATCCGCCTCGTCGGCGCAAAATCCAACCGCACCGGCATCGGAGCTCGCATCGTCGTCACCGCGCAGACTGCCGCGCAGGAACAGTCGGGCGCCGGCAAGCAGCCGCTTCGCCAGCTCGAAGAGGTGCGCAGCGGCGGCAGCTACTACTCGCAAAACGATCTCCGTATCCACTTCGGCCTGGATCAGGCCACCAAAGCGGATTCGGTCGTCATCACCTGGCCCAGCGGCCAGATCGACACGCTCAAAGACCTGCCCGCCAACCGCCTCTATGTCGTCCAAGAGGGCGGCAAGATCCTCAAAACCAATCCCATGGGCTCCTCCAAGTGACTTCGCAACGCTCCGGGTGCACCATTCATCGCGCCGGTTGCGACCGGCCCCTGTCGCCATCGTTCCGCTGCGCAGCCAAGGAACCGGCTTTTTACCTCTGCCTGCTATTGCTCCTCTTTTTGGATCCCGTCCTCACCGCCCAGCAGCCCTATTCACCCTCCGCCACCCACCCGACTCCCGCCTGGTTCGTCGACGTCGCCCCCCAGGCCGGAATCACCGTCCGCAACGTCAACGGCTCCGCCACCAACAAGCGTTACATCGTTGAAGCCACCGGCTCCGGCGTCGCCATCCTCGACTACGACAACGATGGCTTCGAAGACATCTTCCTGGTCAACGGCCGCGAGCTCGAGACCAGAGAGTCAGCCGCAAACCACCCCGAAGAAAAACCCACGTCGCACCTCTTCCACAACAATCACGACGGAACCTTTACCGACGTTACCCGCAAGGCCGGGCTTGAAGGCACCGCCTGGGGTCAGGGCGCATGCGTCGGCGACTACGACAACGATGGCTTCGACGACCTCTACGTCACCGCCTACGGCCACAATCGGCTCTTCCACAACCAGGGCGACGGCACCTTCCGCGAAGTCGCCGCCGAGGCCGGGGTCGCCGGCTCCGGCCAGGAGTGGGGCACCGGCTGCGCCTTTGTGGACTACGACCGCGACGGCAGGCTCGACCTGATGGTCGCCAACTACGTTCACTTCGATCTGAAGTCCACACCGCTGCCCGGTGCTGAAGCCGGCTGCATGTGGAAGGGCGCGCCCGTCATGTGCGGACCGCGCGGCCTGCCCTATGCCCCCAACATCCTCTTCCACAACGAAGGCCAGGTCGGCGGCCACACCCACTTCAAGGATGTCAGCAGATCCTCCGGCATCGAGAAATCCGCAGGACATTACTGCTTCTCCGTCACCACCCTCGACTTCAACGAAGATGGCTGGCCCGACCTCTACATCGCCTGCGACTCCACGCCCGCCATCCTCTACCGCAACAACCACGACGGCACTTTCACCGATGTCGCCGCCGACGCCGGTGCCGCCTTCAACGAGGATGGCCGCGAGCAGGCCGGCATGGGTTCCACCGCCGCGGACTACGACGCCAGCGGCCACCTCTCGCTCTTCAAAACCAATTTCTCCGACGACACCCCCACCCTCTACCACTCCAACGGAGACGGCACCTTCACCGACGAAACCTTCGCCGCCGGACTCGCCATCAACCTCGACGCCCTCGGCTGGGGTTGCATGTTCGCCGATGTCGACAACGACGGCTTCCCCGATCTGCTCGTCGCCAACGGCCACGTCTACCCCGAGGTCGACTCCGCCAAGCTCGGCGCCACCTTCAAAGAGCCGCGCTTCCTCTACTGGAACCAGGGCAACGGGAAATTCAAAGACCTCTCCAGGTCCGCAGGTCCGGGGCTCACCGAGCCACTCTCCGGCCGCGGGCTGGCCATCGCCGACCTCTGGAACGATGGCCGCCTCTCCGCCGTCGTCAACAACCTCTCCGACCGTCCGCTCGTCCTCGTCAACCAGGCCCTCAACCACAACCACTGGCTGGGGCTCAAACTGGTCGGCACCACATCCAACCGCGATGCCATCGGCGCCCGCGTCACGCTGCGAAGCGCCAGGCGTCAGTGGGTCGACGAGGTCCGCAGCGGCTCCAGCTACAACAGCTCCTCCGACCTTCGACTGCACTTCGGGCTCGGTGCAGAAACCGCCCTCACCTCCGTCGAAGTGCGCTGGCCCAGCGGCGCTCGCGAAGCCTTTCCGCCGCTTCCGCCCGACCGCATCCACACCCTCACCGAGGGCACCGGCCACCGCATTCCCTGAACCAGCAATTTGCTCAACGCCCCCTCACCGTGACCGCATCGGCTGACGTATGATGGCGCGTGGCTTCTTTCAGCCAGTCCCGTTCGACCATGCGATTTCGCGCTGCCACCACCCGAACCGCACTTCGCGTCCTCCATCGCCGGCGGCCAGCGGGAGCCTGTCAAGCCGGAGAGGTCTAGATGTCATAGCAGATGATATGGTCTTACCTGCAAAATGTAATACCTAACTTCGCTCCACGTAAGGGGAAACCATGGCGTCCAGCAAAACCACGGCAATGATCCTCCTCGGCAAGAGCGCCATGACCGGCGCCCTCGGAGGCCTGCTCTTCGGCTTCGATACCGTCGTCATCGCCGGCGCCAACGAAGCCATCAAGAATCAATACAGCCTCAATGGCTGGACCCTTGGCGTCACCGTCTCCATTGCGCTTGTCGGCACCGTCTTCGGCGCACTCTTCAGCGGCCCGCTCGGGCAGAAGATCGGCAGTCGCGCCGCCCTGCGCATTATGGGCGTGCTCTACGTCCTCTCCGCCATCGGCTGCGCCTTCGCCCCCAGTTGGATCGCGCTGCTCGTCTTCCGCTTCATCGGCGGCATCGGCATCGGAGGCTCGTCCGTTCTCGGCCCCGTCTATATCGCGGAACTCGCCCCCGCCAAATGGCGCGGACGCCTCGTCGGCCTCTTCCAGATCAACATCGTCATCGGCATCCTGCTCGCCTATCTCTCGAACGCCATCATCGCGTCCTTCCATCTCGGCGTCATCGAGTGGCGCGTCGACCTCGGCGTCGCCGTCCTCCCCGCTACCCTCTTCCTCATCCTGCTCCTCAGCGTCCCGCACAGCTCCCGCTGGCTTGTCACCCAGAACCGCATCGACGAGGCTCAGTTCACCCTCGCCGCGATGGGCTCGCCCGACTCCAAGGCAGAAGTCGACGCCATCCTCGAATCGCTCCGCGAGGACGAAGGCTCCAGTACTCTCTTCGACGGACGCCACAACCTGCCCATCTTCCTCGCCATCACCATCGGCATGTTCAACCAGCTCAGCGGAATCAACGCCATCCTCTACTACCTGCCGACCATCTTCCAGAGCGCCGGCTTCAGCCATCTCTCCGCCAACTACCAGTCCGTCGTCATCGGCCTCGCCAATCTGCTCGCCACGCTCCTCGGCATCTCGCTCATCGACAAGCTTGGACGCAAGACGCTTCTCCTCATCGGAGCCGTCGGCTGCGCCGTCTGCCTCGGCGGTGCGGCCATTCTCTTTCAGGTCGGCGGCCATCCCAACCTGCTGCTCCCTGCCTTCGTTGGCTTCATCATCTTTTTTGCCATCTCGCAGGGCGCCGTCATCTGGGTCTATCTCTCGGAAGTTTTCCCCACCAACGTCCGCTCCAAGGGACAGAGCCTGGGCTCCTCCACTCACTGGATCATGAACGCGATCATCGCCTTCCTGATGCCACGCGCACTCGGCTATTCCAAGTCCCTGCCGTTTGCCTTCTTCGCCGCCATGATGGTGGTCCAGTTCGTCGTCGTGCTCACCATCTACCCCGAAACCAAAGGCTACTCGCTCGAAATGCTCCAGCACCGCCTGCGCAAACCGATCATCACCCACTGATGCCGTGGCCGGAGGTCAGTTCTCAAGTTGTCTTGTCTCCGGTACGAGATGCGCATCTCCGCAACGATTCGACGCCTGAAGCTGACAGCTCCGAGCGCCTTCGCTGTCAGCTCTCAAATTTGTCTTGTCCCGGTAACGAGATGCGCATTTCCGCAACGACTCGACGCCCGAAGCTGTCAGCTCTCAAATTGTCTTGTCTCCGGTACGAGATGCGTATCTCCGCAACCATTCGACGCCTGAAGCTGACAGCTCCGAGCGCCTTCGCTGTCAGCTCTCAAATTTGTCTTGTCCCCAGTACGAGATGCGCATTTCCGCTTTGCCTCCCCCCGGAGAGACTCGGATCTTCACTCCCACTGGCGCATAATCAAGAAGCAGCCTCGAGAGAGTCGCGGAGGAACATGGAGACAACCAACCCGGCTGCTTCGCCAGAGTTCGCGACCCTCTCCCGCCGCGCCTTCGCCGATTACTCTGCCCAACCGGCCTTTAGGAACCTCTCCCTCACGGGCGGCCCCAGCCCAGAAGATGTTCGCTTGGCTTCCCGGGCCCCGCGCATCGAGGACGATCCCGCCGCGCGTTCTCTCGCCCGGCAGATCGAACAGGTCTGCCGTGCCGCTTGATCGCCGGCAAGAGCAAGACCATCACGTCCCGGGCGCGCACCGAACCTTGAGCCACCCATCCGAGTAGCGACCGAGATGCCGAGCCAGGAACCCACCGACGAGTCCTCCTTCAACGCCACCGACATCGCCTCGGCCATCCTGCTCGCCTCCACCGGAGGCCTGCTCGACGCCATCGTCTACCTCGATCACGGTCACGTCTTCGCCAACGCCATGACCGGCAACGTCATCTTCCTCGCTATCGCCCTCGTCCAGAGCCAGTGGATGCAGTCCCTCCGCCACATTGTCCCCATCACCTGCTTCCTGCTCGGCGTAGTCGGTGCACGCATCATCCGCACCGCGCCCGTCCGCCGCTCCGCCCTGGTCGTCCTGTTGCTCGAAACCGCCGGCCTGCTGTTGGTCGGCCTGCTCCCCGCCGGCTTCCCCCAGCTCGCCTTTACCGGCATCGTCGCCTTCGTCTCCGCCTTTCAGGTCGCCACCTTTCGTCGCGTCGGACGCTTCACCTACAACTCCACCTTCGTCACCGGAAACCTGCGCATGGTCGCCGAAGGCTTCTTCGACCGCTGCTTCGCCGCCAACCCCGACCTCCGTTCCAAAGGGCGCGCGCAGGCCCTCAAACTCGGCACCATCTGCACCAGCTTCCTGCTCGGCGCCCTCATCGGCGCCTTCGTCGCTCCCCGCTTTCCCGTTCACGCCATCCTGTTCGCCGAGCCGCCTCTCCTCGTCACCGTCCTCCTGGTCCTCTTCAGTCCGGCTCCTGCACCGGAGGCGGCACCAGTCAATCGTTGACCTTCGCCGGAAACCCCGCCTTTGCGCCTCAAGCGTGCACCATCCGTGCACCATCTGCGAGACCTTCCGCGGCCCCGGCGCGTGATCGCTGCAAAACTCTTTGCTTTCAATACTTTGCGAAGTGGCGGTCTAACCTTAAATCATTTGTTTTGAATACTTTGCATACTTGTTGCGGGGGGTGGGCCGCGCTTGCCTGTAAAATCGCACCCGATGCCCGACCGCCTCCGTGAACTCTCCCGCCGCAACGCCGAAGCCGAAGCCGGCGGCGGCCCCGAGCGCCGCGCCCGCGAAAAATCGGCCGGCAAGCTCTCCGCCCGCGAGCGCATCGATCTGCTGCTCGACCCGGGCAGCTTCGAGGAGACCGGCAAGTTCGTCGCCTCGCGCGCCACCGACTTCGGCATGGCCGAAGCCCGCATCCCCGGCGATGGATTCATCACCGGTCACGGCCGCATCCATGGCCGCATCGTCTTCGTCTTCGCCCAGGACTTCACCGTCTTCGGCGGCAGCCTGTCTGAAGCCAATGCCGCCAAGATCGTCGCCATCATGGATACTGCCCTGCGTGTCGGCGCGCCCGTGATCGGCCTCAACGACTCCGGCGGAGCCCGCATCCAGGAAGGCGTCGTCTCGCTCGCCGGCTACACCGACATCTTCCTGCGCAACACGCTCGCTTCAGGCGTCATCCCGCAGATATCGGCGATCCTGGGGCCCTGCGCGGGCGGCGCGGTGTATTCGCCCGCCATCACCGACTTCACCCTCATGACCGAGCGCACCAGCTACATGTTCGTCACCGGGCCGGACGTGATCCGCACCGTCACCCACGAGGACGTCACCAAGGAGCAGCTTGGCGGGGCCGCCACCCACAACCAGATCTCCGGTGTCGCCCACTTCATGACCGCCGACGACGCGCAAGCTCTGGCAACCATCCGCGAACTGCTCACGTTTATCCCTTCGAACAACCTCGATCTGGCACCGCGCAGCCCCTGCACGGACGACCCTGCGCGCGCCGACGCGAGCCTAGACAGCATCATTCCCGAGGCGTCGAACCAGCCCTACGACATGTGCGACGTCATCACGAAGATCGTGGATGAGGGATATTTCTTCGAGGTGCATCAGCACTTTGCCCGCAACATCCTGGTCGGCTTCGCCCGGATGAACGGCCGTCCGGTGGGCGTGGTCGCCAATCAGCCCGCCGTGCTGGCCGGCGTGCTGGATATCGACGCGTCGGTGAAGGCGGCGCGCTTTGTGCGCTTCTGCGACGCCTTCAATATCCCGCTGCTCACCTTTGAGGATGTTCCCGGCTTCATGCCCGGCGTGCAGCAGGAGCATGGCGGCATCATCCGCCACGGTGCCAAGCTGCTGTATGCATTTGCCGAGGCGACGGTGCCGAAGCTGACCGTCATCACGCGCAAGGCGTACGGCGGAGCATATTGCGTGATGAGTTCAAAACATCTGCGGACCGATCTGAACCTTGCGTGGCCTACGGCCGAGATCGCCGTGATGGGTCCGGAGGGCGCGGTCAACATTGTGTACAAGCGCGAGTTCGACCAGGCGCTGCGCACCGCGGAGGCGGTCTGGCCGCAAGGCAAGCCGTTTAGCGAGGCGGAAAAGCAGGCCATTCTTGCGGACCTGCGCGCGGAAAAGGTGGAGGAGTTTCGCAGCCGCTTCGCGAATCCTTATGTCGCCGCGGAGCGCGGCTATATCGATGCCGTGATCCGGCCTTCGGAGACCCGCCGCCGGCTGAACCTGGCGCTGGACATGCTCGCCACCAAGCGGGAGAAGAACCCGCCGAAGAAGCACGGGAACATCCCGCTGTAGGATCCACAGGCGGCAACTGCCGGGACTCAGTCGATGGTCAGGATGAAGTTGAAGTCGTTTTTGCTGTCGAAGGAGCTGATAGATCGAGTCTTGCTCTTCTTCGAGTCGCTTTGTGCCCAGACCTCGTAGTCGGTATTCTGCGAAAGCTGGACAAAGCGGAACGATCCATCGTCGGACGAAATTTCGCTGCGCACCGCCTGGCTGCGGTCGTCCTTGAGGTAGACGACGGCGCCTTTGATCGGCGCCCCACCCTTGCCCTCGACCTTGCCGATGACCGTGCGCTGCACCGGACCGCGAGTCTGCGCCACCGCCCGGGGTGCAAGGGGCATCAGCGGGGCACCAAGCGTCAGCGCGCAGGCCAGTCCGGCAGTTGCGCAAAGGCCCCGCAGCGTGCCCACCCGCTTTACGCCTGTCGAGTTCATCATAACCTCCAGTATACGTTCCCACTGGCTCAAACCCGGAGCCGTGCCCACAGTTTCAGGTGGCGCTCTGCGCGGCGAGTTGCCGCTCGCAGTGGCGGATCAGGCGTCTTCATCGTCCTCGTCGGCCTCATGAGTCAGATCTTCATCGTCGTATCCTTCAGCGTCGACGGGCGAGAGTTCCAGGGGATCGACGGTGACTACCTCAAGCTCCACGCCGCATTCGTCGCAGGTCAGGGTATCGCCTTCTTCCACTTCGTCTTCATCGATATCGAGCGGGTTATCGCACTCCGGGCACACTTTCGCCATCAGTCAACCTCCACAACTTTGTTCTAGATCAGGTCTTCCCTTACCGTGCTCTGAAGAACCCGTGCGAGAGCCGCTCTGCGTGAGAGGAGACGGCGTACACGGAAGCCCAGGGTATAGCCAAAGGAGAACTGATCTGATACGGGCCATTGGATGACGAAACCAGCAGATACGTTCGCCGCCGCCAAGCCTCTTTTCGCATGCTTTGCATGCAACCCATGGTTACTCTAGAGCAAGATCACTGTCACCGTGCCCATTTGTTTTCATACGGGAGCGGTTTTTTGTTAGCAAGAAGCGGTCGGGAGAGTGGCCGCTCGAACGCCGGTTGCAGGTGACGACTCATTTCCCGGGTTATCATCGCCACATCCGTGCTTCACCTGCGAACCCCTCCCTCGCGCCAGCCGAACTCCATACTCCAGATTTCCAGGAAGACTATGACCCGACCGCTGCCGTCCGCCGCTTGGTTCCTGCTCGCCGCTCTGACCCATGGCTCCTCGGCGCGGTCGCAACAGACACTGCCCGTGGCTCCGGCGGACCCCGCCATCGCTTCCGCGATCGCCGGCATCTCGCCGCGTCGCATTCACGATGACATTGCCAAGCTGGTCTCGTTCGGCAATCGCTCGACGCTCTCCTCCATGGACACGGATCTGCCGCCGGGTACAGGCGTGACCGCAGCGGCGGACTGGATCTTTGCCGAGTTTACGCGGATCTCCGCCGAGTGCGGCAACTGCATGGAGGTCAGGCGCGACGACGAGATCGAGCCGGGCACGCCGAAGACGCGCATCCTGAAGGACACCCGCCTGCAGAATATCTACGCGGTGCTGAAGGGGATGGATCCCGCGCAGGTCAACCGGCGGGTGCTCGTGACCGGGCATTACGACTCGCGCAACTCGGACAACTTCAACACCCACGATCCCGCGCCGGGCGCGAACGACGACGCGAGCGGAGTGGCGGTGTCGCTGGAGTCGGCGCGGGTGCTTTCGCGGCTGAAGTTTCCCGCCACCATCGTCTTCGTCGCGGTCGCCGGGGAGGAGCAGGGGCTGAACGGCAGCCGGCACCTGGCGAAGCTGGCCCGGGCGGAGGGCTGGGACCTGGAAGCGGTGCTGAACGACGATATTGTGGGCGGCGACACGACGCCGGGGCAGACGGGTCAGGATAAGAGTGCGGTCCGGATCTTTTCGGAAGGGGTTCCGGCGCCCACCACGCCCGAACAACTGCGCATGATCCAGACGCTGGGAGCGGAGTCCGACTCGCCTTCACGGGAGCTGGCGCGCGCCATTCTGGACGTCTCCCACTCCTACTTCCACGCGACCGAGGAGCGTCCTGCGCCGGTGGCGGGCGGCCATGCACGCAGCCAGATGATCCGGCTGGTGCCGGCGTTTCATCCGGTGCTGATCTTCCGCCGCGACCGATTCCTGCGCGGAGGCGATCACACCAGCTTCAACGCGGAGGGGTTTGCCGCGGTGCGGTTTACGGAGTGGCAGGAGAACTTCGATCACCAGCACCAGACGCCCCGGCTGGAGGCGGGAACGCTCCAGAACGGAACCACCGGGCAGATCCAGTATGGAGACTTCCTGCAATACGTCGATATCGAGTATGTTGCCAACGTCGCCCGCCTCAACGCAGCTTGCCTGGCTACGTTCGCGGCTGCGCCGGGAGAGCCGGCCGAGGTCCACATCCTGACCAAGGCGCTGGACAACAACACCGAACTCTCGTGGCGTCCGCCTGCCGGCGCTCCTGCCGGGACGACTTACGAGGTGGTGTGGCGGGGGACGGACGCCCCCACGTGGACCAACCTGCAGAGCGCCGGGGCCGCGCTCGAGATCAAGCTGCCGATCTCGAAGGACAACGTGGTCTTTGGCTTGCGGTCGTCCGATGCGGCGGGGCATAAATCGCCAGCGGTGTACCCGATGCCGCAGAACCGGTGACGCAGTTTGTACGTTCGCGGTTCTCAGTTGTTTGTAGAGGACAGCGTCAACGGCGCGTTCTCGCGCGCAGCCTGGCGGAGCGCTGCGGGGAGTGGGAAACTGGTTGGCCGGGCAACGATCTATGATGGTCGTATCATGCCGCGCTCCAGCCCCACCACGCTTGCGCTTCCGCCATTCTCCGGGGCGACTCGCCGTCTCATCCTCATCCTGCTCGGGGTTTTCTTTGCAGATGCTCTCCTGGGGCTGATTCTTCCCCGATCGTTTTACGGGCCGCTGCTTAACCACCTGGTGCTGCATCCGGTGGACGTGCTGCACGGACAGGTGTGGCAGCTGGTGACGTATGCGTTTCTTCCGCTGGGCATTCTGGGTACGCTGTTCGCGCTGTTGACGCTTTGGTTCGTCGGGTCGATGCTGGAGGACATTCGCGGCGCGCGCTGGCTCTACGAGCTCTTTCTGACCTCGGCGGTGGGCGGCGCGATCGTGGCTTCGCTGATCGGGTTTACGCATCTGTTCCGGCTGGATCCGGACGTTTTCCTCGGCATCGGCCCCTATGCAGCGCTGTACGGGCTGTTGATTGCGGTCGCAGTCTTGCTTGGAGATGTGGAGTTCTTGCTGTTCTTCATTCTCCGCATCAAGGCCAAGTACATGGTCGCGATCTACATCCTGATCGACATCGCGACGCTGCTGAAGTCGTCCAACGCATTTGAGGCGCTGCTGCATCTTTCGGGCGCGCTGTGCGGCTATCTGTTCCTGAAGTTCTCGCCGCGGCGCGGCCTTGCCTACGGCCTGACCGAGCGCTACTTCGCCCTGCGCAACGACTACTATCGAGCCAAACGCCGCCGCGCTGCCCGGAAGTTCGAGGTTTACATGAGCAAGCAGGGGCGAAAGGTGCACTTCGACAAGGACGGGCGGTACGTGGATCCGGACAAGAATCCAAACGACAAGAGCTGGATGAACTAAGCCGAAGCGGGCTTCGGTGCCGACACGCTGCATCCTCCGGAGCCTGGGCGCGCTCTAACCCTGCATGGAAATGCGTAAACTCGGCAGTACCGCACTTCAGGTTGCCCCGCTGATGCTGGGCGGAAACGTCTTTGGCTGGACGATCGATGCTGAAACCAGCTTTCGGGTTCTGGACGCATTTGTAGACCACGGCTTCAACTTCATTGACACGGCCGACGTGTATTCGGCGTGGAAACCCGGCAACCGGGGCGGGGAATCGGAGACGATCCTCGGACAGTGGTTCGCCCGGTCGGGCAAGCGGGACAAGATTGTATTAGCGACGAAGGTGGGCTTTGAGATGGGCGACGGCGGAAAGGGCCTGTCGCGGGCTTACATTTTGAAGGAGGTCGAAGCTTCGCTGAAGCGCCTGCAGACCGATCACATCGACCTGTATCAGTCGCACACGGATGATCAGTCAGTGCCGCTCGAAGAGACGCTGGGGGCATACCGGTCGCTCATTGAACAGGGTAAGGTGACGATCATTGGGGCGTCCAACTATCGCGGTGAGCGCCTGCGGGAGGCGAATCAGATTGCGCGGCGCGAGTCGCTGCCGTGCTATCAGACGCTTCAGCCGGAGTACAACCTATACGATCGGCAGAACTTCGAACAGGATCTGCTGCCCGCCGCCGAGGAGTTGAAGCTGGACGTGGTGCCCTATTTCTCCCTGGCGAGTGGATTTCTGACAGGCAAGTACAAGACCAAGGCGGACTCCGAGGGAAAGAACCGCGGGACGCGCGTGGCGAAGTACTTCGATGAGCGCGGCATGAAGATTCTGCAGGCGCTGGACGAGGTTGCCGCGGAATCGGGCGCCAGGCAGGCGACCATCGCGCTGGCCTGGCTGCTGGCACAACCCACGATTCTGGCACCCATTGCCTCAGCAACCAGTCCGGAGCAGCTCGAGAGCCTGGTCGCAGCTCCGGACCTGAAGCTAAGTCCCGAGCAGATTCAGAAGCTGAGCGACGCCAGCAGCTATTGAGCTAAGTCGGTCCATACGAGCGCCGGCAGATGCTCTACCGTCGCCGGGCCAGACCGCCGAAGCCGAACCGATATCCGAGGCCGACGCCGAACTCCTTGCCATAGACCGAGTTGGACGCCGAGACCGGGGTGCTGTACCTCTGGAACTGAAAGTCGGCCTTGAAGAAGAAGCGATCCGTAATGAGAATGTTGGCCCCTCCGCCGCCGCCGATCACGCCGCCCGCCGTCTGCACGTACCGGAACGCCCCGTCCGGCGACAGATAGCCTCCGTGCGAGAAGGTAAGCTCGCCGCGTCCGCCCTCGATGTCGCCGTAGGGCTGATAGCGACGGATGTGCTTGGAGAGGACGAGCCCGCCCACGACATTTTTCTGGCCGTCGATGGAGCCGTGATCCCAGGGAATGGTTCCGCGGACTTCGAGCGACGGGTAGAGCCCGTAGAAGGGCCGGATGGTGGCGTCGACACCCGCGGTGAACGAGGCGTTTTTCCCCAGCGCCAGGCCGGTGTATACGGTGTCGACTGTGCCGAAGCCTGAGATCTGCAGTGCTTCGCTGGCCGTAGGAGTCGCCTGTGCGAAGGCCCGGCCGCTGTTTCCCGCAGCCAGCCCAAGGATCAAGAGGGAGAGAAGGTATCCGTTGCGCTGCAAGCGTGCTCCTAGAAGTTCATGCTTTGAATCTACTTGATTTCGTGTGACGTCGGCTGGTGCAGTTTGCGCTGCCCGGAAGCCAGGTCTAACTGCGGACTACCGTTCTGAGGCTCAATTCTTTCATCTGCTGTTCGCTGACGGGGGTTGGCGCGTCGACCATCAAGTCGATGGCCCTGGCCGTTTTGGGAAAGGCGATCACCTCGCGCAGGCTCGCGGCGCCGGCCAGGATCATCACGATGCGGTCCAGCCCCAGGGCGATGCCGCCATGCGGCGGCGTGCCGTATTCCAGTGCATCCAGAAAGAAGCCGAAGCGGGCCTTCTGCTCGGCTTCGTCCATGCCGAGCGAGCGAAAGATCTCCGCCTGCACGTCTTTGCGGTGGATTCTGATCGAGCCGGAGCCGAGTTCGGTGCCGTTGAGAACGATGTCGTAGGCGAGCGCGCGGACCGCTCCCTTATCGCTGGTCAGCCGGCCGGCCTTGATGTCTTCTTCGTGCGGTGAGGTGAAGGGGTGATGCGCTGCCTGCCACGTTTTTGCTTCTTCGTCCCACTCGTACATGGGAAAGTCAGTGACCCAGCAGAACTTGTAGTCGGCGGCGGAGCCGGTCTGGGTGTAGAGGCCGTGCTTATCGGCGAATTTGCGGGCAAGCTCCAGCCGCAGCCCGCCGACTTTCTTGTAAATCCATTGTGGATCGTGATTCCAGCGCTCGGGCGTGCCAAGCTTGGGCGTGATGACGATCAGCAGATCGTTCGGAGTCGCTATCATCTGGCTCTCGATGGCCGAGGCCAGCGGAGCAAACGCCTGGTTCGTCCGGAGTCGCGCCACGTCGAGGAAGTCCAGCCCGCACTCACCGAAATATTTGCGGATTTCATCCACCAGGCCGCGCCTTTGCGTGCCGCTCAGGCTGCCGGCAGAGGGGATGACGAAGCCGAGGACAGGAAGCAACGCCTCGATCTTCAGCGAGTCGCGGAGTTCGTTGGTCACCGTCTCGGTGAGATCCACCATGGCGGGCAGCCGCATATCCGGCTTATCGATCCCGTAGCGCCGGATGGCCTCATCGTAGGTCATGTGGACGAACGGGATTTCGAGCGTGATGCCTGCGGTCTTGAACGCGGCTGTCAGGAAGCCCTCTACCGTTTTGAAGATGAGTTCCTGCTGCGGGAAGGTCATCTCCAGGTCGATCTGGGTGAACTCCGGCTGCCGGTCGGCGCGCAGATCTTCGTCGCGGAAGCAGCGCGCAATCTGGAAGTACTTGTCGAAGCCCGAGACCATCAGGATCTGCTTGAAGATCTGCGGCGACTGCGGCAGCGCATAGAAGCTGCCGGGGTGGACGCGGCTGGGAACGAGATAGTCCCTGGCTCCTTCCGGCGTTGAACGGGTCATGAAGGGGGTTTCAATCTCCAGGAAGCCCTCATCCGAGAGATAGTTACGGATGGCGCGGGCGACCTCGTGGCGGATACGGAAGTTCTTCTGCATCTCCACCCGGCGAAGATCGAGGTAGCGGTATTTCAACCGCACCTCTTCGTTGGCGATGGCGTCCTCGGCCGGCGAGAAGGGCGGGGTTTTTGCGTCGTTGAGCAGCAGCAGTTCGGACGCCACCACCTCGATTTCGCCGGTGGCCATGTTGGGGTTTTCGAGTCCTGCCGCGCGCCGCCGCACCGTGCCGGTCGCGGCTACGACGAACTCCGGCCGGGCCGCCTCGCCGCGGCTGTGGGCGGAGGCCGAAAGTTCCTTATCAAGTACCACCTGGATGAGCCCGGAGCGATCGCGCACGTCCAGAAAGATCAGGTTCCCGTGGTCACGGCGCCGGTTCACCCAGCCCATCACCACCACTTGCTGGCCGGCATCCTGGGGGCGAAGCTCTCCACACATCTGCGTGCGCTGCAATGTTCCTAAAAAGTCGAGGGTCACAATGGGTTCTATTGTACGAAGTTAAGCGGGTGTGGCGTCCGTGCCGGAGGAACTGGGTGCGCCCGCCTGCGCTATGACGCAACGCGTCGTTTTCCCGCAGCACGAATGGTGCATCGAAACGGTGCATGACGCCGGCCCAGGTTGAAACGCCCTCAGAGATCGTCACAGACCCCGCCGCAAGCGCCAAGGCAGCCGGCCTGCGCTATGTAACCGATGCCAAACCCGGCATTCAACGGCGGAAATTTCGGAACGGCTTTCGCTATATCGCAGTCGATGGCAAACCGGTTCGCGATGCGGATACGCTTGGCCGCATCAAGTCGCTGGTCATCCCGCCGGCGTGGACCGATGTGTGGATTTGTCCGATCGCGAATGGCCATTTGCAGGCAACCGGACGCGATGCCCGCGGACGCAAGCAGAGCCGCTATCATCCGCGCTGGCGCGAGGTGCGGGACGAGACCAAGTACGAACGGATGATTCAATTCGGCGATGCGCTGCCGCTGATCCGCCAACGGGTCGACCACGACCTGGCTCTGCCCGGGCTGCCACGCGAGAAGGTGCTCGCCACCATCGTTCGGCTCATGGAGACGACCAGCATTCGCGTGGGCAACACGGAGTACGCGCGGGAGAACGGCTCCTACGGCCTGACCACGATGCGCAACCGCCATGTCTCGGTGCATGGGTCGACGGTCACCTTCGACTTCAAAGGCAAGTCGGGCGTTCACCACACCATCGATGTGCAGAACCGGCGCCTGGCGCGCATCGTCCAACAATGCCACGACCTGCCGGGCTATGAGCTCTTTCAGTATCTTGACGAAGCCGGCGACCGGCACACCGTCGACGCCGCCGATGTGAACGACTACCTGCACCAGATCACCGGCCAGCACTTCACGGCTAAAGACTTTCGCACGTGGGCGGGCACCGTGCTCGCCGCGATGCTGCTACGCGAGTTCGAACCGTATCAGAACCAGACCCAGGCAAAAAAGAACGTGATCCAGGCGATCAAGACGGTGGCCGAGCGGCTGGGTAACACACCTTCTGTCTGCCGCAAGTGCTACATCCATCCAGCGGTGCTGGAGGTCTATTTCTCGGGCGCCATGCTGGAGGCGATCGAGACTGAGGTGGCCGAGCAGGTGGACCGGCAGCTTGTGCACCTCCGCGAAGAGGAGTTCGCGCTGCTGCGAATGCTTGCCAAGCGCGCTGGGGGGTAGGGCAGATTCCCGCTGCTTTCGTGTCATGCGTCCTGCAGGAAAAGGACCCGAGCGGCATGATTCCCACACCTCCCCCGCGAGAGAGCGCGAGCCGATACGGGGCACCGGAGCTGCCGGGCTGGTTAGGACTTGTACGCGCACCGCTAGCGCTCGCGTTTGTACCAGAAGCTGTCAGGCATCGGCGGCATGCCAATCTTCTCGTAGAAGGCCACGGCTGCCGGGGCTGCATGCAGAATGATGCTGACCTCCAGGCCCACTGTACGCCGCGTCTGCTCGATCAGTTCACGCCCGATGCCTCGCCCCTGCAGCCGCCGGCTGACCGCAAGATCGGACAGGTAGCAGCAATATGCTGAATCGGTGACGGAACGTGCGATGCCGACCAGGCTCGCTCCGTCCCGAGCGGTGAGGATGAGGTTCGAACCACGCAACATGCGGTCGAGCCGCGCCAGGTCCTGGGCCGGCCGGCGCTGATCCAGGCCGGAGTCCTGCAGCACCTGCTGGAACTCCTCTGCCGAGAGCTGAGGCTCCAACTGGTAGTGAATATTTTCCATGGCTCATGGTACGGCAGCGAAACCCGCGCTGGGTGGCCGGCCGCGGAGCGCAGACTCAGAATGTAAGCGCGCCGACGATGTGGGAGAATGACCGACGTGCCTGAGTTGCCGGATATCCAAGCCTATCTCGCCGCGCTTGGCCCACGCATCCTCGAAGAGCGGATCGAGCGGGTGAGGCTGGGCAGCCCGTTCTTTCTGCGGACGGTCGATCCTCCGCTGGAGGCGGTCGAAGGGCAGCGCGTGACCGAACTGCGGCGGATTGGCAAGCGCATCGCCATCGGGCTCGAAGATGGGGTTTGGCTGGTGCTACATCTGATGATTGCCGGCCGGCTGCACTGGCAGGCGCCCGGGGCGAAGCTCATCGCCCGGCGAACGCTGGCGGCGATCGATTTCGCGCAGGGTTCGCTGACCATCACCGAGGCCGGTTCGAAGCGCCGGGCGTCGTTGCACCTGGTGCGTGGCCTCGATGCACTTGAGGCGCTCGATCCAGGCGGGCTGGATGTAATGACCGCGCCGCTCGTAGAGTTCAGGGCTCGACTGAGCGCGGAGAATCGCACCTTGAAGCGTGCCTTGACCGATCCGCGCATCGTCAGCGGCATCGGCAATGCCTACTCGGACGAGATTCTTCATGCGGCCAGGCTGTCTCCGATCGCCATGACGGGCAAACTGACGGATGAGCAATGGCACACGCTGCACGACGCGACGATGCAGACGCTAGACCTCTGGCTGAAGCGCTTCGTGGCGGAAGCCGCGGCCGCTTTTCCGGAGAAAGTGACCGCGTTTCGCGATGGGATGGCGGTGCATGGACGTTTCGGCAAGCCTTGTCCGCGCTGCGGGGCGCCGGTGCAGAGAATCCGCTACGCGGACAATGAGACCAACTACTGCGCGCCGTGCCAGACCCAGGGCAGGCTGCTCGCGGACCGGAGTCTGTCACGGCTGCTGGGAAGAGACTGGCCGAAGACGCTGGACGAACTCGAGACCCTCAAACGCCGGTGATGTCCGAGTGATCGGATGAACGAGATCTCGCAGCCAACCCGCAGGCTGCTCCATTGGCGATCGGCCGGTATGAACCGTGCACCCGAGAGTGGTGCCCAGAGCGAGACAAGCGCCGCTGGACAGATCGCTCTTCCGTGAACGGCTCGACCCGGACAAGCTCCCCGCAAGTCCTGATCCATGGAACGAAGATGGAGAAGATCAAAGGTCGATCAGTTCTGCTTCAATCTCAGCAACGTTCACAGCGCGTGCAGAGCGGCTCAAGACGCTGTCGCCTTGCGGCCTGCCCGGCTGAACGTAGGGGTGCAGTCGGCTTTAACCATGAGAGCTCAAACGCCTTGAAGATACTCCGCCAGTTGAGCGTTCGCCATTTTCACCTGCGCCCCGGTCGCAAACGCCTTCACGGTCGCTACCGCATCCGCAACCTCATCCTCGCCCAGGATGACGATGTGGCGGGCGACGCTGTCGGCCGCCTCAAAGCTCTTCTTGAGCCGGAAGCTTCCGTCTCCGACCTCAATGGAAAGTCCTTGCCGCCGCAGATCGCGCGCCAGCGCCAGCGCCGCGGCATTTCGTTCCACGCCGAGGGGCGCGATGTAGGCGTCCAGCTTGTGCGCCGGCGCCTCCGTGGCTTGCGCCTGGAGGGTCAGGATGAGGCGGTCTTCGCCGATGGCGAAGCCGATTCCCGGCGCCTTCGGGCCGCCGAGCATCTCGCTCAGCCCGTCGTAGCGGCCACCGCCGAGCAGCGCATTCTGTGTGCCCAGCCCTGACCCATCGGGCACCGTGAACTCGAAGGTCGTCCGCGTATAGTAGTCCAGCCCGCGCACCAGGCGCGGTTCGACGACATAGCCTACGCCGCAGGCATCGAGCGCCGCCTTCACCTGGTCGAAGTGCGCGGTCGACTCCGCGTCGAGATACTCGGCGATCCTGGGGAGCGCATCAATGGTTGCCTGGTCGCCGGGGACCTTGCAGTCGAGCACCCGCAGCGGATTGCTCTCGGCGCGGCGCTGGCAATCTTCGCACATCGACGCTTTGACCGGCTGCAGGGCGGCGCGCAGCGCAGCCACATAGCGCGGCCGGTCACTGGACGATCCGACGGAGTTGAGCGCCAGCCGCCAGCCCTTGATGCCGAGTTCGTCCAGCAGCGACGCAAGCATCTCCAGCACCTCGGCGTCGCGCACCGGGCTCTCGGCCCCGGAGCTCTGCGGACCCAGCACTTCCGCGCCAATCTGCCAGAACTGGCGGTAGCGGCCGCGTTGCGGACGTTCCCGCCGAAACTGCGGGCCGATGTAGAAGAGCTTCTGCAAATGGCCGCTCTCACCGAGTTTGTGCTCGATATAGGCACGCACGACGCCAGCGGTGTTCTCCGGCCGGAGAGTAAGCTGCTGCGCCTTCTCGCTGGCCGCGCGGGCGCGGTCCTCCCACGTGTACATCTCCTTTGAGACGACGTCGGTTTCTTCGCCCACGCCGCGGACGAAGAGCTCCGTGGCCTCGAAGATGGGGGTGCGAATTTCCCCAAATCCGTACCGCGCAAAGACCGCACGCGCGGTGGTCTCCACCTTGTTCCAAAGCTGGGTTTCGGACGGCAGAAGATCGCGCGTTCCCCGGATTGCCTTCACCATCGACATAGGTTTCAGTTTATCGAAGGTGCGAATTCTATCTCCGGCGCTTGAGCACCTGGGACGGCGTGCCAGGCAGAAAATGGCCTCAGACCGAGCTTTCGCTCAGGTATATCTCCACATAATCGAGGTAATTGCGAGCGTATCGGCGGATCATCTCGCGGTCGGCATCCCCGAGTTGGCGCTTGACACGGCCGGGCACGCCGGCGACCAGGCTTGCGGGCGGAATGATCATCCCCTCCGGAATAACGGCTCCGGCGGCGATGATGGAGCCCGAGCCGACGCGTGCCTGGTTCAGGATGATGGCGCCGATGCCGACCAGAACCTCATCCTCGACCACGCAGCCGTGCACCGTGGCGTTGTGGCCGATGGTCACCATCTCGCCCACGTGCACCGGATAGAGGTGGCGCATGCCGTGCAAGACGGCGCAATCCTGCACGTTCGAGGCCGAGCCGATGCGGATCGAATTGACGTCGCCACGAACCACGGCGTTCATCCAGATGCTGGCGCGCTCGCCAAGAACGACGTCTCCGATGACCTGCGCGCTTGGGTCGATGTAGCAGTTGGCGGGAATCTGCGGCCGGACACCTTGGTAGCTGCGAATCACTTCGCCATGATAGCTCCCCTCATGATGCCCATGAAGTTGCGTGCAATCGCTTTATATCGCGACCTTCCAGGTAAATAGTTGACAACATGGCGTATTCTTAAGGAATAGCCGACCCGGCCCGATTGTGAGGTGTATTTCCATTGGCAGAAATTCGAGTTCAGGAGGGTGAACCGCTTGAGAATGCCCTGCGGCGCTTCAAGCGCAAGGTGCAGACCGAGGACATCATCAAAGAGGTCAAGCGCCACTCCTTTTATCTGAAGCCTGGCGAGAAGAAGCGCGTGAAAGAGGCGCTGGCTCGCAAACGGAATCGCAAGAAAGTGCGCAAAGAACAGGACTAGCAGCAGGATCGCAAGTCCGTGCGCGTGCACTCCCTGGGCCGGTCTTCTTCGATGCGTTCGAAAGACCGGTCTGCTTCGTTCCACCCTAAACTAGTGTTGAACTTACGCTGGGTGTAGTCTTCCTGCAGCAACAAAGGTTTTGCCGTTACCGCAGTTCCCGGGCCATCGAAACGCAAGCGTACGACTAAAGCTTGACCGCTCATCAGGACCCGCACTCCCCCGGCCTCAGAGTGATCATCCTTTTCCGCTTCATGGGAGAAGTGATATGGAACCTCAATTCGTCGACCGCATTCTTACCTGCTCCGATTGCCACGGTGAATTCATTTTCACCGCCGGGGAACAGCTTTTCTTCTTCGATAAGCAGTTCAAGAACGATCCCAAGCGCTGCAAACCCTGTAAGAGCAGGCGTTCGGGTCTTTCTGCTGCAGCCAACGGGGGTGGCCCTGCCGCCGCGGGACTTTCGCGAACGGAGACCCGCACCGAATGCTCGGAGTGCGGCATCCAGACCACGGTGCCGTTCAAGCCGACGCAGGGACGTCCGGTGTTGTGTCGCCAGTGCTTCCAGGCGAAGGCCCGGGCCGCGGCTGCACCGCCAGTGCGCGCCGTGATCACGGAACCAGTGCCTGCTCCGCCGGCGCTGGCGGCCGCTCCGCTGGCGGCAACCCCGCTCGCGGTGGCTGCCCCGGCGGCGACTGCCTCGGCACTGGCTGACGCATCCATGACGAACAAGGGCCTGACGCTCTCGCCGGATGCCGCCGTTCTAGCGGCGGCATCCATGGCCTCGGCCTCTCCGCAGTCCTCGATTTCGACGGCGGCAGACCTGGCTTCGATCACTCCTGGCGGCGGGGCAGTCTCCGCTCCTCCGGTCGGCACGGGAAGAATTCCCGCTGCCCTTGTGGCTGCTGCGGCGAACAGCGAAAGCCACGCGCAGGAGTTGCACGCGGTGGCAGCGGACGCGAACGAAGCCTGAGGCGGTCAGACCGCTTCGGCTTCAGGGCTCACGGGTTCCAGCGAGGGGGGAAGAACCCTCAGAAGAACCCTCCCGCTGTATGCTTGGGGGGATGGATTCAGCCCATCCTGCCTCACGCCCCCGAGACCTCGCGCTGGCTCGCGGACGCACGGTTGTGGGCGATTATGAACTGACCTTTTGCTCCGACGGCACCTACCTGCTGGACGGAGGAGCGATGTTCGGCGTCGTACCGAAGACGCTGTGGCAGAAGCGCACGCCGGCAGATGCCGAAAACCGCATCCTGCTGGGGCTCAATACGACCATCGTTCGCACCGGCGCCGCCACGGTGCTGATCGAGACCGGCATCGGCAACAAGCAGTCCGAGAAGATGCAGCAGATTCACCAGAATCGAGCGCTGCTGCCGGCTTCGCTGGCCGCCGCGGGCATCCGCCCGGAAGAGATCACGCACGTGATCAACACCCACCTTCACTTCGATCACTGCGGCTGGAATACGACGCTCCATCCCGACGGCGCGGTGACACCCACATTTCCCAACGCGCGCTACTTCGCCCATCGCGGAGAAGTCGAGCACGGCCACCTGCAACTCGACCGCGACCGGGTCAGCTATCTCTCCCCCAACTACGATCCGCTCATCGAGAGCGGCCAGATGACTTTGCTGGATGACGAGTCGATCCGGCGTGATCCGGCCATTGTGCAGGGCATCTCGGTGGAACGGTTTCCGGGCCATACGGCGCACATGCTGGCGGTGCATATCCGTTCGGCCGGGCCACAGGGCAGCGAACGCCGCGCCTGCTACATCGGCGACCTGATTCCGACGGCTCACCACGTCGACCCCACCTGGGTGATGGGCTACGATCTGGATCCCGTGACCTGCATCGCCGAGCGCAAACGGTTCCTTGCCGAAGCCATTCCGCGGCAGTGGCTGGTTCTGTTCACCCACGATCACCACACGCCGGCCGCCAGGCTTAGCCTGAATGATAAGGGCAGGCCAAATGCCGCCGCACTGCCGCTTGAGCCGTGGTAGCTCAACACCGAAATCGCCCGGGTAGTGGAGCGATCTCGCACCCAGGCTGCGTGGGGATGGCTTCTTGGAGATGGACCCATCTCGGGAAGACCATGACCCTGCATATCGACCAAATCCCCGGCAGAACGGCGGTATTGTGACCCGAGCTGTGTCGTGCACGCCATCCCCAAGGCGCCGCACCTATCTCTACAAAATGACCTCCGATCGCGGAGGCGCACCTTGTGCGATTCCGCCGGAAGCTGGCGAACCGCCCCTGCTGACACTGGCCATCTGCAAGCCTGCCATCCGCCGAACTGCCCAGCCCGGTGACCGCATCCTGGGCATCACCAGCCACGCTCTCGCGCGATCGGATGGATATCCCCTGGGCGCGGTCATCTACGCAGCCGTTGCGGCGGAGGGGATCGACGCTCGCGACTACTTTGGGCTGGCCGGACCGTTCCAGGCGCGGCCCGACTGCATCTACGAGTTCCACCAGCAGAACGGAACCGTTCGCCACAATGGCCGCTCGAACCTGCATCGCAGCGAGGCCAATCTGTTGAAGGACCTCGGACGCTACCCTTTTTACCGCAATGGCCGCGTCCTCATCGCCCGGGACTTCCGCTACTTCGGACCGCGTGCGGTCCGTATCCCGCCCCGGCTGCACCTGCTTTCCGCGGCGGCAGAGTCGCTGGGCCAGGGCCATCGCGTCTACACCGAGAGCGACGCTGAAGCCCGCGAAGCCGACACGCTCTTGCGCCTGCTTTGGAAGCGGCCCACTGGGTTTACGCCTTCCGTGGTTGGCGCCGATGTTTACGATCACTGAAGCGGATGATTATTGAAGCGAAGCGGATGATCATTGAAGCGCGCGATCACGCAAGCCAGTGCAGAACTCCAGCGCCTGGCCGTCCCACATCGCAAGGTGGCTTCCGCCTGGACCGATGAGCAATGGGGCATGCGGCACGAGCTGCGCCATACGCGTTAGATCCTTCGGGTCCATGGTGTCGGACCCCAACTCCCAGCCCAACCTCCTGCACCTCTTCGCGACAGCCTTCCCGCCCCCGGCACTTGCAGAGCGAGAACGGATCAGAACAGAAAAGGCGAACGTTCACGTCTCCTATGTTCCGATCCGTCTCGGTTCGTGCGGTGTTGGGATTACGCGACGATCGCGTCCTGCCACGGGTCAATGACAATCTTCGTCACCGCATCCTGCTTGTCGCGCCAGGTCTTGTACATGGCAGGAACCTGTTCAATGCCGATGCGGTGCGAGATCAGAAACGAGGGGTCGATCTGCCCTTCTTCGATGGTCTTCAGCAGGGGTGCCAGGTACTTGTGCATGTTGGTCTGGCCCATACCCATCTTGATGCCCTTACCGAAGGCGGCGCCGAAGTTGACCTTATCCAGCACGCCGCCATAGACGCCGGGCACGGAAAGCGACCCGCCCTTGCGGATCGACTGGATCGCCTGCCGCAGCACGAAGGGACGATCCGTCTCCATCATCAGTGTCTGCTTCACCTTGTCGTACAGTCCCACGGCGGTGTGCGAGTGCGCCTCCATGCCGACAGCGTCGATGCATCCGTCCGGGCCTACGCCGCCGGTGAGATCGCGCAACGCCTCCACCACCGTCACATCATCCTCGGTGTAGTCGATCGTCGTCGCTCCGCAGTATTCGCGCGCCAGCTTCAGCCGTTCCGGAAAGCGGTCGATGGCAATCACCTTTCCCGCGCCGAGCATGTACGCGCTGGCGATGGCGAACAGCCCGACCGGGCCGCACCCCCAGACAGCCACGGTATCGCCCTCTTCGATATTGCAGTTGACCGCTCCCTGGTAGCCGGTCGGGTAAATGTCCGAGAGAAACAGCACCTGCTCGTCGGTCACGCTGCTCTCGATCTTGATTGGCCCCACATCCGCAAACGGCACGCGCACATACTGGGCCTGGCCGCCGGCATATCCGCCATAGATATGCGAATAGCCGAACAACGCTGAACCCGTGTAGCCGTACATGGCCTCGCACACGTGAGCGTTCGGGTTAGTGTTATCGCACAGCGACCACAGCTCCCGCTTGCAGAACGCACAGTTGCCGCACGCAATGGTGAAGGGAACCACCACGCGGTCGCCGCGCTTCAGCTTCTTCACCTCGCTGCCAACTTCCTCGACGATCCCCATGAACTCGTGCCCGAGGATGTCACCGGACTCCATGGTTGGAATGTAGCCGTCGTACAGATGCAGGTCGCTGCCGCAGATTGCGGTTCGCGTGACCTTGATGACGCAGTCATGCGGGTTCACAACCTGCGGGTCCGGCACCTCGTGCACCTCGATACTGCCCTTACCCATCCAACAAACTGCCTTCATAACAATCCCCCTGAGTCTAGGTTCAGAACCTTACGAAGCTGGTGCCCGTACGCAGTGCCGCTCCACCACTGCGCGAAGCGCCGCGGCTTCAGAATGTTGTTGACGCTGCCTGTTCCTGCGTTCCCTCGGGCGTCGGATTGTTCTCGCCATACATCCATGCCTTGATCCCGCCAGACAGCCCGCGCGGTCCATGCGGATTGTTCTTGACCGAAGGGATTTCCCCCGTCTCCGCCAGCTCCTTGAAGTGGCGCAGGGTCTCGACCATGGTCTGGCGCGGGCCGCGCTTGGCGGTCGAAGCCGCCGCGTTTTCCAGAGCGTTAATCTTGAAGTTCTGAATCAGCGTCACGACCGTGCCGCGTCCGTCGCGCCGCGCATGGAAGGTCACGACGCCCGACTGCTCGATGTCTCCGGCAGTCGATTTCCAGGCAATCTTCTCGCCCGGCGCATCCTCCGTGATCTCTGAGTCGAACTCGATCCGCTTGCCATCCGGATCCTCGGGATTGCCCATCACCCAGTGGCTTCGCCCGGCGCCCAGCGGAGTGACCGAGACCACCTGCTCCTGCCACAAAGGGTACGCCTCCTGCTTGCTCCAAAGCTCGTAGAGCGCCTGCGGCTCAACCAGGATCGTTTGCCGCGCATGGGTGTGCAGCCATCCGTCCTTCTGCTCATCGGGAAGTTTCACGTATTGTTCTCCCGGCTGCTTTGCTCCGGGAAACAAGCTGAAACTCTTCGGCGCCGTGTTTGTCGCCGCGGGAACCTCTGCTGTCGCAGCCATCGCATCCTCCTCCATCAACAACACGTCTATGGATGGCATGACGCCGCTCCGCGTGGCCTGACGAAAGCCGCGCATTGCAGTTCTCTTTTTGAGCGCTGCTTACGCTTAGCCCAAACGGCAAAAGCGGCCAACCGGAACTCAAAGCGAGTCGCAGTTGGCCGCTTATGGTTTAGAACCGAAGCGTTGGATGGGACGATCTACTGTTTCTTGGTCATGCCCGTCGCGGCTTGCAGTCCGCCGGCCAGCGTGGCCCGCGCCCGGGAAGAGGTAAAGCCGTTGGCGCGGCCGGCGTTCTGCGAGGTCACCGGCTGCTGCAAGGTGACGATCAACGCCGTTGCGGGCGTATCGCCCGCACACTCGTAGCTGTGGATGGTATTCGCGTCGAAGTACACCGCATCCCCGGCCTGCACGTGGTGGGTGACGTCGCCGTGGGTTACGTCGAGCTGCCCGGTGAGCAGGTAAAGAAACTCCGCGCCGAGATGCTGGTGGGCGCGCGACTCGCGGCCCTCCTTCTTTGGCAGAAACTCTGCATAATAAGGATCGAGCTGCCTATCCGGAACCAGGTACCCCAGGCTCTCGAAGAAGTAGGCCGGATCGGTTACACCGGTCTGCGGGAGCCGCACTCGATCCTTTTTCCGATGCACGCGGAAGAGTGTCTGCGGTTCAGGATCGAAGAAGTAGCTGAGATCCTTGGAGAAGACCATCGCGATGCGAGCCAGGTTGCGCAGCGTTGGCACCACGCGCCCGGTCTCCAGCTGCGACAGAAAACTCGCGGAAAGCCCGGTGTGACGGCCCAACTCCACCAGGCCCATGGACTTTTTCAGCCTCAGATATTTGATGCGTTCGCCGATCCGCTTCTCGGCAATAAACGATTCAGCAGCCTCACCGTCGATCTGCATGAGGCTTACGTCGGTTGGTTCCGGCAGCGGATTCAACACGCCTGAAACCTCCGGATTTGAGAATGGCGCTTTCGTCACGCTTTTCATACTGTCAATAGACGTGGTTGCAGGGTGAAAAGTTTCGCATTTTTCGCTGGAGCGGTGCGAAGACCAATCCGCCACTGCAAATGCACTTCTTTGAGGTACGGATGCTAGCCTGAACTGGATGTCTCCGCCCCCAAAAAAGTTAAACAACCGGCGAAATTCACGTGGGCGGGGTTCATCCTTGTCTGCCTGTGCCGCCTCGGCGGGCATCGCGGCCATTCTTCCGCTGCTGCTGGGCTGCGCGAATCCAGGCCCGCCCAAGCCTCCGTCGCTGCATCTTCCCCGCGTGGCGACACAACTCTCCGCCGAGCGGGTGGGCGACCATGTTCTGCTGTCCTGGACGACCCCCGCCGAGACCACGGACGGTGCCCTGCTGCATGGCCCAGTCTCCGCGCTGGTCTGCCGGGATGATGCGCCGAAGCCGCCACTCGCCCAAGCGCAGCCAGTCGAGCCATGCCGCCCGGTCCATCAGATCGTCGTCTCGGCGGGGCGCAGTTCGGCGACCGATACACTCCCGGCCGCGCTTACCTCCGGTCCGGCTGCGCTGATCGGCTACCGCATTGAACTCTTCAACGAGCGCGGACACTCTGCCGGCCCCTCCTCGCCGGCCTACGCCGCGGCGGGAGCGGCTCCAGCGGCAGCCGGCCGGCTGCAGGTTGCGCCACAGCGAAACGGGGTTCTGGTCACCTGGCAGCCTTCGCAGGCAACGCCCTTCGCTCCCATGCAGCTCGAGCGCAGCCTGCTGGCGACGGCCGCGGGACCGATCACGGCAGGGCGGAAGAAGTCTAAGTTGACTCCCGCGCCACTGCAGCCCGGCGGCAAACAAGGTGCCACCTCGCCCCAGGCAACGCTCATAGCGGATACGCACGATTCCTCCGACCCCGGCGGAATGCTCGATTCCGGCATTCACGACGGGGACACCGTCACCTACACGGCGCAACGCGTGCGTACCGTGCGGCTGACTATTCCTCCCGCGCTCACGACCAGCCGCAAAGGGAAGCGCGTCGAGAGCAAAGCCAGTGAGGCCGCCTTCGAACTTCGCGGCGAGCCCTCACCACCCGCAACCATCGCCTTCCACGACACTTTTCCTCCCTCTGTTCCGACCGGTTTGGCAGCGGTGGAGGGCGGCGGCTTCGGCGAGCACGCCTCAATCGATCTCTCCTGGGAGCCCAACCCCGAACTCGATCTGCTGGGCTACAACATCTACCGGGCTGACGCAGGAGAGAACCCGGCGTTCGTTCGCCTGAACGCCGACCCTGCGGCTGGTGCGGCATACCGTGACCGGTCGGCTCAGGCCGGCCATGCCTATCTCTACCGCGTGACGGCGGTCGACCAGCGCCACAACCAGTCGGCTCCGAGCCAGGCCGTTGCCGCCAATCTTCATCCGTAGGTGGGTTGTTTCCCCCGCTAGCTTCAAAGCGTCATGGCCGGGCTTGCCCACATACGCTTCCGGCGGGCAAACTGATCGGCAGATCATGCGCTACGCCAAATTTCTGACTCCCGACGGCCCAACCTACGCTCTAGTCGAGACCCGAGACCAGATCCTCTACGCGGTGTCGCCCACTGACTCGCCGGAAGAAGACCCGACTCCCAAGCGCGCGTTTCCCGTGGCTCCACTCGACCAGTTCCGCCTGCTTCCGCCAGTGCGTCCCTCAAAGATTGTCTGCGTCGGACGCAACTACCGAGACCACGCCGCGGAACTGGGGAATGAAGTGCCGAAAGAGCCTCTGCTGTTCCTCAAGCCGCCATCCTCTCTGCTTGCCAGTGGAGGAACGATCCGCATGCCCGCGCTTTCCCGGCGCGTGGACTTCGAAGGCGAGCTCGCGGTGGTCATCGGACGGAACTGCCGCAATCTTCGCCCAGGTGACGACGCCCGCGGCTACATCCGCGGCTATACCCTGGTGAACGATGTCACTGCGCGCGACATTCAGAAGTCCGATGGGCAATGGACTCGAGGCAAGGGATGGGATACCTTCTGCCCAACCGGTCCGCTGGTCTCGACCGAGCTCGATCCGATGGAATCTCCCGTGACCCTCACCACGCGGGTGAATGGTGAAATCCGCCAGCAGGCTTCGACCGCCGATCTGATCTTTCCCATTCCTGAACTTCTGCGCTATATCTCCGCCTGCATGACCCTCCTCCCCGGGGACCTGATCCCGACCGGCACCCCCGCCGGTGTCGGACCGCTCCAGCCTGGGGACGTGGTAGAGATTTCGATCGAATCCCTCGGCATTCTGCGCAATTCGGTCGCACGAGAGTAAACTTCGTGGGGTACACTCATGCGGAGCCCGATAAGTGACAATCCGGCAGCGTAAGCGGCATGCCACACGCTCACAAGGTCCGGACCGAAACGTCCTGTTTTCAAAGTTCTTGCGCCCATTCGACCGGGGTGGTGCTTGATCTGCACTTCCTCTAAATTCCTAACTGCTTGCTAACTCGCCGCCAGGAGTACACCCGATGCCTACGCTGTTGGAGCAACTTCGCCAGTTCACCACCGTCGTCGCCGACTCCGGCGACATCAACTCCATTAAGAAGTTCAAGCCCCAGGATTCCACCACCAACCCCTCGCTGATCGCCGCCGCGGCCCAGATGCCGGAGTACCACCAGATCGTCGACGACACTCTGCAGGCCGCCCGGAAAGAAGCTGGCTCTTCGGCCTCCGACGAGGACGTCGCCGCGCTCGCCTTCAAGTCGCTTGCCGTGGAGTTCGGCAAGAAGATTCTGGAAATTGTCCCGGGCCGCGTGTCCACCGAGGTGGACGCACGCCTCTCCTACGACAAGGAGAAGACGCTCGAGCAGGCACACGACATCATCGCCCAGTACGATAAGGCCGGCATCTCGCGCGAGCGCGTGCTGGTCAAGATCGCCTCCACGTGGGAGGGCATCCAGGCCGCCGAAGTGCTCGAAAAAGAAGGCATTCACTGTAACCTGACGCTGCTCTTCGGCCTCCACCAGGCCATTGCCTGCGCCGAAGCCAAGGTCACCCTCATTTCGCCCTTCGTCGGCCGCATCCTCGATTGGTACAAGAAGGACACGGGCAAGGACTATCCGTCGGCCGATGACCCCGGAGTCCACTCCGTCACCACGGTCTACAACTACTACAAGAAGTTCGACTACAAGACGGTGGTTATGGGCGCCAGCTTCCGCAACATCGGCGAAATCGTTGAGCTTGCCGGCTGCGACCTGCTGACCATCTCACCCAAGCTGCTTGAGGAACTCGACTCCACCGAGGGTGAACTCACGCGCAAGCTCGACCCCGCCCATGCCAAGTCGCTGGACATCGAGAAGATTCCTATGGACAGGGAGACCTTCGAGAAGATGCATGCCCACGATCGCATGGCCCACGACAAGCTGAAGGAAGGCATCGAAGGCTTCTCCAAGGCGCTCGAAGATCTCGAGAAGCTGCTCGCCAAGCGGTTGAGCGAGATGCACCAGTTGACCTAGCAGCAGCCGGCCTGATCCGAGACCGCGTCGACCCCGGCGCGGTCTCTTTGTTGGTGCCGGACTCGGCCGGGGATCGCGTCGATCAGAGCATTTCCTCCCGGTATGGGCCCTCTCAGCGACTCGAAACTGCGGCTTAGCCTTGTGCGATCCACGCCCCTGCAATAAGGAAGATGCTTCATGCGTGCAGTCCTCGAATATCCTGGCCTGCTCTTCGCGCTCCTCTTCCTGTTTTCGTTCCTGCTGCTCGAGAGGGCGCGCCCCTCGGCCCGGTATCTGCGCCTGACGGGCCGGATCTGCGGCGTGTCAGCTGTCGCCATCCTCGCCGCGATCCTGCTTCTGAACATCGCCCGGCCCGGCTTCATCTGGCACGACGAAGTTAACGTCGTGGCTGTCTCGGCAGCTTATCTCCATGGCGAACCCATCTACCACTCGCTGGCCGCGCCGGACTTCTATTCGCTGCTGTACGGGCCCTGCACGTTCCTGGTCTACCTTCCGTTTCTGGTGGGACGCACGCATCCTCTGCTCGCCATTCATCTCGGCATGGCGGTGTTAGAGCTGTTCAACCTGTTTCTGCTCTATCGCATTATCCGCACCTCGCTGCGCGCCTCGGACGCCATCGCGCTGCTGCCGATCGCGACCGGTCTGCTGGTGATGTTGCCCAGCATCCTGGTTGGTACCCGCGGCGATCCGTGGCTGCTTTGCTGCTTGTCGCTTGGTCTTCTGGCCGCCCTGCGGCAGCGCTGGCTCCCTGCCGCAGCGCTCTCAGGTCTGTGCTGCGGGCTTGCGCTCGATTTCAAGGTCTCGGTCGCGCCGGTCGTGCTTCTGCTCCTGGCCATCCTGTGGCGTCGCCACGGGGTCCGCGCCGCCGTACTCTCCGCGGCAACTGCAATCTGCGTGGCTGGCGCGCTCTTCCTGCTTCCCGGCATCTCACTGCCCAACTACATTGTGTGGCTTCGCCTGGCCGAACGGCAGCACCTGCTCTGGTCGAACCTGATCAACAACCTGGCGGTGGCTCTTTACCTGGTACTGGGGGCCGTGCTGCTCCGCCTGCTGGGGACGCCCGCACCGGGCAGACGCCCTGCCGGCCTGCTCGTATCCCTTCTCTCGGGTCTGGCGCTTGCCGCCTGCATCCTGACTGGCGCCAAGGACGGGGCAGGGGACTGGCACCTCTGGCCAATGCTGCCCGTCCTGCTCTTCTGGACCGCCTGGGAGATCTCCGGCAGCGAGGCGACGGACGCGGTGCCGACCGAGCGCGCGTCCACCGTGATTGCGGCCATCTCCATCGCAGCGACGCTGCTGACCATGCGCTACGGCCTGCGCGCCGCCGGTGCCATGGGCCTGCACGGTGGTGCTCGCCAGCGCGCGCAGCAGCCTCTGGCCGAAGACGAGATGGACCGGCTCTCCGGGCTATACCCCGGCAATCTGGCCATGGCGTATGGATCCATCGCTCCGGACGATCGCTCCAACCTGCGCTTCGAGCTTCCACTGCACGGCGAGGATTACTTCTTCGACGAGAATGCGGTGGTCGAGGCGACAAAAGAGGCGCTTGCCGTTCCCGATCGTGTCGCCGCTCGCGTCGTCGGGTGCAGCGCCGTCTGGCTTGTGCCCCATGGCGAGGTGCCGTTCTCCACCACCCGCACCGGGGTGCTGCGCGATACGTCAAAGCCCTACCTGTTTCCCGACTCGATCCGGCTGGGCTTCCTCCGCACCCACACCTTAAAGGATGCGGGGCCGGTGTATGACATCTGGACCTGCCCCAGTCAGCATTGACCTCGGCAGCTTAGCGGCACATCGCGTCCAGTTCCTTGTAGGGCTTGGAATTCGGCGGGAACTTCAGCCGTTCCTTCTTCATCATCAATTCCAGGCCGGCGCCCCCCGTGGGTTCGGCGACCGCGGGATCATCCTTGTACGCCGGGTCGGCCTCAGCCTCCGGCAGGCTCACAAAGCTGACACCTTTGCTTCGGTAGAGCGCGAGCAGCTCCGGCAGCATCTTCGCGTCAAAGGCGCCGATGTGCAGCAGCAGCACATACTTCACATCACGTCCGTAGACCATCTGGGAAAGCTGACGAAACACGCCATAGTACTCGTCCGCCGTCGCCAGGTAGGTGTCGTGCAGACGCTGCAGCGAAGCGTCGTCGTGCTTGGCCAGGCAGCGCGCGTAGGGATCGTTCCACAGGTAGTCCTCGAAGTCCATATTGACTTCGGCGATCTTGTAGCCGTGCGCGAACAGCCAGTCCCGCACCGCTTCGCGCTTCTCGACCGTGTCTCCTTCGTGCAGAAAGGGATAGCGCAGCCAATGCCAGTCCTGGTCGCCCATCAGCTGCTTCAGCAGAGGCTCGTTGCGGGTCACCTCTGCTTCAAACTGTTGCGGTGTCTCGTCGTTCAGGTCGATGTGCGCCCAGGTGTGGTTGCCGAGTGGCTGCCCGGCCTTGCGCCACGCCTGCAGCACCGCCAGCGACGAAGCATCCTCATCCACCCGCTTCCCGTTAATGAATCCGTAGGTGGGCGGCATGTGCTCGCGCTCGAGCGTGCCAAGGATCGATTGCGCAATGTCCACCCGTGTCATGCCCGGCGGCTTGATTCCATGCGCCGGCAGATCATCGAAGGTGATCGCCATCTGCTGCGCCCCGGCAGCTCCCAGACCCAATAACCCCGCCGCCAAGCCGCACGTCATCCGCTCCAGAAGGCCCATCTTTGCAACTTACCACGGCCTTTCTTCATGCCAGAGCTTGCGCCCGGAAGTCAGACTGCGATGCGGCATCACCATAATCAAGGAGGAGCCTGGGAAATCCGCTGCTATAGTGCGGTATGGAACTCCGTCCGAGAGTGCTGACCTGCCCCCTGACCTGCCTCCTGCTCGCCGCCTCCACCCTGCCCGGCCTGGCCCAATCCCCATCTCAGCCCGGGTATCCGCCCACACTCGACCCGACCTATGCCCGCGACCCCCGGCAGCCGGTCGATGAGGCTTACACCAAGCTGATCCGGCAGTACACCACTGACCCCGCCTTCAGCTCGCCGCTGGTTGACTACCTGCCGGCCTCGAAGACCGTGCCCACGCCCATGAAGACGCTTGGCGTCATCGCTGGCGCTCCCGACGTGCTGCCCTACGCCGAAGATGTTTACAAGTATTTCCGCCTGCTCGCCGCCAGCACGCCTCGGGTGAAGGTTGTCACCATTGGCCACAGCGAAGAGGGACGCGAGATGATCGCGGTCGCGATCGCCGACCAGGCACTGCTGGCGCACCAGGCCGAGAACAATGCGCGCCTGGCCCAACTCGCCGACCCCCGCAGCATCGGCCTCGACGATGCCAAAGCGCGCTCGCTCATCCAGGCTTCCTTCCCGGTCTACTACATCACCGGCACCATCCACTCCATTGAGACCGGCGCGCCCACCGCGCTGATGGAGCTGGCCTATCGTCTCGCGGTGGACGACTCACCCTACATCCAGTACATCCGCTCGCACCAGATCACGCTGATCACGCCGGTCGTCGAAGTGGACGGCCGTGACCGCATGGCGGACCTCTACAAGTGGCATAAAGCGCATCCCGGGGAGCAGTATCCGCGGCTCGCCTACTGGGGCCATTATGTGGCCCACGATAACAACCGCGACGCCATGGGCATGACGCTCGACCTGACCCGTAACGTGCTCGACACCTACCTGGGCTGGCACGCGCAGGTGCTGCACGATCTGCACGAATCCGTCCCCTTTCTTTACGACAATACCGTGGGCGATGGTCCCTACAACGCCTGGGTGGACCCCACGCTGGCCGACGAGTGGGCCGAGCTCGGCTGGAATAACGTCGCGCAGATGCAGAGCTTCGGCATGCCGGGAGTCTTCACCCACGGCGATTTCGACACCTGGTCTCCCGGCTACCTGATGTTCCTCGCCGGCATGCACAACGGCATCAGCCGTTTGTACGAGACCTTCGGCAACGGGGGCGCGGACACTGAAAAGCGCATTTTGCAGCCCGAAGAGTACAGCCGCACCTGGTATCGCCGGAACCCACCCTACCCGGTGGTCACCTGGTCGCAGCGCGACAATAATAACTACGAGGAGTCGGCGCTGCTCTCCACGCTCAACTACTTTTCCCACCATAGCGAGCACTTCCTCGAAAACTACTACCTGAAATCGAAGCGTTCGGTCGAAAAGCCGCAGCTCGACGGCCCAGCGGCGTATGTCCTGCCGGCGGACGACGCGGAGCTCAACCGCCAGATTCAGCTGCTGACCATCATGAAGCTGCAGCATGTCGAGATCAGCCGCCTCACCGAGGCTCGGACCCAGACGGTTCCCGCTGCCAAGCGCGACGACAAGCCGGTCGACGTGCAGCTTCCCGCCGGCTCTTTCATCATCCGCCTCGATCAGCCGCATAGCCGCGTTGCCGACGCGCTGCTCGACCGCCAGTACTGGGCGCCGGACGACCCGCAGAAACACCCCTACGACGATACCGGCTGGTGCTTCTCCGAGCTGTTCAACTTGAAGGTGCTGCGCGTCACTGACCCGACGATCCTGACCGCCAAGATGGAGCCGCTGATGGATCCCGCATCGCTGAGTGGCAGGGTCGCGGGCTCCGGTTCGCTGCTCGCGATCAACAACACCGGCCAGAGCTCACTGCTTGCGCTGGTTTATCAATTGAAAGGCGCGAAGATCACCGTAGCCGAAAAGGCCTTCGATGCGGAGGGCAAGCACTTCAACGCTGGAACCCTGTTGCTGCCACCATCGGCCGAGGTCCGGCCCGCGCTGCAGAAGTTGGCGCTCGACGCTACCGGCCTGAGCGCCGCACCCCCGGTTCCGACGCATCCCGCCGCTGCGCCGCGGATCGCGTTCATGCACACGTGGCTGGGCACCCAGACCGAAGGCTGGTGGCGCTACGCCTTCGACTCCGTGCAGGTGCCTTACGCGTACATCAGCACCCAGACCGCGGCGGCGGAGTCGAACCTGCGCGGCAAGTACGACGTCATTGTCTTCGCGCCGGTCGGCGGCGCCTCATCGCAAAGCATTCTCAACGGCATTCCGACCTATGGCAATCCGCTGCCTTGGCAGAAGACCGAGCTCACACCCAACATCGGCGTGATCGACTCCACCCCCGATACCCGCCCGGGTCTGGGTGCCGAAGGACTCGCCCATCTGAAGCAGTTCGTCGAGGCGGGCGGCCTGCTCATCACCTGTGAGGACACCGCGCAGTTTGCCATCGAGAGCGGTCTCGCGCCTGGCGTCTCGGTCGCCCCCAAAGGCGACGCCCGCGTCACCGGCAGTGTCCTCGATTCGGTCTTCGTCGACAGCAATCACCCGGTCGCGTACGGCTTCGGCAAAACGGTTCCGGTGATGAGCGCGGAGGGACTAGCCTTCAACATCGCCAACACGGTCGGCCGCTCCGGCGGACGAATCCTGATGGACCCTTACGCCGACCGCCCCACCGGTCGCGGCTCCGTCGAGGACTCCGATGTCGTTCAGGGTCGCAAGGCGGTTGAACCCGAGCCCCTGGTAAAGCAGAAGCCCTGGGAGGCCAGGCCGCTGAACGAAGAGCAGATGCGCAACAATCCCTCGGTGATCCCGCCCGCAGAGCGTCCGCAGGTGATCCTGCGCTTCGCCGAATCGAAGACCCTGCTGCTGTCCGGTCTGCTGGACAAGGAGAAGTCGATCGCCGAACACGCCATCGTGATTGATGCCCCGCTCGGCCAGGGTAACGTCCTGCTCTTCGCCAACCTTCCCATCTACCGCGGCGAGACCGTGGGCACCTACCCGCTGGTCTTTAACGCCATTCTGAACTATCAGAACCTGCATCCGGCAGCGGCGAAGTAGAACATCAGATTCGCACGGTGCAGGCAGCGAAACAGTTCCAACAGCGCAGCGATGCCCGCACGCACCTTGGCTTGGCACTAATGCCAGGGTGCAGCGACAAGTCTCGAAGCGGAAGCCGGGCTCCTGCAACCTCTACCAGGCAGCCGACCCGAAGAAGCCGCGCCGCCGTTTCGAACACTCGCTCGCAAACCTCGCCTCAAACCAGCGATAAGGCTGCTCCGAGCACGTGGAGAGAGCGAGATCCGCTACAAGATATACCGGCTCAAATCCTGGTTCTTGACGATTCCCGCCACCTGCTGGCGCACGTACTCCGCGTCCACCACGATCACCTTCTCGTACTCCGGCTCGGCGCCCGCCGCGCCTTCCTTGCGACGTTCGATCACCGGCAGCGGAGCCGACGCAACCGGCCGCTGGCCCGGCGTCCCGAGCGGCGTCGACACCGCGATCTCGCCAACCACGCCCTCGCGCGAGGCCTCGGCACGGCCAACTTTCACCACGTCCGGAGCCTGAAAGCTGATCTCGTCCAGCACCCGCTCCATGATGGTGTGCAGACGCCGCGCACCAATGTTCTCGGTCGTTTCGTTTACCTTGAAGGCAAACTCCGCCATCTCCGCCAAGGCCTCCGGCGTAAACTCCAGCCGCAGACCCTCGGTCTCCAGCAGCGCGGTCGATTGCTTGACCAGCGAAGACTTGGGCTCGGTCAGGATGCGCACGAAGTCCCCCACCGTCAGCGACTGCAGCTCCACCCGGATGGGAAAGCGTCCCTGCAGCTCCGGAATCAGATCGCTCGGTTTCGACACATGGAACGCGCCCGCAGCGATAAACAGGATGTGGTCGGTCGACACCATGCCGTACTTGGTGTTGACGGTCGTGCCTTCGACGATCGGCAGGATATCCCGCTGCACGCCTTCGCGCGAAACGTCCGGTCCGTGGCCGCCCTCGCGCCCGGCGATCTTGTCGATCTCGTCCAGGAACACGATACCCGAGTCCTCCACGCGCTCGACCGCCAGCCGCGTCACCTGGTCCATATCGATCAGCCGGCCCTCTTCTTCCTGCACCAGGTAGTCGAAGGCCTCGGCGACCTTCATCTTGCGCTTCTTGGTACGCTGTCCAAACAGCCCCGGCAGCACATCTTTCAACGAAACATCACTCTCGTCCTGACCCGGCGCCGCGACAAATTCAAAGCTCGGCTGGTTCCGGTCGCGCACATCGAGTTCCACCATCCGGTCGTCCAGCTTGCCTTCGCGAAACTGCTGCCGCAGCTTTTCGCGCGTGCGTTCATGCGAGGTCTGCTCCCGCTTCGTGGTCTCCGCCGTCGTATCCATCGCCGCGGGCAGTTGGATCACGTTGGTCCCCGGAACCTCGGTCGCCGCCGCAGCGTTCGCCGCAGCCACGGACCCCGGCGAAGCCGGCAGCAGCAGGTCGAGCAGGCGGTCTTCGGCGTTCAGTTCCGCCTTGTCCTCCACGTCTTCCAGCTTCTCTTCGCGCACCAGGTCGATCGCGATCTCGACCAGGTCGCGCACAATCGACTCCACGTCCCGCCCCACATACCCGACTTCGGTAAACTTCGACGCCTCCACCTTCAGAAACGGCGAATTTGTCAGCTTCGCCAGGCGCCGCGCGATCTCGGTCTTGCCCACCCCGGTCGGCCCGATCATGATGATGTTCTTCGGCATGATGTCGTCGGCCAATTCGGGCGGCAGCTTCTGCCGGCGCATGCGGTTGCGCAGCGCGATCGCGACCGCACGCTTGGCCGCGTGCTGCCCAACGACATACTTGTCCAACTCGGCGACGATCTCGCGCGGTGTCAATTCATCCAATGCGAGCGCCTGATCCTCCGCCGCACCCGGTAAAAAGATAGCCATCTCCTTAAATCTCCTAGGACTTCACTTGCTCTGCGCTGGCACCGGCGGCGAAGCTGCAGCTCCCGGAGTCACCAGCGTCTGCACATCGGCGACCAGTTGCTTTACCGCCGCCGTGAACGCCTGATCGCGATGCTTCTTGAAGAAGGCGAAGTCGACCTCCTCCACAAATCCCCACAGCGAAACGCGTCCGCTGCCATCCAGAATCCCGATCCTGATCTGCGGATGCGGGATGTTCGGCGGGTCTACAAACCGCACTGCGAAGATCACCTCTGCATCCTTCGGATTGGAAACCAGCTCGTACCGGCCCCACGCCTTCATCTGCGTGTAGAACTCGCCGTACGCGCGCTCCGGTCCGCCGCTGTAGCTCGAAGGAAAAGCCGTCACATCGCCAAGCTCGTAGGAGATAAAGGCTCGCTTACCCGTCAGCAGCGGATCGGGTACCGGCGCATTGACGTTGTTGATGCCGACCTCCGCCGAGCTGCGATCGCTGCGAAACTGCGCCGAAGCAGGAATCGCGAGAGCGGGCGCAACCAAAGCCACAAAGACCAACATAGAGCCCGCGAGTCTCGTCACATGTCCTCCGTCTACGCCTTCGTCGGCTCCGCCAGCAACTCTTCCACGGTGACCTGGTTGTTGGTATAGATACAGATATCCCCGGCGATCTTCATCGCCTTCTCCGCGATCTCTCGCGCGTTCAGATCGGTGTTTTCCATCAGCGCAATGGCCGCGGCCTGAGCGAAGCTGCCGCCCGACCCGATCGTCATCACTCCGCCACCACCGGGAAACGGATCCGGTTCGATCACATCGCCGGTGCCCGAAAGCATCAGCGTCTGGTGGGGGTCGGCTACGATCAGCAGGGCCTCCAGTTGCCTCAGCATCTTGTCGGTGCGCCAGTCCTTGGCCAGCTCTACCGCCGCCCTGCCCAGGTTGCCGGCATACTGCTCCAGCTTCGCCTCGAAGCGGCTGAACAGCGAGAACGCGTCCGCCGTCGATCCTGCGAAGCCGGCCAGCACCTTATCGTTATAAAGCCGCCGAATCTTCTTTGCCGAGCCCTTCATGACCGTGGCGCCCAGCGAAACCTGGCCGTCCGCCGCCATCACCACCCGCTCGCCGCGGCGCACGCAGATCACTGTCGTCGAACGAATCCTGCGCCCCTCGCCAAGATCCAGCGGATTCCCATTTTCAAGTCGTAAAGTGGTTCCTGTAGCTGTCTTATCCTGCATTTTTCGCACTCCTCAGTATACCGCTGAGTCCTCCCCCGCGTCGTTGCCGCCGATTTCGTCTATCCTGCTAGGAGAAGAGCTTCGCAGCAGACGTTTCGCAGCAGACGGGCACCGATCACGCAGACGGCCATCATGCTCCCCATGTCTCACCTTCTCCGTCCCCCGCACGACATAGCCGCCGTTGCCGGTGGCGTCGCCGCCCTGCTAGGTTTGCTGATTTACCTGTTGGCGCGCCGCCGCCTGACTCCCACCCAGCGCGAAGCCCGCAGGCGTACCCGGCTCGCCGCGCTCGGCCGCATCATCGATGGCACCCTGATCGACACCTCTCCCGAGTCGGAAGGCCAGCCCCCACAGGCACTCATCTACCGCTACCGGGTCTCCGGTGTCACCTACGAATGCGGCCAGGACATCTCGTCGCTCGCCGCCCGCCTGCCCGATCTCGGCCCGTCGTCCACCATCTTCGGGCTGCCGGTCCAGGTTCGCTACGACCGCGATAACCCCGCGGACTCCATCGTCATCGCCGAGACCTGGAACGGCCTCTGGAACCACCATCACGGACAACAGTAGGGTGCTCGGTCTCCGGTTCTCAGTTCTCAGGGAGTGCGCAGCCGCCATGCACCGGGGCATACACTAGAGCCTATGCACATGGTCGCTTCCAACAACCGCACCATGCAGCGCATCCTCAAGATCTCGCTGGCCGCCACCCTCCTCTACGTGGCGGCGACGCTGGTCTTCGGCATTCGCGCCCATTCGCTCGCACTCATCTCAGAGGCCGGCCACAACGCCTCCGATTCGCTGGCCATCATCCTGTCCTTCGTCGCCGTTTACTTCCAGTCGCGTCCTGCGACTGATCGCAAGACCTTCGGCTATCAGCGCGCCGGGGTGCTCGCCGCCTTCGTCAACGCGGTCACCCTGATGGTGCTTGCGGCCTGGATCGCGCTCTCCGCCATTCACCGGCTTTATACCCCGGTCGACGTGGCCCCGCGGATGATGATGGCCGTCGCGGCCGCCGGTGTGCTCATGAACGGAGCTATCGCCGGGCTGCTGTGGAAGTTCTCCGGAGACGTCAACATCCGCTCCGTCTTCCTGCACATGCTGGGCGATACCCTCTCCACCGCCGCCGTCATCGCCGGCGGCGCCGCCATCCTCTTCACCCACCTGCAGTGGATCGATCCTGCCCTGTCGCTGCTCATTGCGGGCATGATCCTCTATTCGTCCTGGGGCATTGTGCGCGAGACCCTCAACATCCTGCTTGAAGGCACCCCGCAATCGCTCTCGCTGGGCGATATCCGCGCCTCCATGCAGGCAGTGCCCGGCGTCGCCGACGTCCACGACCTCCACGTTTGGAGCCTGGGCTCCAACTCGCACGCCCTGGCCAGCCACGTCACCGTCTGCCTGCCGGAGCAGGGCGAGATGCCCATGGGCGAGTGCGCATCCATCCTCGAAGCCATTCAGAATGCCCTTTGGGACCGCTTCCACATCGCCCACACCACCATCCAGTTCGAGACCAAGGGCTGCGAGACCACTCACGGCTGCTCTGCCCCTCCGCCGCTTGAGACAGTGGGTGCCCACGGCCATCACCACCACCACGGCCACGATCATCACCACTAAAGTGACTCCGCATGCAGTGGTCCCGTCCGGTAGAACACAGCCAGCCTAAATCGATTTGACAAAGCTTTTATCGTCCACCTATACCAACCCCATGCGCCTCTGCCTCGCTTTGCTCGCTGCCGCACTTGCCGCCCAGACCTCAGTCACGCTCGACGCACAGACTTCTATCCAAACCGCAGCCTCCATGCCCCGCATCGTCCAGCAGGATGGGCGCTACGCCCTGCTGGTCGATGGCAAACCCTTCCTCATGCTGGGCGCGCAGGTCAACAACTCGTCCGCCTGGCCGGCCATGATGCCAAAGGTCTGGCCCGCCATCGAGCAGATTCATGCCAACACTGTCGAAATGCCGATCTACTGGGAGCAGTGGGAGCCATCTCCTGGCCGGTTCGATCCTTCCGTCCTGCACCTCCTGCTTGCCCAGGCGCGCGAGCACCACGTCCACCTTGTGCTGCTCTGGTTCGGCACCTGGAAGAACGGCAGCGGCCACTACACGCCATCCTTCATCAAGCTCGACGAGGCGCGTGGCCCGCACGTCGTCACCCGCGACGGCCGCAAGGTCGACTCGCTCTCGCCGTACTCGCAGTTCACCCTGGGCGCCGACCGCACCGCCTTCACCGCGCTCATGCGCGAGCTCAGGGCATCCGACCCGCAGCACACCGTTCTGATGGTGCAGGTGGAGAACGAAATCGGCACCTACGGCAGCGTGCGCGACTTCTCCCCGGCCGCACAGAAGCTGTTCAACGCGCCCGTTCCCGGCGAGCTGCTCGCCGCACTGCACAAACAGCCCGGCACCTGGCCGGAGGTCTTCGGCGCGGACGCTGACGAGTTCTTCTACGCCTGGTCGATCGCCCGTTACGTCAACCAGATCGCCGTCGCTGGCAAGGCCGTCTATCCGCTGCCCATGTACATCAACGTGGCAACGCGCGACCCGTTCCACGGCACGCCTGGAAGCTACGAGAGCGGAGGCGCGGTCGACCGCGTGCTCGCGATCTGGAAGGCGGGAGCGCCCGCCATTGATCTCATCGCACCGGACCTCTACAATCCCGATTACGCCACCTACACCACCCTCCTCGACCTCTACCATCGCCCGGACAACGCGATGTTTGTCCCCGAGAACGGCAATACCCCGCAGTACGCCCGCTACTTCTACGCCGCGCTCGGCCACGGCGCTATCGGCTGGTCCGTCTTTGGCATCGATCAGACCGGTTTCAGCAACGCCCCGCTCGGAGCACCGCGCATCGACGACGCAGCCATCGCGCCCTTCGCGCTGAACGATGAAATCTTCGGCCCCATCGACCGCCAGGTCGCGCAGCTCAACTTCGAAGGAAAGCTCCAGGCCGTCGCAGAAGACCCAGCCAACCACTACCAGCACCTCACCTTCGGCGACTGGAAGGTTCTCGTCGGCTACGGGCTCCCGCAGTTCGGAGCGCAGGATAACCGTTCCGCCAAGGGCAACGATCCAGCCGACGGCGGAGCCATGGTCGCCCAGCTTGGTCCGGATGAGTTCCTGGTGACCGCGGTTCATGCCCGCGTCGATTTCCTGCCGGCCGACTCGGGCAAGCAGCGGCAGTTCCTTCGTGTCGAAGAAGGTTCGTACCAGAACGGCGTCTGGCACATGACCCGCATCTGGAACGGCGACCAGACCGACTACGGCCTCAACTTCACCTCGGCCCCGCAGATCCTCCGCGTCACCGTCGCCACCTACTGAAGCTGACGGTCCTCCAGAGCGATGGGAGGACCATCAGCGACGATTCCTGACCTGTCCATAGGAAAGTCCCGAAGTGACCGCACGTCGCGCAGCGCCCCGCGGGCATGACATGTGGCTGCTTTCACACCAACTGCGCGTCCAGCGTAATCTCTGCCGCCTTCAGCAGCCGCGAGATCGGGCAGCCTTCCTTCGCCTTGTTCGCCAGTTCCTCGAACTTGTCCTTCTCCCCGTTCGGAATCTTTGCCTTGGTAGTCAGATGGATCTTCGTCACCGTGGGACCGTCGTCGGTGTGCTCCATCGTCACCACCGCGGTTGTCGCCAGCTCATCCGGTACCATGTTCGCCGAAGTCAGCTGCATGCTGAGCGCCATGGTGAAACATCCCGCGTGAGCGGCCGCGATCAACTCCTCCGGGTTGGTGCCGGTACCGCTCTCAAACCGCGATCCAAAGCTGTATTGCGTGTCCTTCAGCGTGCCGCTCTGGGTCGAAATCGTGCCTTTGCCCTCTTTCAGGCTGCCGTGCCACACTGCGCTTGCACTGCGTTCCATATCGTCTCTCCTTGAAGCCATCCGGCGCACTTCCACCGCAATCCATCAGATGCAGCATGGGCCTGAGAGCATCCTGTAAATCGTTGAGGACCCTATGTGCGCATCTCCCGCTGCCCGCAGTGAAGATCGTGCTGCGGGCGAACTCCGGCTCGTGCCGCGATAAGCCGGTAAGCGCCGCGCAGGGAGAACCGCGCCGCCCGGGTTCGGCTTGGCTGGCTAGGTCAGATTCTTTTCGAAGTAAATGACGGCCCCGTGAAAGCCGCCGTGATCGGTAAACTCCATGTACGCGTTCGTGCACCTGGCAGTGGTGAGGATATTGAAAATTCGATTCAACGAGTAACAGTTCATCTGCATAAGCGGCCTGCCGTAGGGATGGCCCTTCGCCACGTTCATCGCTCCGTGAACCACACTGACTCTTTCCCGCATACCTGTAACAAATCGACTGACTGCCGGGCCCCGGCCGCGCCGGGTATCCGCATACGTGAAATGCAGAGCACCAACTCCGTTGTCCGCCAGCAAATCGATCAGTTTCCGCAGGATCAACTCTCCCCGAGCAGTGGGGATGTGCTGGAAAACAATGAAGGAGTGAATGAAGTCGATCGATCCAGGCGGAAGTCGAGCCAGATCATCAAAGTGCAGTAACTCCGCAGAGGTCGCACCAAACTTGGCGCAGTTCTGTTGTGCCTCCGTCAACATGCTGTGAGAGATATCAACCCCCACCACAGTCTCGACGCGTCCCGCAAAACTCACAAGCAGCCGGCCAACACCGCATCCGTAGTCGAGCATACTCTTCGGCGTAAAGCCGGGACGAACTCTCTCCCGAAGTACCCGGAAAACATGGTCCACATGAGTTTCACCGCTATTAAAAAACTCTGTCATGGACGCGTGATCAAGATTCGCGTTGAGAAACTTCGGGTCGCGGTATACGCCGTAGTAGGGATTTTCCTTACCCCACATCTCCCAATCGCGGTCCGGATCGTTCTTCATGACTGACATCACATTCCACACAGCGGATCTCCTCCTGGTGGCCTTATCTTCCCCCCCCCACCTGACGCAGCCTCGACAAAGTGCTCTACTTGTGCCTTCGAACGCCTGAATGGATCGCGGTGCAGACTTTATACCACGAGTATCATCGCCAGCAAAGGTCGCGAATCGGTGGGCAAATGCCGTTTTCTCGAAGCGGGAAGGGATAGCGGAAGCGGATCAGTTCCTCCGTCCCATTCCGGTGCAGAATGGATTCATGGCAAATCTTGTGATGGTCTACGGCATGCGGTTGCTCCCCGCCGACGAAGTGGCAAAGGTTGGCGACGCGCCCATCGAACTCAAGAACGGCAATGCAGCAAGCGTCACCATGCACGTTCTCGAAGGCAGCCGCGAGCAGATTGAAGCGCAGTTGCGCCTCAGTCTCGACGCCTTCTTCGACTTCTATCCCGAACGCTGAACGTTCGACAACTCCAGAACCGAACATCCGCTTGGAACCGCCCGCGGTCTTCTCCGCTGTCCCAACCCCGGACAGCGAAGGCTCTGTTTCTCTCCCGTGACGATGCTAGGCATCAGAAGCGGGAGGAATCTGTGGCGCGTCGACCAGGTCTGGAATGGATTCTCGCGTTCGCCTGCGCCTCGGCCGCAGCCCACGCTCAAGCGCAGAGCCCGCGCCCGTTCCGTCCGCTGCCTCCTGTGGGCGGCAGCGCCTTCCGCCATCCCGCCATTCCACCTTCCACAGCGGCAGCCCTGCAGGACCTGGCGGCACAGGCGGGCATCATCTTCGCCGGGCACGTCGTCGCCATCGCCCGCAACGACTCCGCAGGCTACGTCGACATCACCTTCCATATCGAGAGCGCGGTTCGCGGTTGCGGTTCCAAGTCCACCTACGTGCTGCGCGAGTGGGCCGGCCTGTGGAGCGGTCCCGACCGCTATCTGCCTGGCCAACGCCTGCTGATGCTGCTGTCCGCCCGTGGACCTTCGGGGATGAGCGCGCCGGTGGGCGGCATGGCCGGCATCATCCCGCTGCTGGTGACACGTGAACCTCCCCTGCTGCACGGGGGCGCAACGCCGCCGCGCGATAGCCCGGCAGAGACCGCGCAGCCGGAGGCAGTCGACCTGCGCTGGGTCCAGGCCTCCGCGCTCCGCGGCATCGCCGCGGCGAGCTCTGCAGGTCAAACCCCGGGCGCCCAGCTAGCCCCTTGGCCGGGTGCCGTGGAGCCACTGGCTCCGCTCATGCCCGTGAGCACGAAGCATTCCTCCCGTTCCGCAAACGTGCCCAGCCTGAGCGCGGTGCTCGCGCTCCTCAGCGGCGGAAATGAAGCGGAACATGGCAATTAGCAGATCAGCGTTGCGCAGCCGCCGCTGCGCTCCGATGGCGACGCTTCTCGTGCTTTGCTGCGTTGCGCTCTCAGTCTGCAGCCATGCACTCGCCAGTGGTCCGCGCTATGTCACCGGCCCACCCTTCTTTACCGGGCCTTCAGGCGTGCCGATCGGCTGGAAGCAGCCGACGTTGCTCTACTTCACCGATCCCGGAGATCTGAGCGCCAGCGTCGACCACCAGGCGGCAGACGCTCTCGTCGCCGCTGCCGCCGGTGTCTGGAACCTCCCGGTGGCCAGCATCACTGTCGCCCGTGGAGGCGCACTGGCCGAGCACGTCAGCGGCCAGGACGTCTACCTGTCGAGCGACGGGCTCGTCTGGCCCGCCGACGTGGAGAGCGCCAACGCTGCGGCTATTCCCGTCGCCATCGTCTACGACACCGATGGCTCGGTCACCGATACGCTGCTCGGCGCAGGTGCGAGCGCACCCGGCTCCTGTCGCCAGAACGCCGTCACCGAGACGGTCGACGCCTTTGATCCCGCGGGATACATCCTGCACGCCATCGTGGTGGTGAATGGACGCTGCACCGGTGCCGCGCCCGAACCGCAACTCCAGCTGCAATATCAGCTGGAGCGCGTCTTCGGCCGTGTGCTCGGCCTGGCCTGGGCGCAGACCAACGACAATGTCTTCACCGGCACCCCCCAGCCGACCTACGATCAGGCGGCTCACTGGCCCATCATGCATCCGCTGGACGTTCAGTGCGGCCCATACAGCTATCAGTGTCTGCCCGCCCCGTTTACCCTTCGCCCGGATGATATCGCCGGCCTCGTGGGCGTCTATCCCATCGCCGGAAACGCCCCACTGGCGGCAGGCAAGCAGGTAAGCCTGGGCGGCGCCAACCAGGTCCACGGTACCGTCAGCTTCCCCGGCGGGGAAGGCATGGCCGGGGTCAACGTGCTGGTGGTGCGGGAGCCCACCTTCAGCGCGTCTCCGCAGGGCTGGGTGGAGACCTCGACCATCAGCGGCAGCCGCTTTCGCCGCAGCGGAGCCTCGCCCTTCGTGGCTCTGCCGATGAGCCCGGGCGCAAGCCAGGGAACGCCCTCTGCAAACTACCAGGGCTACTACCTCGCACCGTTTGTCGCGATCGAAGATCCGCACGGGTATCAGACCGAGATCGTCTCCACCGAACCCTTGAACCCGCTCTATATCGGCGCGGCCAGCGTCGGCCCCTACTCTCAGGGCATCGCCGCTCCGCCCGGCTCGCCCCCCACGCCCTATGTCTCCTTCGGAGACAATGCGGGTGCAAACGTCGCCGTAAACTTCGCGATCGCCGACGCACCTTCCGCCTGCGGCAACGGGACCGATGGCACGCCTGCCGCGCCCATGCTCCTGCCCGCCGGAGGCTGGTGGAATGGCTTGATCTGCGGGTACGGACACGCCTCCTACATCGCCGCGCCGATCAAGCCAGGCCGCAGCCTGACCGTCGAGGTGACGGCACTGGACGCCGAGGGATTCGCCACCACCACCAAGCTGATGCCGGTGATCGCGCTCTTTGCGCCCACTGATCTACCCGGCACTCTGCCGTCGCTGGCGGTTGCCCCCGCGGCCTTCCAGGCGCTCGGCCTCGGCACCACCAACCTCAGTGCGGCCCCGTTTGCGGCGAATGAGCCGGGTGGAACAGTGCGTATCGGCATCGCAGACCAGCGCGGCGACGGACGGCCAGATTATACCTACCAGGCCCGGCTCTTCTACGCCGACAGCCTCATCCCCGCCCAGGTTCCCGGTGCCGGCGGAACCACCATCACCATCACCGGAAGCGGCTTTCGCGCTGGCAACGCCGTCACCATCAACGGTGTCTCTGCTCAGGTCACAAGCTGGAGCGCGTCCACCATCGTCCTGTCCGCACCCTCCATGGCTGTGGCCGGCGCTGTAGCCGGCGATCCGGTGGATGTCGAGGTAACCGACCTTGGCACCGGTGCCACCAGCACCATGACGGCCGCGCTCACCTACGGCGGAGCCAGCCAGCCGGCTTCCCTGCGGCTCGTCACCGCGCAGGCGGCGGCTGCCTTCGTCGGCCACCCCGCCGCGACGCCTTTTGCTGTACAGGTACTCGCCGCGGATGGCGTGACCCCGGTCGCGGGGGCCACGGTTGTCTTCTCCAACCTCGGCGCGTCCGCCAGCTTCGGCGCGTGTGGCGCGTCCGCCTGCACCTTCACCACCGACGCCATGGGTACGGCCTCCAGCACCATCTCGCCGGCTGCTGCCGGGACCGTCACCATGCAGGCCGCGCTGGGCGCACTCACCGTCTCAGCCAGCTTTCCCGCGCTCCTGCCCGCCTCCGCGCTGAACGTCCAGAGGACTCCGGCGGCGAACGTCACAGTCGGCCAGAACGCCTCTTCCCCGTTCCAGGTGCAGCTCGTCGATGCCTCAAATAACGGCATCGCCGGCCGTCTCATCACCTTTTCCGCGACCCAGGGTTCGGTAGTCTTCGCCGGATGCGACACCTCCCCGTGCAGCACCACCACCAACCAGTACGGCCAGGCAGGCGTGCTGGTCAACCCGTCACTTCCCGGAGCCATCACGCTCCAGGCCACGGATGGCTTGCTAAGCGCGCAGATCTCTTTTTCGGCCGCCGCAAATCCCCCTGTGCTCACGCTGCCCATCGTTCCCAGCGCCAAGGTCTATGTAAACGATACGGCCGGAATCTTCGAGGCCGCGCTCTCGCAGGGTGGAACCATGCAGCAGTACACCCCGGTCGCCCTCTCCGCCCCGGTTGGCGTCAACTTTACGCAGTGCTCGTCCAATACCTGCATTCTCGACACCGATTACTTCGGCACTGCACGCACCAACGTCGTCATCACCGCGCCCGGAACCTTCACCTTGACTGCCAGCTACGGCGCCGTCAGCGTCTCCACCCAGGTGACGGCCACGCTGCGTTCGCCCACCATCACGATCCTCAGCGCGCCCTCCGGCAACGTTCCCGTCGGCGCCTTCTCTCCCACCCCGCTGACCGCGCAACTCCTCGATGGATACGGACGTCCGATGGTGGCCTTTCCCATCGCACTCGGTGGTCCGCTCGACGGGGTCGCGCTCGGCTGCGGAGTGCCCTCCTGCATCATCGATACCGATCAGAACGGCATGGCCTCCACCACCGTCGCGCCGGCGCATGCCGGCCTCATCCAGCTCTCCGCGGTGTGGGATTCGCTGGTGGCGGATGCTTACTTCACCGCCGTAGGCTCGACCATCGCCTTCAACCTCATGACCCCGCCCCCGGCTTCGGTACCGGTCCTGTCCCATGTCAGCTTCTCCCTGCTGGCGACCACCAACGGCGCCGGCGGCCCACTTCCCAACCAGACCGTCTGGGTTACGGTCACCAGCGGCGATTTCGCGATCCACGGCTGCGACTCCGGTTTCTGCAAGCTGTACACCAATCAGAGCGGCATCGTCACCATCTCGGGAACGGCGCTCACCCCCGGCCTCGACACCATCGCCGTCGCCATGGACGGCATCATCGTCACCGTCTCCTTCCAGGTGCTGCCCGCCGATCAAGCCATGAAGCTGATCAGTGCACCCGCGGGCACGTACCCACCGGGCGCAGCCGTTACACCGGCCTTTGCGGTCCAGGTCGTAGCCGCCGACGGCGTAACTCCTGTTCCGGGTCAGAATGTCACCTTCTCTGTCCCCGGCGGAGCCGCCACGCTTGCCGCCTGTCCCGCTACTCCCTGTGTCATCAAGACCAACGCCTCAGGAATCGCCTCCAGCGGCCTGGTCTCGCCCTTCGGCCTCGGCCCGGTGACGCTCCAGGCAACCGATAATGCGCTGGTCCAGAGCGCAAGCTTCAGCGTCGTGCCCAAACCAGACAAGGTCCAGCTGCTCAGCACGCCCACGAGCGTCTTCATGGGATCGACTGCAGCCACTCCCTTTGCGATCGCCGTCACCGGCGCCGATGGAACGACTCCCGCGATCGGCGTCACCGTGACGCTTTCGCTCGGCAGCGGCACCGGCGCTGCCTGGTTCTCAGCCTGCGGACAACCCACGTGCACGCTGGTGACAGACGCCGCCGGGCGCGTCTCTTCTGCAGTCGAAGGCGTGCAGCTTGGCGCCACGGTCCTCGTCGCCACCGTCACCCTCGCAACCGGAAACCAGACTCTCTCTTCACCTCTGCTGGTCGTTGCAAACGTCGAAACGCTGCTTGCGCTTCAACCTCCCGTCTTCCTCGCGGAAGGCGCAATCATCACCTTTCCGCTGCGGGTCGCCGCCGTGGCCAATGGCAGCCCCGCCGCGGATCTCACCGTCACCTGGACGGGAGGCACCGGCTTTGCGGTCAGTCCCGCTGCCTCCCCGACGGACGCCAGCGGACATGCCTCCGCCCAATCTGTCGTCGGACCGCTTGCCGCCGGCACCCAGGTCTCCGCCTCCGCCTGCGCGTGGACCTCCATCTGCGCGCAGTTCCAGGCCGCCGCCGTGCCCGCTTCGGCGTTTGCCGTGACCATCGTCTCCGGAGCTGCCCAGGCGGCACTTGGCACGCCGCTCTCGCCAGTTGTAGCCCAGGTCACCGACGGCTCCGGAACCCCGGTCGCCGGCGCCTCCGTCAACATCGGCCAGACCGCCTACGCGCTCGACGTCCCGTGCCCCGCCGCCGGCCGCTGTCCGGCGTCACCGGTACTAGCCTCGGGCAGCACCATGCTGATCACCAACCTCGCCGGCCAGGTCTCCATAACGCCCCTGACCGTTGCCGGGACATCCACGTCAACCGCCCTCGCCTTCTCGGCCGGAACCCAGGGCTTCGCGACCACCATCGTCACCTCCAAACCCTGAAGCGCTTCCGTTCCCGCTGACGCGCAAGCGATCGCGTGACATCCAAACCCCAGAAACTTTCGCGCCCGCGGCATCCCCCGCGCATCTTACGAATGACCCTTTGCGTCAGGAGATCTGCGACATGGCGACACCAGTCGGCGAAGCGAAAGCACAACCGGGCAGCCGCGTCCGGCAGCGCGTGGTCATCATCGGCGGCGGCTTCGGCGGCATCCACGCCGCGCAGGGCCTCGCGCACCTCCCCGTAGACGTCACCCTGGTCGATCGGCGCAACTACCATCTCTTTCAGCCGCTGCTCTACCAGGTGGCCCTGGCGGTGCTCTCCCCGGCGGACATCGCCCAGCCCATTCGCGGAATTCTCCGCAATCATCGCAACATCGACGTCCTCATGGATGAAGCCGAGGACATCGACGTCAAGCTCGGCCGGGTCAAGCTGCACAGCGGCAATCAACTCGAATTCGACTTCCTCATCCTCGCCACCGGCTCGACTCACTCCTACTTCGGCAAGGACCAGTGGGCCTCCATCGCGCCCGGCCTCAAGACCATCGAAGACGCCATTGAGATCCGCCGCCGCGTGCTGCTCGCCTTCGAGCTCGCCGAGCGCGAGATGCTTGAGACCGGCAAGCACCCCGCCCTCAACTTCGTCATCGTCGGGGGTGGCCCTACCGGCGTCGAACTCGCGGGCGCTATCTCCGACATCGCCCGCCTCTACATGACTAAGGACTTCCGCCACATCGATCCCTCCATGGCGCAGGTCATGATCCTCGAAGGCTCACCCCACATCCTCGGCATGTACCCGCCCGACCTCCAGGAGGCGGCCTGCCGCCAGCTCCGCGAGCTCGGCGTCATCCTGCGCACCGGCGCCCAGGTCTCCGACGTCCAGCCCGGATACGTCATGGTCGGCAACGAGCGCATCGACTCCGTCTGCACCCTCTGGGGAGCTGGAGTGCAGGCCTCGCCGCTGGGCAAGAAACTCGGCGTGCCTGTCAACAAGCGCGGCAGCGTCATCGTCGATCAGCACCTCAACCCGCCGGGCATGTTGAACGTCTTCGTCATCGGCGACCTGGCCGAGTTCCAGCAGGATGGCAAGCCGGTTCCCGGAGTCGCCCAGCCCGCCATGCAGATGGGCGATTACGCGGCGCACCGCATCGGCGAACTGGTGCTCGCCGACCGTACCGGAAGCAAGGTCAGCCAGAAAGGCTTCCGCTACTTCGATAAAGGAGACATGGCTACCATCGGAAAGGCCGCCGCCGTCGCCAAGATCGAGTGGCCCTTCAAGGCCCACTGGAGCGGATTTCCGGCCTGGCTGGCCTGGCTGATGGTGCACATTTTCTTCCTGGTCGGCTTCCGCAACCGCTTCTCCGTCTTCCGCTCCTGGATCTGGACCTATCTCACCTACCAGGACAGCGCCCGCCTGATCACCGGCTCGCAGATTCTCCCCGGCTGGGACGTGCGCGACCTTCGGCCAGACGCCGGCGAAGACGGAGACCTGACCACCGTTCCTCTTTCGATCGAGCAGTCCCACGGAGCCCGGCTCAACTGACCTTCAGGTCTCAAAGCCAATTTTCCTCCGGTTAGGCCTTCGAAAGTCTTCGAGAAGCTCCTCTTTCGCAGTGGACGCTTCTCCTAGGCTAACCACCCTTTCATTTGCAGTAAGCTGCAAGATGGTACCTGCATTCAATTCAGGGGCATGCAGATCAATTCCGTCTTCACCCATACCGATCCCGAGTTGCTGCCCATTCTTGAGGAACTGCGACGGCGTGAGCCTATCTTTCATTCTGCGGGCTTCGGTACGTCAACGGCAGATTACGAACGAGCCACGGCGGCTGACTACTGGGAGGTCGGTGCCTCCGGCCGGCGTTATAGCCGCCATTTCATCCTCCACAGCCTCTCCGGCAAGCCCCCCGCCTTCGCAGACCAGTTGCACTGGGAAACCTCGGACCATGCCCTGCGTCGCCTCGGCCCCGACACCTACCTCATCACCTATTCGCTGCGGCAGAACGACCGCCTTACCCGCCGGGCCACCATCTGGCAGAGCACAACCGATGGCTGGCAGATTCTCTACCACCAGGGAACCGTTGTCTCCGCCGATGAGAACGACGTCGCTCCTTCCTAGTTTCGGCGCCATCAGTTCCCGGCGCCGGGATCTTGTCTCCTGATGGAATCGTCTTTCTCAGACCAGCCCAAAAAGGTTGCCTGCGCCGTATGGCAGACTTGTGTTATAGCGTCGACCCGAAAGAGCGGGTAACGTCGATACAGCTTGTAACGTCAAATCCACTCGACCCGCGCCGGCGTATTCCGAGCAGATCAGGGCGGCAGTGGTTGCGCCAATCCTTGTGTCGCCATGAGCCTTCTCTCGCTTCCTGACATCGTCGGCATGCTCGTCCTGATGGGCGTTCTTGCGTGGTTCCGTAATCGCCACAAGGACGAGCGCGTGGATGTCTGGCTGCTTGGCCTGACCTTCATCCTTATTGAGATGATCGCCGCCGCGGTCATCCACGCCTCCGGTCTGCTCACGCCGCTTACCCACGTCATCACCCTCGACGCCTACCTGCTCGCCGCGGTCGTCTTCGGCTGGGCAGCCCGGCGAGACCTGCTTCCCGGAACCTCGCACCTGCCACACTTCCTGCTGCCCGCCGTCCCACTCTTCCTGCTCACCACCCTGTTCGGACTGGACATGCTCAGCGCCGGAACCTCGGTGCTGGTCGCCTCCTTCAGCGTGGTCTTCGGCATCACCTACCTGCTCTTCTTTGCCCGGCTGCGCCGCCGCTCACGTTCCCTGCTGGTCATCATCCACCTCACCATGTGGCTGCCCATGCTCTACCTGGCGGCGAGCGGCCGCGGCCGCGAGGTGGTCTACTGGGGTCTCGCCTGCCTCTACCTGCTGGTCGCCCTGTCCTTCCGCCGCAGCGCCCGGCCCGACTGCATCGGGGCCTGGGTCATCATGGTCGCCTTCGTCATCTGGGCCATGTGCTTCCTCGCATATCCGCTCAACCTCGGACACCCCTACGCGGACAGCATCATTGAACAGGTCTGGAACATACAGAAGTTCTTTGTTGTCATCGGCATGCTGATCGTCTTGCTTGAAGACGAGACGCTGCGGCGCAAGCATGAAGCCCTGCAGGATCCGCTCACTGGCCTGCCCAATCGCCGCCTCTTCGACGACCGGCTGGCCCTTGCGCTCGAACGTTCACGCCGCACCGGTCTGAGCGCCGCCGTCTTCGCCATCGATCTCAACGGATTCAAGAACGTCAACGACACGCTGGGACATCAGGCCGGCGACCTCGTCCTGCGCCGCGTCGCCGACCGGCTGAAGCGTAAGGTGCGCGGATCCGACACCCTGGCCCGCTGCGGAGGGGACGAATTCTCCGTGATCGTCAACGACCTCGCCGATCCTGAGAGCTGCACCCGCATCGCCGAGGCTCTTCGCTACGCCATCCAGGGAGTCAGAGCCCCTGGATCCACGTCGCTCCCGCTCGATGGCAGCATCGGATTTGCCGTATACCCGGAAGAGGCCCGGGATGGTCAGACGCTCTGCAAGCTCGCGGATGCCCGCATGTACCAGCAGAAGCAGTCGCGAGGAAATTTCGCTGCGGGTCGCATCTCAGTTGCGCCGGAGCCGCTGCACAACTCTTGATGCACTCCGTCTTCGATGTCAGACCGTAAGTGCCTTCTATGAATACTTTGCATCAAAAAAGGCCGGGGCAGGGGTGAAGTCTACACCGCCGGCCACTTCTGCTGCCTAAACCGCGACCGGCTCTTCCGCCTTCACGGAGACCGGCGTCAGCCAGTTGTGCCGGTCCGGCTTGGTCCCATGCACAATGCCGAAGAACTCGTCGTGGATCGCCTTCGTCACCGGACCCATGGTCCCATCTCCAACCAGATACCGGTCGACCGAGCGCAGGTGCGTCACCTCGGCGGCGGTGCCGGTGAAAAATGCCTCATCCGCGATATACAGCATCTCCCGCGGCAGCGTCTGCTCCATGACCGGAATCCCCAGGTCCTTGGCCAGCGTCAGCACCGAACTCCGGGTGATCCCGTTCAGCACGGAGCTCGAAAGCGGAGTCGTGTACAGCACCCCGCCGCGCACCAGGAACAGATTCTCCCCCGATCCTTCGGAGATCAGCCCATGGACGTCGAGCGCTATGCCCTCGTCGTAGCCGTTGATCTCGGCTTCCATGCGAATCAGCTGCGAATTCAGGTAGTTTCCGCCGGCCTTGGCCAGCGTCGGCATGGTATTCGGCGCATGCCGGTTCCAGCTCGAAACGCACACGTTCGCGCCGTCGTTGCCCGGAACGTACTTGCCCCATGGATAGTTGGCGATGTACACCTCCACCGGGCTGGTGAGCGGATTGATCCCCGCCTCGCCATAGCCGCGAAACGCCACCGGCCGGATGTAACAGGGTGCGACACCATTGGCCTCAACGACATCGATCACCGCCTGCGAAAGTTCCGCAACGGTATATCCCAGCGGCATGCGGTAGATATGCCCGGAGTCGCGAAAACGCTGCATATGTTCTTCCAGGCGGAAGATGCCCGCACTCGGCGCGGAACCCGATCCGCTCTGGGTATAGGCGCGGATGCCCTCGAAGATCGACGATCCGTAGTGAACCACATGCGACATGATGTGGATCGTCGCCTTCTCCCATGGGATCAACTCTCCGTTATGCCAGATGTTCTTCGTCGTCTGCAAAGGCATGCGTCTCTCCTTCAATCATCCGATTATATCGGCTTGCGGGTCTTCGTCCGGCGCGGAGGTGGTGGTCAAAAGGCGTCTCCGCTGCAGAAACGTGAAACAATGGACTGTTATGTCTTTTGTCATGAATCTCCCCGCCTCTGCTGCCCTGATGTTGTTCGCGTTCCCGTCGTTCGTTCCGCCCGAGGTGATGCTCTCCGGTCTGCAGCACTCGGCCTATGTCCGCTTCTCCCTGCTGGCCCTCAGCTCCGTCTTCTTCCTGGTCGATCCGTTCGCCGCGCTCCCGACGTTTCTCGCCGTCACCGCAGGCGCCAACAAGCTGCGCCGCCGGACGATCGCACGCAAGGCGAGCATCACCGCCCTGGTGGTGCTGTCGGCGTTTGCGCTTGCCGGTCAGTACATCTTCCGCATGTTTGGTATCACGTTGCCGGCCTTCGAGATCGCCGGCGGTATTATCCTGCTGCTGATCGGACTGGACATGCTCAGCGCCAAGCGGTCGCAGACGCAAGAGACCGGTCCCGAGACCGAAGCTGCCGCGGCTAAAGAGGATGCCGGCATTGTTCCGCTTGGCATCCCCATGCTGGCCGGCCCGGGTTCGATTACCTCCGTGATGGTGCTGGTGGGGCAGGCGCAGGGAAGTTGGAAGTTGATCGCGGCGATCCTCGCCGCAATTCTTATCACTGCATTCATCTGCTACCTGGTTCTCGGCAACTCCGATCGCGTGGCCACTGTGCTGGGCGAGACTGGCATCCGCATCCTGGTGCGTATCATGGGCCTGCTGCTGGTCGCACTTGCCGTGCAGTACTTCGTGAACGGCATGGTCGATCTCGGTGTAGTAGCTCGACCGAACGATTAACCTTGCCTTCGCCAAACTGCAGCGCTATGGTTGCACCACAAAGCTCAGAGCATTCCACCACGAACTTCCAGATTCGGGGCATCGCATGAGTACCGGAAGCAAGGTTGTCCTTTTTTGCTGTGTTGTTTTGGCTGCCGTGGTCATCATCTCCCGGGCAAACCTCGCGCTGGATCCTGTCCTGCCGAAGAACATGCCCGCGGACTCACGCTTTCTGCCGACCGGATATGACCTCGATCATAACGAGCGGCAAGGGACCTGGGTAGCATGTCAGCCGAGCGAATATGCCGGCGAAACCTTCTGCCGGGTCACCGATGCACACGGCATTGTCATCTTCCAGGGCGGCTTCCTTCCAGTACGCGACTCGCAGTCGGCGCCCTCCGCTGGTTCAAGTACGCAGCCCGCCAAGAGTCCGCTGCGGTGGGTGAACGGCCCTTTTGAGGGGGTGCCCGTGCCCATCATCCCCATGTCGGACGGCACGCTGCTGGTTCCACGTGACGATCGGGACGCCCTGGTCGATCGCTGGACTCAGCAAAGCGATGAGTGGCAACGGCTGATTGCGATTCAGTAGCCGAAAAGCCAAAGGCCGGAGGCTAGGCCGATCATCCTGGGGTAGATCCTCTCCCGGAATTCATGCGCTTCGATTTCTGCAGAAATTCCTGGTGGCTCCTCCGCACTCCACAAATCAGATAAACGTCCTGCAATCAATGCGCTCTGAGCTCCGGTACATGACAATCTGAGATCTCCACCTTGGTTTTCAACCGATACCGTGACTTTTTCACAGTACGGGACTTGCGCGGGCCTGGGGGCGCTGCTACTCTCAGGAAGTCGGGAAAACGCAGCGGATGCCGAGAGCGAGTTAGCAGGCAAGCCTTGCAAGTGATCGGAAAATGCGCTAATCTACGACAGCAGTATGAACAAGCTTCGCACCTGGGCTGAACCTGAGCCGCAAAGGGACGACGGAGCGCAGTCCAAGCGTTTGATGGCGGCGTAAGAGCACAAAGTGCCAGCCGAATCCAAACCCAAGTCACTGCAAGTTTGAGGTACAGGAAGAATTCTGGCGCTTGCCAATTCCTCTTCCGCTGTTAGTGCCGCTTTGCGGCACGGCAACAAAATGGAGCTCAGTGCTCCGCGGTGAAAGCCGATGCGTTTTTTGCTTTTCGAATGTGATATGGCGCCGAACGCTGATCAAGCCCTGCTCGCTGTCCCATCCGGGACGAAAATCTGAGCTTGACAAGCGCGGCGAACTTGGATAATCTTGAAAAGTTCGCCCCAAACGCGAATCACGAGCTCAACGGTGCTGGCGTAACGCGATATAACGATCCGACGATGCGCTCTGCCAGTTGAGCCCCGGGAAGGTTTCACAGCGAACCCGGCGCACATAAGTTCGAGGACACAAGACTGAGGCTCCGCCCTTTCTGGTCCTTGATCCAAAACTCACCGCCAAGGCGAAATGAGTCAGGATCTTTGACAACATAGTTGAACATGCCAGTCGTGAGATGATGCGAAATTTGGTTTAGTCATTCTCACTAGTTATAAACCTCCGGAACTTTCGAGTTCGGGGGCGCATGATCTACCCCGACCCCTGTCGCCGGGTAGCATGCAAACCAAGATTAAACGAGAGTTTGATCCTGGCTCAGAATCAACGCTGGCGGCGTGCCTAACACATGCAAGTCGAACGAGAAAGGGGCTTCGGCCCTGAGTATAGTGGCGCACGGGTGAGTAACACGTGAATAATCTACCTCCGAGTGGGGAATAACTGAGAGAAATCTTAGCTAATACCGCATAACACTTACGAGTCAAAGCAGCAATGCGCTTGGAGAGGAGTTCGCGGCCGATTAGTTAGTTGGCGGGGTAATGGCCCACCAAGACGATGATCGGTATCCGGCCTGAGAGGGCGCACGGACACACTGGA